>NZ_JACHGW010000002.1:1200000-1537950 GCF_014202505.1 Armatimonas rosea | reverse complement strand
GACGGGTATCTGTCCAGCCATCCGTCCCAAGGGACTCCTGGCATCACGTTTCCTCACCCGGCCTGAAGGCCGGGGTTTCCACGCGCCTTTTCGATAAATTACCCGCCTCGGAGTTTGGGAGCGTCCCGAGGACGCGCGGCAATAGGCATTTTCCGCGCCCACGGGGCGCTCCCAACCTTGTGCCGGGGATTTCCAATCCCCGCTGAACGGAGAGGAAACAAATGGAAAAAGACAAGGCCCCGGTTTTACGAGACCTACCGGAAGAGCTCCGCAGCGAGCGTGTGCTCCTGCGCCCCTACCGGGCAGGCGATGGGAAGGCTCTCTTGGAAGCCATCGACGATAGCCGGGAGCGGCTCCAGCCCTGGAGACCTTATGAACACAGCCCGGTTCCCCCCACCGAAGACGAAACCGAGGCGTATGTGTGCAGCGAGCGGGAGAGCTGGAACAAGCGAGAGTATCTGTCGCTGAGCATCTGGGAGAGAGAGACGGGGCAGTATCTGGGAGGTGTCGGGCTGTATGGCATCCGCTGGGAGGTGCCTTCCTTCCAGATCGGCTACTGGCTACGAGCATCCGCGGAGGGAAAGGGCTACATGACCGAAGCCGCCCGCCTCCTCTGTGACTATGCATTTCAGAGGCTCGAAGCAAGACGGGTCGAGATCCGCTGCGACACACGCAATGTGCGCAGTGCAGGCATCCCCCGCCGCCTGGGATTTGTCTACGAGGAAACCCTCCACAGCGCATCGCGCACTCCCCAAGGAGACCCGATTGGCGACTTTGTCTTCGCAATGACCAAAGCCGCCTGGACGGTGAACGTCCCGCTATAGGGCCTTCAGCCGCGCCTGCGGCGACCCGCCCTACAGCCACCTAAAAAGTACCGACGAGGACAATCACACGATCTCCCGCGCCCACGGGGCGCTTCCTCCCTTGTGCCGGGGATTTCCAATCCCCGCACCCCCGCACCATCCCCGGTAAAATAGCCGCATGAACCGATCGCTCTGGGCGCTGCTGGCGCTATTAACCCTGGGAGGCGCAGCACCACAACCGGAAACCAAGTCCTTCACGCTCCTGCACACCAACGACCAGCACGGGCACCTTCTGCCATTTTCCTACCCCAGCCGTATCTCGCCCAAGGATGCCGTGGCAAAGATGTCCGTCACGAAAGACATCGGGGGGATCGCGCGCCGGGCGACTCTGGTGAAGCGCATCAAGGCAGAGGCAAAGAACTGCTGGCTGATCGATGCGGGCGACTGCATGGACGGCTCGCCCTTCTCGGTGGAGTTCTTTGCCCAAGCCGACTACGCCGCGATGAACGCCGTCGGTTATGACTTTGGGGTCTTTGGCAACCACGACTTCAATATGACCGTCCCGCAGTTCGAGGCGCTACTAAAAACCCCGACCTTCCCGCTCGTGCTCGCCAATGTGACCGAGAAGAAAGCCAACAAGCCGATCCTGCCGCCGTATATCATCAAGGAGTGGGGCGGGCTAAAAGTGGCGCTCTTTGGGCTGGTGACCAGCTCGACCAAGACCTACACGGCGGCGAAGGCGGCGTACAAGGTGGATGATCCCGTCACCGTGGCGACTGCGCTGGTGCCGGAGCTACGCAAGCAAGCCGACTTGGTGATCGCCATCACGCACATCGGCCTCGACGAAGACCGGCAGCTGGCGCGGCAGGTGCCGGGTATCGATGTCATTGTTGGGGCGCACTCGCACACGCGCCTGCCGGTGGGAGTTGTCGAGAACGGGACCATTATCCTACAAGACCACCAGTGGGTCGGGGAGCTAGGGAGGCTGGACTTCACGGCCAAGCGGGACACGGCAGGCAAGTGGAAGATAGATAGGTTCACGGAGAAGCTGATCCCCATCACCAAGGACCTTCCTGAGGACGCGGCGACGGCAAGAGTGGTCGCGGGCTACTGGGACAAGATCAAGGCCAAGTACGAGACCGTGGTCGGGGAGGTGACCAGCGACCTCACCGACACGCCCGACCACGATATCCAACCCACCAACTACTACCTGGTCTGTGACGCCATGGCGGAGGCGACCGGCGCGGACTTCTATATCGAGAACCAAGCGGGGGTGCGCGCCCCCTTGCTCAAGGGTAAAGTGACCTTCGGGGATATCGTCTCCCTGGACCCGTTTGACAACGCGCTCTATACGTTTAAGATCCAGGGCCGAGACCTCAAGAAGCTCCTGGGAACCCTGCGGCCCATTCCCTCCGCCAACCTGCGCTACTCGGTGAAGCAGCGGGGGACATCGCGCTTTGGCTGGACCCTGGTTGGGGCGACTCTGAAGGGCAAGGAGATCGACAACGACACCTACTACTCCGGCGCGGCCTCGTCGTATCTCTTCGCCAGCGCCATCCGCCGGGTCGCCCTAGATGGCAAGGAGACCGGCACCACCCGCCGCGCCGTGCTGGTGGAGTACCTCAAGAAACACTCCCCGCTCACGGTCAAAGAAGACGGTCGCGTGCGCTTCGATGGCACAAACCCGTTCCCCGAGGAGATAAAATAGCGCATGTCACTCACCATTACCCTAGAGCCCGATGTTGAAGACTGGGTACGCCGGGAAGCCATTCGACTCGGACTGGATGAACAGGGCATCATCCAGCGTGCCCTGCGACAGCAGTCGCGTCGTGAGCAAGAGCTCCTGACCCGAGTGCAAAACAGCTTCCCAAAAGACCAAGAGGCTCAGCTTCGTCGGCTAGCGGAGCGACAAGATGATTTAACGGCAGCGGAGCAAACAGAGCTCCTTACCCTCTCCCACCAGCGTGAAAAACAAAATGCAGCTCGCCTAGCACTTCTGCTGGAGCTCGCTGAGCTACGCGGTCAGAGCCTGGATCAGGTCATGACAGAGCTAAAGCTAACCCCAAAACCACTGGTCTAACCATGGCACGAACCGTCTCCGAAACGCTCCGACGAGCTGTCGCCGAGCGTGCCCGATTTTGCTGCGAGTAAGGACGCATTGCCAGAGAAGGGGAAATAGGAGACGATGCCCAATAAGGGAGTATGAGTAACTGGCCACAGGCAGCCGGGCCTAAGGGAAACTGGCAAACATCGGGGAAGGCTCCGATTTCTTGGAGCGTTGCGGAGAACAAGGGCGTTGTCTGGAAGACGACACTCCCGGAGACGGGGCAGAGTGGGCTCGCGGTCTGGGGAGACTGGCTTTTCCTGACCACGATGGCGGAGCAGGCAGAGAGCAACACAGCCAAAGAGGGCGGAAATATTGTCGGGCACTGCGTGGATGCAAAGACTGGCAAGATTCTCTGGAGTGTCGCGCTCAACGCGGCCGAGCCCAGCCCCTATGCCTACGGCTTCTCGGACTCGTCGTCGCCCACCCCGGTCACCGACGGCAAGCGCGTCTGGTTCACCAACTCCAGCGGGCAGATTGCGTGCTGCGAGGCGGCCACGGGGAAAGTGCTCTGGCGGCGGGAGTGGAAGCCGACCACGGGGCGCCCGTTCAACAAGCAGTTCGAGCCGATCCTCGACAACGGGATTCTCCTGAGCTGCGAGCCGCGCGAGCCCGGCGACCCGCAGCGCGAGCGCGACCCGTGGAACTACCTCAAGGGCCTCGATGCCGCCACAGGGAAAGTTCTGTGGGTAGCCGAAGACGCCCTGACACACTACAACACGCCGGTCTACGGGAAACTCGACGGCGTCCCGTGTGTCTTGCAGGGCCGCGGTGGGCACCACGATGTCCCCGAGAAGCCCACGGGTCTCTCCCTCACCCGCCTCACCGATGGCAAGACCCTCTGGCGAACGGAGCTGACCGGCAAGGCGCTCTACAACATGCACTGGGATGAGAAAATCGCGGTGTGGATCGACGAGGACAAGTCCGAGCTGACCGTGCTGGAGAGCAAGACCGGAAAGATCCTGCGGAAGATTGCGCTTGATCTGAGTGTCTCGCTCCGCACCTGGGACGGCGCTCAGTACGCCACGGAGAGCGGAGTCAATCTGAAGCAGCGCAAGATCAAGGTCTTCCCGGCGTGGTTTACGAATATCGTCATCGACGGCCACTGCTGGTTTCTCTGCTTCTCCAACCCACAGCCCGCCTACGGCCAAGGCCCCACGGGACCGCTCTACTGCGCGGGCCGCGTTAACCTAGCATCGGGCAAGGTCGAGTACCTGGAGCTCCCTACCGCGCCCGGCGGGGTCTACAAGAAGCCCGTGCCCGCCTCGACTGTCAACTCCCGGGGCCGTGATATCGCCCAGGATGGCCGCTCCAAGCGCGACGGCTGGCACTGGGTCTTTATCGGCTCCCCCATCGCCGTGGATGGCAGAATCTACTACACGGTGCAGAACGGGGTGACCTATGTGCTCAATGGCAAGGCGAAGACCATGGACGAGCGCGCGATTCTGGCGGTCAATGATCTCGGCCCCCTCGGGCAGACCTGGAGCCTGAACACCCCGACCGCGGTCAATGGAAAGCTCTACCATAGAACTATGAAGGAGCTAATCTGCCTCGGATGAAACTCACGCATTGCTCCCTCATGGAAATCATGGGGCTATGGGGCGTTCCGCCGCCTCGCTTCGCTCGGAAGCAGCCTGTACCGACGAGGCATGCGGGGATTGCATGCGCCTTCCTCGCGGCTACTCTGACCGCGGCGGCTGTCCAGCCCCCGAAACCTCTCCCCCATCGGACGGGGGTAGGGGGAGCTTTGGAGTTCAACCGGGACATCCGCCCGATCCTCTCCGACAACTGCTTCTACTGCCACGGCCCGGATGCAGGCAAGCGGCAGGCAGGTCTGCGGCTGGACCAGCCCAATGCAGCGACCAAGGGTGCCTTGGTGAAGCGCATCTTCGCGGCACCCGATGCCGGGCTCATGCCGCCAGCGGAGAGCCATAAGCAGCTCACTCCCACGCAGAAAGAGACCCTCAAGCGCTGGGTTGCCGAGGGCGCGGCCTACCAGAAGCACTGGGCCTTTGAAGCGCCGGTCAAGGCCGCGATTCCCGCGGGCAAGCAGCCCACTGACTTCCTCGTGCAGGCGCGGCTGGCGAGCAAGGGCCTCACTCCCTCCCCCACGGCGAGCCGCCGGATTCTCATTCGCCGCCTCTACGCCGACCTGCTGGGGCTTCCCCCGACACCGCAGGAAGTGGCGGCCTTTGAGCAGGACAGAGCGCCCGATGCCTACGCAAAGCTGGTCGAGCGGGTGCTGGCCAATCCCCACTACGGCGAGCGCATGGCGCAGGGCTGGCTCGATGTCGTGCGCTTTGCGGACACCATCGGCTACCACAGCGACACGCCGCGCAATGTCTGGCCCTACCGGGACTACGTCATAAATGCGTTCAATAGCAACAAGCGCTTCGATCGGTTTACGCAGGAGCAAATCGCCGGCGATCTCCTCCCCGATGCCAGCCAAGAGACCCGAGTCGGCTCCGCGTTCAATCGCCTGCTCCTCACCACGGAAGAGGGCGGTGCCCAGCCCAAGGACTACGAAGCGCGCATGCTCACCGACCGGGTGCGGGCGGTCGGGACGGCATGGCTGGGCCTGACCACGGGCTGCGCCAACTGCCACGACCATAAGTTCGACCCCATTACGCAAAGAGATTTCTTCCGCCTGGGTGCCTACTTCGCCGATATCCAAGAGGGCATTGTCGCCGTGCGCGAGCCAGGAATGGTGGTTGCCACACCGGAGCAGGAAAAGCGTCTCGCGCAGCTCAAAGGGGCGGAGAAGAAGGCCTACGAAGCCACTCTCACCCGCTGCCTGGTCTCCGTGAGCACGGAGAAGCGTCGCACTGTGCGGATTCTCCCGCGTGGAAACTGGATGGACGAGAGCGGCGAGGTCGTGACGGCAGCAACTCCCAGTTTTCTCCCCCCCCTTCGCGGAGCCGGAGGGGGGCCGGGGGGGAGGTTAGATCTTGCCAACTGGCTCGTCTCGCGCGAGAACCCGCTAACCGCGCGTGCGGTGATGAACCGGCTCTGGAAGCAGCTCTTTGGGAGTGGGCTAAGCCGCGTCCTCGACGATCTCGGGGCGCAGGGGGAGCCGCCCACCAACCCGGCGCTTCTGGACTGGCTGGCGTGCGAGTTTGTGGACAGCGGCTGGGACGTGAAGCACATGGTGCGGCTCCTGGTGACCAGCAATACCTACAAGCAGGTCTCGACCACCAGCAAGGCACGCCTCGCCGCCGACCCGGACAACCGCGACTACGACCGCCAGAGCCGCTTCCGCCTCGATGCCGAGCTGGTGCGCGACAGTGCCCTAGCGATCTCGGGGCTCCTCTCGCCAGCCATAGGGGGACCGAGCGTGAAGCCCTACCAGCCCGATGGCTACTGGGACAACCTCAACTTCCCCACCCGCAAGTACGCCGCCGACTCCGGGGAGAGCCAGTACCGGCGCGGGCTCTATATCTGGTGGCAGAGGACGTTCCTGCACCCGTCGCTCCTGGCCTTCGATGCCCCCAGCCGCGAGGAGTGCACCGCCGACCGCGGTCGCTCCAACCTCCCGCAGCAAGCGCTGGTGCTCCTCAACGACCCGACCTATGTCGAGGCCGCCCGTGCCTTTGCGACACGCGTGCTCCAGCAGCCTGAGGAGACACGCCTCGCCTGGGCGTGGCAGCAAGCGCTCCAGCGCCCCCCCGATACCAACGAGCAGCGCACCTTGCAGGAGCTCCTCAAAAAGCACCTGGCACGCTACAAAGCCGAGCCCAAGGCCGCCGACGAAGTCCTAGCAGTCGGGCTGGTGCCGGTGCCCGCCAATGTCGATAAATCGGAGCTCGCGGCCTGGACCCTGGTCTGCCGCGTGCTCCTCAACCTCCACGAGACGATAACACGAGAATGAACGAACTCACCCGACGCGCCTTCCTCGGCAAGACCTCCCAAGGGCTTGGCGCTCTCGCCCTGGCATCGCTAGAAGCGAAAGCCTCCCCCCTAACCCCCGCCCGGCGGGGGGAATTAAAGGAATCCGACTCCTATTTGTCCCCCCGCTCGGCGGGGGTTAGGGGGGCCAAGCGCGTGATCTGGCTCACCATGGCGGGGGGACCGTCGCAGCTGGAGCTCTTCGACCCCAAGCCCAAGCTCGCCCAGCTCCATGGCCAGCCCATGCCCGAGAGCTTCACCAAGGGCCAGCAGCTCGCGCAGCTCCAGGGGCAGAAGCTCCTCTGCTTTGGGCCGCAGTTCCCGTTTGCCAAGTACGGCAAGCACCAGACCGAGCTCAGCACGCTTCTCCCCCACACCGGGGCGATGATCGACGATATCTGCCTGATCCGCTCCATGACCACCGATGCGATTAACCACGACCCGGCGCACATGTTCATGAACACGGGCAGCCAGATCGCGGGGCGGCCGAGCATGGGCGCGTGGGTGACCTATGGGCTGGGAAGTGCGGCTAAGGACCTCCCGGGGTTTGTGGTGCTAGTCTCCACCGGGCCGGGGCGCTCCCCGCAGCCCATCGCGGCGCGCCAGTGGAGCAGCGGGTTCCTGCCGAGCAAGTTCCAGGGCGTGCAGCTCCGCAGTAAGGGCGACCCCGTGCTCTACCTCGCCAGCCCCAAGGGAGTGACACAAGAGCAACAAGGGGCCGATATCGCCGCGATCTCGTCGCTCAACGCTCACCACAACTCCTTTGTCGAAGACCCGGAGATCGCCACCCGAATCGCGCAGTACGAGCTGGCCTACCAGATGCAGATGTCCGTGCCGGGCCTGATGGACCTCTCCCAGGAGAAGCCCGAGACCCTGGAGAGCTACGGCTGCCAGCTCGGGGACGGGAGCTTCGCCAGCAACTGCCTCCTGGCGCGGCGACTGGCGGAGCGCGGTGTGCGGTTTATCCAGCTCTACCACCGCGACTGGGACCACCACAGCCAGCTACGCGAGGAGCTTCCCCTGCGTGCCAAAGAAGTGGACCAGGCCTGCGCCGCGCTGATCAAAGACCTCAAGCAGCGCGGGCTCTTCGACGATACGCTGATTGTCTGGTCGGGCGAGTTTGGCCGGACGCCCATGTCCCAGAGCAACAAGGGCACCACGGGCCGCGACCACCACAACAAGGCGATGTCGCTCTGGGTGGCAGGGGCGGGAGTCCAAGGCGGCCTGGTCTACGGTGCCACCGATGAGCTGGGCTACGCCGCGCAGGAGAATGTGGCCACGGTCCATGACCTCCACGCGACCATGCTCCACCTGCTCGGAATCGACCACAGCGCCTTTACCTACAAGTTCCAGGGCCTGGACGCCAAGCTGACCGGGGTCGAGGGTGCCACCGTGCTCAAGGGGATTCTGAGCTAGCCGGCGCGCTATCCCGGGCCAATACGGACGATAGGGTCCGGGCCAAAGCGGAAGGTCGAGGCCCCCAGTGCCCACAGGACATCGGGCTGTTCCCTGTCGCGGAAAAACCGGGTACTGCGCATCCCCGCGACAACCCGCTCCCAGCGGCCCGAGGCATCGATGCGCCAGAGCCCCTCCATGGCCCCGACATAGAGAAAACGCCCCAGTACCGCCAGGTGGAAGTACATCCCGAGCTCGGGGGGCTGGGGCAGCGGGGTGGGATCGAACTTGCCCCCCTCCCCCCGGTAGAGCTTGCAGGCAGGGCCAGTCGTCACCAAGACAATCACGCCCTGTGGCCGCCAGGGATCGCTCACGATCGCCGTAAAACGACGGGGGTTGACGGGATTTTTCTCCTCGGGAAAGTCTACCGGCAGAAACCGATCCTCTTTCGCATCGAAGTAGATCAGGCTGGGCTGCGCCAGCATCCAGAGACGCCCCCCCGCCGTCTGAAGAGACTCGCTGGCCAAGTTCATTGCCATCCGAGGGAGGACTACCCCACTCTCTTTCCCATAGGTCCGGGCCTTCCCGGTCTTACGGTCCAGCCGTGCCACCAGCGCCCCCGCCATTCCCCAGACCGTGTCGTCGGTGACCAGGGACGGCATGACGACTCCCAGCTCGGGGGAGACTGCCAGGGTCTGCTCCTGCCAGCTCCCGCGCACGGGGTCAAAGCGCCAGAGCGCCTGGTTAGCTCCTACCCACCAGCCCCCTTCGTTATCCGGGATGGAGGAGTAGGGCATTCCCTGGGAGACCGAATCAAAAGGTAGCCCACCTTGGGCTTGTTCCGGCTTGCTCCAGCTCCGCTTTGCCTGGTCGTAGCGCCAGTACCCCGGAAACCCGGCGACCCAGACCGCCTCGCGTGTGGCCGCGATCACCACTCCGTTCTTGGGAGGCTTTAACACCGTGTTCGCTGCCGATGCAAGCTCCAGAGTCGACTTTGCAGGGTCGTAGCGGAGCAGCCCCGGCTCGGCACCTCCTAGAAAGAGCCAGCTTGCACCATCGGGCGACTCGACTGTCTGAAAGTTCGCCCCCGAGGTCATCACCAGCCCACTCAGCCCCTCGACAGAGCTCCAGCACCGCTTCTCGGTGTCCCAGGCATGCACCGCAAACTTCCCTGTGGGTAGGAAGCTCTGGAACCAGACAGCGGTTGCTCCAAATCCAATACACTGCGCTTTGGCGGGGAGCTCCAGCGTAAGGGTCTCCCACGTCCCCATCGCGGAGCCATCGGGAGCAATGGCGAGGAAGCTCAGAACCTGCGTGGTCGCGGTAGACGCCCCCCGCATCCAGAGCCCCTGCTTGGTTCCTCCCAGCTCAAAAATAGTGGTTTGTCTCAGAGGAATGACGGTCTCCACCAGCGCCTGCTTGCTCTCGTCCCAGCGCAGAAGCACCTGCTGATCCCCGCGTTGCGACCAGACAAAACACGTCCCGCTCGACCCCGCGCTCACGCCTCCTTGAAAGGGCATGCGGGGCACCCGGGAGGCTGCGGGGAGCACGGCGACCGGCCCTTCTTTTGTCAGCCGCAGGAGATTCCTCTCGGTTTGGGTGATGACAAGAGCCTCCTTGCCACGCAGGAACTTGCCCACGGAGATCGCGCTCCGGGTCCGCGACACTTCCACCGGAAAGTGCTGTGCCCCCGGTGTCTCGATCCGCTGCTCGGAGAGAAGCCCCACGGGGAGGCGCGGTGCTCCCTCACGCGGGTCGAGCTCCCGCTTTGGAGCCAGTGCAAAGCCCCCCACCTCACCAAGCCAGGTCTTTGCCGGGTCCTTGGTGTCCGTGATCCCCAGCCTCTGGAGCGTGAGCATCCCGCCTTGGACAAGCTCTGGTGGCACTTGGGCGGGGGGCTCGGGGCTACACCAGCGCCAGAATCGCTGACGTAGCCACATGTCCTGGTCGATACGATGGCCCAGCGCCATCATCCGATACTGTATGTCCAGAAGGTAGCAGACCAGTGCCGCTGCCACGGGCGTCGGGAGGGTCTCTTCCTGAGCGAGGGTGATGCGCACACCGGGCAGAACAGGCCGGTTCGGACCCGCATCGCTCCAGCTGACCTTCTCCCAGGTGGTTGCACTGAGGGACTTGAGGCGATGGACACTGGGCCCAGTGGAAAACGCAGTCGTGTCGCCTGGGATCATCCCCCCGATCTGCCAGACCCCTCCCGCCCCGTCGGGCATCAGCAGGGGAATTTCGCCATTGGGCATCAAGGCAAAGCTCCCCCACGAGACTGTGCTGGTCTGCCCTGTCTTTGGGTCTAGCCGGAGCAGGGTGGGAGTTCTCTCGCGGAGCGGGTCATAGGTAAGCAAGACAAAGGCACCGTCGGGGAGGGCGGCTCCACAGCGAACATACAGCAGTGGCCCTGAGCGCGGCCAGCTTGCCGCGGCCCCCTGGGCGGGGAGTGGCACCCCCAGCACCCCCACCTGTGTCCCCAGCCAGAGCGTGCCGCCCACGACCGCGGCAAACGCGATCATCAGGGGGTCTAGGCTTCTCAGCAGCTCCTGGGACCAGCTCCCATTCTCGAGCTTTCGCGTGCGTCGATCAAAGGTAAAGAACGGGGGCACTCCGGTCAGACGCGGGCTAATGAGCTCAGGGATGAAGGCGACCGTGTCTTGCCCCAGGACCAGCTGGGGGCGCGACCGTTGGCCTCCGGTTGGACGAAGCTTTGCGGTGCCCTCCAGCGGAAAGCTCTCAAAACGGTCTTTGGTGGGGTCAAACGCGCACAGAGCAAGCGCATTATCCGCGCCCTTCACCAGCACGTAGGCCTCGTCTCCCTCCCCGACCAGCCCCAGGATCGTCCCCGGCATCAGCCCATCGTCTTGGTCGTAGAGCCGCACGTCGTTTCGCTTGCGGTCCACCCGCTTGACCTGAACCGGTGTCGCCACCCACTCCACAGCCTCCCCAGGAACCACACCGATAATCTCATTGAAGCGGGGGGAGTAGAGCTGCAAGCCGGGGCGCTCCTCCACCAGAGCGTAAGGGAATGGAGGGCGCGACGAGAACGCCTCCAGCGGCTTTGTCGGAGTGAAGCGCTTCTGTCGTCGGGGCACTGCCTCCTGCGCCCGAGCCTCTCCTAGAAGCGCGGCGAGGAGCCCCCCCGTGGTGAGTGCTAAGAAAGTCTTGCGCTGCATCTCTACTACCTCCACCTTCGCTAGCGACGTTTCCTGTAAAATAGCAACATGTCTGAGACACTTTATGTCGCCACACCGCTTACCCAGGGAGATTTTACCGCAGGAATCGAGGGGCCGGCGTGCGACCGCGACGGCAATATCTACTGTGTGAGCTTTCGCGACAAGCGAGGAATCGCCAAGGTTACCCCCGATGGCAAGGCGGAGCTCTATCTCCAGGTCCCCGAGAAGAGCGCAGGCAATGGGATCCGCTTCGACCGAGCGGGGAATATGTTTATCGCAGACTACACCGACCACAATGTCCTGCGAGTCGATGCACGCACCAAAGCTTTAAGTGTCTTTGCACACAATGACAAGATGAACCAGCCCAACGATCTAGCGATTGCGGCCAACGGGACCCTCTACGCCAGCGATCCCAACTGGGGCAATAGCACCGGGCAGCTCTGGCGGGTCACCAAAGACGGCACAACGATCCTCGAGGCAAGCGACATGGGCACGACCAATGGGATTGAGGTAAGCCCCGATGGCAAGACGCTCTATGTCAATGAGAGTGTCCAGCGGACGATCTGGGCCTTCGAGATCGCCCGTGATGGTGCGCTCAAGAACAAGCGGCTCTTTAAAAAGTTCGACGACTTTGGCTTCGATGGCATGCGCTGCGATATCGACGGCAACCTCTACGCGACGCGCCATGGTAAGGGCACCGTGGTCAAGCTCTCCCCCCGCGCCGAGGTCTTGCAAGAGATCGATGTCCTGGGAGAGCACCCCACCAATATCTGCTTCGGGGGCAAGGACGGTCGCACGGCCTATGTCACCGAGGCAAAACAGATGCGCCTCGTGCAGTTCCGCGTCGATCGTCCCGGCCTAGAGTGGCAGCGCTGGCGCTAACGCAACACTG
Source organism: Armatimonas rosea (assembly GCF_014202505.1). Lineage (NCBI taxonomy): Bacteria > Bacillati > Armatimonadota > Armatimonadia > Armatimonadales > Armatimonadaceae > Armatimonas > Armatimonas rosea. Next base: position 1,525,692 of record NZ_JACHGW010000002.1, on the reverse strand, counting down.
TCAGGCAACCGCGAAGATTCCCCCCTCACGCTCACGGGGACTTCGGAAAGCGAGAACGATCTGCTTCGGCGAGATACCTGCTTCCATCAGCTCTACGGCGATTCCCTCACTGGTGCCATCGTGCTGGATCCAAATCTTCTCCCCCTTAATATCCAGATGCAAAAAGACACCATGAACACGCCGATTCCCTATCCAACCATGCTGTAGAAGCTCATAATGACCTTTCTCATCGTCAAAAATCGCTTCAATCTCCATAGTAGGTTGCACCCCAAAAAACTCCACATACTCTGTCAATATTTTCTTGATTATCGTTTTTAGTGAATCCATTCCTTAACCTCTTCTTCCCTTTCAAGATAGGTCAGCAAGCGAATTCTCCGGCTGCGAATAAATTCCAAGCCACGGGCATCTTGAAAAACGCGATGGTATGCCTCGTCGGGCATTGCTAAAAACAACACACGGCCGGGATATTGCTCCTCCAGAAGAAACTCATAAAATAGATACTGCCCGAGTGCTTTTTCCCACTCGTTCATGTCGGAGGGGGATTGAAAGCCTTTGATCTCCACCGCGATCTGCTGGCCCTCTTTTTCTGCCCCCAGAGGCTGCTCTGCCCCTAGATCCACGAAGAGATTCGTGCCACCGTACTCTAATAAAAGCGGATCGTGTGTAATAACCCACCCTTCTTTTTCGAGGGCATGACGAACAGCAAGATGCGCTTTATCCCGACGAGGCATATCATGGTATTTTATCATTCAAGACTATACGCCAGAGGGTGAGGGGCTGATCGGTGCCTTTTAGCTGGGCGGTGAAGCTCGCACGGGGCATTGCCTCAGGGACGTAGGCGATCAGGCTGTCGGTGACGACGATATCGCCGCCGTGGCTCTGGCCTTGGACACGGCTCGCCAGGTTGACGGTCTGGCCGAAGTAGTCGAGCTGGCCGTTGGCGGTGACGGCTAGGGCGGGGCCATTGTGCAATCCCAGCTTGACCACGAGCGGGGCGCACTCTCTCTGGATCGCCAGCGCTGCCTGCACTGCTTGCGCGGGGTCCTGGAACGCCGCCATCACCGCATCCCCGATGGTCTTGATAAGCGCCCCGTCGTGCCGCTCCAGAATCTGGGTGAGCTGCTCGAAGTGGGCGCGCACGGTGGCATACGACGGCGCATCGCCCTGGGTGGCGTACATCTGGGTGGAGCCCTTGAGGTCGGTGAAGAGGATGGTGACTTGCCGGACCACCAGCTCCTGCCCCGGCGCAAGCACCTCCGAGCCAAAGTGCCGCCGAAACTCCCCCAGCGCCGTCACCTGCGCCGCCGTCGCCGCATCCTCGCGCCAGCCCAAGCTCTCCAGCCGAAACAGCACCGGAAAATCCGCGTAGTTACGAAGATGCCAACTTCCACGAGCATAGGCAAAACACTGCCCTATGCCCTCAGGTTGCGCAAGATAGCCATCAGAGACAAGTCCTCCCTGGTAATAGGCCAGCTCTCCACCACCTTCCTTGTCTAGCAAGAGCAACTCTGTTTTGTCCTGAGTTTGTGGTGAGCGCAAACGATAGATTCCTGGTGGCAAGTCTACGTCTATTTTCTCGGTTGTCTTTGGCGGGACTTGCCACTGCACCACGACATGGCGCATCCGGTGCGGTCCGCCGATGCAGTAGGTCGCCGCGCCGTCATCGGCCTTGCGGAGGGCGGGTGCGACCGAGAAACAGACCTCGACATCCTGGTCGAAGGCGGGGCCAAAGGAGATATTGCACGACGCGCAGTGTGCCTTGTCCGATGTCAGGGCATCCAAGGTCTCCACCGACGGCCCCGCGCCACGGCAGGCGGGACAGAGCAGGCGCCAGTGGAGCTCAAGCTCCCCTCGACGAACGGCATCGAGGCAGGCTTTGAGCACGACCATTCGATCCTCTTGCCAGCGATCCGCCAGCCCAAAGGGGCGAAAATCAATAATATCCTCGGGGGGAGCGGTGAGCAGAAAGGCACGCAGGCGCTCGGCCAGCCCATGCGGCGAGCTGCTCTCCGTGGCGCGCGGGGTGTGTTTGGGATAGGGAGTCGGTTGCTTGCCTTCCAAGTAGGCTGCAAAGCTCGTGCAGGCGCGGAGCAGGCCGTCCACGCTACTCTCCACAATCCGCTGGGCGAGGAGCGTCCCCCCGATGCCACGTGGCTCGGCCTCAGACCAGGCGGTGAGGCGTGTCCCCGCGCCGTCGGGCTCTAGGTTCACGCCCACACGGTAGACCGAGACCGGCCCGTTCTCGGGGAAGCGCTGCACCCACCAGAGACTTGGCCGCACCCAGCGGTACGGCTCCTCGGTGTAGCGTAGCGTGAGTGGGCCAAAGCGGGCCGCCCCTCGTAGCGTCGAGCCCCCTTCCCTTCGTGGCGTAAAGGCGAACGCGACCGAGGGAAGTTTGAGCTCCCGGTTGAGCCGCTCCGTGTCCGAGAGGAGCTCCCAGAGCGCCTCACGGCTCACCGGAAACGTCTTACTCCGCCGAGCGGATACCATAGACTTTCACTTCATAGAGGGTCGGGGGGTACCAGTTGTTGGGATTGTTGTGGAGCACAGCTCGCTGCACCACCACCCGCACATAGCGCACGGCGGGGGAATCGGGAAGGAGGTCGTTGCTAAAGCCGTAGGTCTTGCTAACCCGCGTGTCTTTATCATCGGTGCGGTCCAGTAGGACGCGCCAGGCCTTGCCATCGACGCTGCCCTCCAGGGTGTACTTGTAGTAGGCCTCGGAGCCCTTGTGCAGGTGCCAGGAGATCTGGACATTCTGCACCTTGCACACCGCGCCCAGGTCCGTGGTCACCGTAAAAGGCCACTTTTTCTCGTCGCTCTGGAACGCCGTGCTGTAGTCGCCATCGAACGCCCTGCTGACATCGTGGTCGGGGCTCCCTGGAAGCGAGGCCGTCGCGGGCCGGTCCTGCGAGAGCAGCCGCCCTGCCTCAAGGGGAATGACCAGGCCCCTTGCCGGGTCCAGCAAGAGAGTCGGGGCGTAGTCTCCCAAGGCAAAGCCCGCGACGCACTGGAGCGGAATCGCGGCGTTGGCGCTGGTCCCCTCCCCACGGATCCAGCGGTTGGCCATGAGCACGGGCGTAAAGGACTTTCCACGGCCGTAGTCCAAGATCGCCCCGGACTGCGCCGCGAAGGTGGAGGAGTTGCCCAAGGCACGCGGCTCGCTCCAGCGCCCCTCCAGCGACCGCGCCGTGACATAGCCCGCGCGGCTCGGGTACCAGCCCGCCGCCTGGGAGAAGAAGAGGTAGTAGAAGCCACCGGTCTTGACGATATGCGGTGCCTCGCGGTACTCCTCCTCCATCGCCTTATTGACAATGCGGGTCACCGCCGTGTAGTCGTCGTTGAGGGCAAAGAGCGTGAGAGTGGCGTTCGCACCCTGCCCGGGGACGTTCGACGCCGCCACCAAGTAGCCTTTTTTATCGTCGTCGATAAAGACACTCATATCACGAACCTGGACTCCCAAGGGGCTCTCGATCCGGTGGACCTGGAAGCGCTCACCGGGCTTTGCGGTCGCCACAAAGGCGCGCCCGTCGGCGTAGCTTCCCCCCGAGCGCTCCCAGTGGCACCACCAGACAATCCGGTCGCGGGCCTTGTCGTAGAAGATGTTGTTGGCCTCGAACTTGAAGTCGGCGAGCTCGGGGTGGCTGGTCTCGTCGAGCACCACCGGACCGTCCTTCCAGCTCTTGCCATCGAGCGAGGTCTGCACCGAGTAGCGGACTGTCTTGCCGTCGCGCTTGCCCTCGAACTTGTAGTAGGTCTTGCCCACCTTCAGCGGCTCGCCCAGTGCCGAGGCTCCGTCACCAGTCTGGTTCGAGTACTCGAGCAGGCGGGACGGCAGGGGCATGGTCGTGATCGGCACGGCGGTGGCAGTCAGTGTCCCCCCCTGCGAGTGCGCCTCCAGCTTGTAGGTATAGCTCCCCGGCTTGAGCCCGTAGTCCTGAAACGACATCCCGCGGCCACTGTAGACCTTCGTAAAGCTCCCGCCCCTCCCCGTGGCACGGTAGAGCTCAAAGGACTCGCAGGGGACGGCGGCGGCCCAGCGCAGGGCGACATTGTTCACCAGGCCCGTGCGCTCCGTGGCAAACAGCGACGCTGCCAAGCCAAGCCGTGGGGTGCTATCGGGGATGCTCGCTCGCTCTTTAAGAGCATCGATGCCCTTCTGCACCCGCACCAAGGCGGCCTCAAGCTCCGCAGGCGATGCCCCCGCCCGGTCCACGACCTGCCGCGCCTGCGCCATCACCAGCCGTAGCTCCGTCCAGCTTGCCGGGCTATACTTCTTCTCCGAGAAGCGTGCGGCCTCGCTTAGCTTCTCCCGTAGCTGCGCCGGTGTAATGTCGCGATGTCGCACACCGCCCCCGATACTCCCCCCCAAGAGCGCCGTTGCCACCACCAGCAGTCTCGTTGTCATTTCCCATTCGCTCCGATTTTCTAAGTGTTCCTATCATACCGCCCCGAGCAGATTGCCGGAACCACGAGTTACCGGAAGCACAAGAGCCCGAGGAACGAGTTTTGCCCTAGGAACGAGTCCTCGGGCTTGAGAGGGCTACGGCTGCCTTCGCAGCCAACGGAATCTGCTGGGCACGAAGGTGCCCGTCGCCCTCTCAAGCCCGGACACTCGTTGTCCGGGCGACTATGTTGTCCGGGCTGATCTACTGTATCCTTCTAGACATGAACGACGAAACCATTCTCGCGTGGTGCAACCCCTTGGTCGCGCAGCGGGCAGACCCGCATATCGTGCTCCACACCGACGGCTACTACTACCTCACGGCCACGGTCCCCGCCTACGACCGGATCGAGCTACGCCGTGCCCGTAGCCTCGCGGGTCTAACCGAGGCAGAGCCGGTGACGATCTGGCACCAGCACACGAGCGGGCCACAGGGCGCACATATCTGGGCACCGGAGCTCCACGTTATCGACGGCACCTGGTACCTCTACTTCGCGGCGGGTGACACCGACGATATCTGGCACATCCGTCCCTATGTCCTGGAGTGCGCCGCGGCCAATCCCCTCGACGGCCCTTGGCAGGAGCGCGGTCGGATCGAAACCGCGTGGGATGCCTTCTCCCTCGATGCCACCACCTTCACGCACCGAGGGCGGCGCTACCTGGTCTGGGCGCAGAACCTCCCCCCGGCACCGGGCACGGCGCTCTGCCTGGCAGAGCTGGAGAATCCCTGGACACTGACTGGGCCACAGATCGTCCTCACCCGCCCCGAGCTCGACTGGGAGCGGCACGGGCACCATGTCAACGAAGGGCCCGCCGTGCTGATCCGCAACGGGCGCCTCTTCCTGACCTACTCCGCCAGCGCCACCGATGCCAACTACTGCATGGGGCTCCTCACGGCAAGCGAAGACGCCGACCTGCTCGACCCGGCCTCGTGGGTGAAGTCGCCCGAGCCTGTGTTTCGGAGCCACGCCCCCAGCAGCCAGTTTGGGCCGGGGCACAATAGCTTCACGACCTCGCCCGATGGCACGGTGGATATCCTGGTCTACCACGCCCGTGCCTACGAGACGATCAAGGGCGAGCCGCTCCACAACCCCGACCGCGCGACCCGTGCCCAGGCGTTTTCCTGGACCGCCGAAGGGACACCCGACTTTGGCGTGCCGGTCCCCGATGGCCCCTACAAGGTATAATCCGCTCATGTACGTTGTCTGTGTCCCGATCCGAATCAAGCCGGGAATGAGTGATGCCTTTATCGACCTCATCCGCCAGAACCACGAGGGCTCGGTGCAGGAGCCGGGCTGTGCGCGCTTCGATGTCCTGCGCCAGGCCGGGCCCGTGCCCGACGGTGAGCCGGAGAGCTTCTTTCTCTACGAGGTCTACCACTCCGAGGACGACTTCAAGGCCCACCAGCAGACCCCGCACTACTTCGCCTTCCGCGATGCCGTGGAGGCTCTCCAGTTCGAGCCCCGCAAGAGCACGCGCTACCACTCGGTCTTCCCTGAACCTTGGAGCTAATGGAGCGAGAAACCTATGCAAACACCCCCGAAAAAGCCCCCCTACATCCGCCGCGCCTTTCACGATCCCAATGGGACGGGAATCTTCTATCTAGGCCGTGAGATCGCGCAGGTCATGGGCCATGAAGGCGCCGACTGGCTCGACCGCCCAGAGCGTGAGGAGGAAGAGGCCCCGACGCTTCTCGTGAAGTCGCTCAAGCTCAAGCCCGGAATGGTGGTCGCCGATATCGGTGCGGGGAGCGGCTACCTAAGCTTTATGATGGCCAAGCAGCTCGTGCCCGGCGGAAAAGTGCTCGCCGTGGATATCCAGCCGGAGATGCTGGCCATTATCGAGCAGAAGAAGAAGCAAAACGGGATCGGCAATGTCGAGGTTGTCCTAGGCAAGACCGACGATCCCAAGCTGCCGGAGAAGTCCTGCGACCTGCAGATCATGGTGGATGTCTACCACGAGTTCGACAAGCCCTACGAGATGATCTCCGCGATGGTCAAGGCACTCAAGATCGGCGGGCGGATTGTCTTTGTGGAGTACCGCAAGGAGGACCCCGCTGTCCCGATCAAAGAGGTGCACAAGCTCAGTGTCGCACAGGTGAAGAAAGAGATGGCTCTCTTCCCCCTCAAGTTTGTGGAGAACAACCAGACGCTTCCGCGCCAGCATATCCTGATCTTTGAGCGCGTGAAGTAGATCGCCCCCGTTTTTTATCGCCCCCGTTGGAGGGGGGCGTCAACGAGCGCTTCGCGCTAGAAAGGCCTTCGGCCATAATTCGGTATGGCCGGAGGCCTTCGTGTCGGAGCCTGCGACGACAGCAAGACGCCCCCCTCCAACGGGGGCGATCACACAGGGCAACCTACACTACGCCCCGTTCTTCTTAAACCAAGCCAGGAGCTTGGTAAAGCCGTCCTTGGCGTCTTTCTCGTTGTAGCTGGGGCGGTAGTCGGCGTGGAAGCCGTGCTCGGAGTCGGGGTAGACAAGGATCTCGCACTTGGTATTGCCTGCGGTCTTCAGCGCCGCGCGCATTCCCTCGATGCTATCGAGCGGGATTCCCCGGTCTTTGGCACCATAGAGGCCCAGGATCGGTGCCTTGATGCTCGCGGCGAGCTCCGTGGGGCTCTTGGGCTGGAGCGGGTTGCTCTGCCCGACAAGCCGACCGTACCAGGCCGCGCCCGCCTTGAGCTTCGGGTTGTGCGCCGCGTAGAGCCAGACGATCCGTCCGCCCCAGCAGAAGCCCGTGATCGCCACACGGCTGGAGTCGGCCTTTCCGGTCGAGGCGGCGTAGGCGACAGCGGCATCCAGATCAGTCATTACCTGGGCATCGGGGACCTTGCCGACGATCGGGAAGATCTCGTTCATGGGCTTGTCGGAGACACTGCCCTCGCGGACATAGAGCTCGGGCGCGATGGCGAAGTAGCCCTGCTTGGCAAAGCGGCGGCAGACATCCTTGATGTGCTCGTGCACCCCAAAGATCTCCTGCACCACCAGCACCACCGCCGGCTTTTTCTTCGGGTCCACCTTCGCCGGCACGGCGTAGTAGGCCGGCACCTCGACCCCATCGGCACCCTTGAACTTGATCATCCCCGCCTTGAGCCCCGCGGTATCGGTGATAATGGTCTCCGCGGAGACAGGCTGAACAGCCAGTGCAAACCCCGCCGTCAGTGCAGAGGTCAGCACCGTACGACGAGAGACCGCCTCGCTATCGTTTTTGGGCTCAGAGAGCCACTCGGTATCTTTGATTTCCATATATCGAGTATACCTGGGTAGAATAGCAACATGGCAACGATCCACTGGCCGCAGTTTCGTGGTCCCGGCGCAAGCGGGATCGCTGAGGGAAGCAAGCTCCCCACCGTCTGGAATGTCGAGGAGAAGAAAAATGTCCTCTTCAAGACACCGCTCCCCGGGCTTGGGCACTCCAGCCCGATTATCTGGGGGGATAAAGTCTTTGTGACCACGGCGGTGAGTCCGAAGAACAACAATCTGAAAGTCGGGCTCTACGGCGATATCGAGCCGGTCGCCGACGACTCCGAGCACCAGTGGCAGGTGCACTGCCTCCACAAGCGCACGGGGAAGATTCTCTGGCAGCAGACCGCCTGCAAGGGGGTTCCTAAGATCGCGCGGCACCCCAAGTCCACACAGGCCAGCGCGACCATGGCCACTGACGGTAAGCGCGTCCTGGCGTTCTTTGGCTCCGAGGGGCTCTACTGCTACGACCTAGCGGGTAAGCTGCTCTGGAAGCGGGACTTTGGGATATTGGACTCGGGCTACTACATGGTCGCCACTGCGCAGTGGGGCTGGGCCAGCTCCCCGATCTTTGCAGGCGATAAGATTATTGTCCAGTGCGATGTCCAGAAGGGCTCGTTCCTAGCGGCGCTCGACCCGGCCACGGGCAAAGATGTCTGGCGCACGCCCCGCAACGATGTGCCGACCTGGTCCACCCCCACTCTCTGCACGGTCGGTGGCAAGCCCCAGATTGTCTGCAACGGCTGGAAGCATATCGGCGGCTACGACCTCAAGACGGGTAAGTCGCTCTGGAAGCTCACCGGGGGCGGCGATATTCCGGTCCCGACGCCCATTGTCGGGCAGGGGCTGATCTTTATCACCAATGCCCACGGTCGCCAGGCCCCGATCTACGCCATCCGTCCCAGCGCCACGGGCGAGCTGATCCTCCCGCCCGAGGGCATGGGGAGCCTCCACTTCGGCTGGGGCGTGCTCCGCGGCGGGGCGTACATGCAGACCCCGCTCGTGGTGGGCGAGCACCTCTATGTCTGCAACGATGCGGGAATCCTCAGCTGCTACGATGCCACCAGCGGCCAGCGCCTCTACCAGGAGCGCATGGGCACGGGACGCACCGGCTTCACCGCCTCCGCCGTCTCAGCGGATGGCAAGCTCTACTACACCAGCGAAGAGGGCGAGATCTTTGTGGTCCAGGCGGGTCCCAAGTTCAAGCTACTTGCCCAGAACCCCATGGGCGAGGTCTGCATGGCGACCCCGGCAATCTCGGAGAACGCGCTGTACTTCCACACCCAAGGGCACCTGGTCGGAATCGCGGGGTAAGCGCCCCATGAAATGAGGCGTCAACAGTGGCGTCGTTCCTCCGCCGCGAAGCCCGTGCCGGGCTCACCGCAATTGCCCCCCTTCGCGAAGCCGGAGGGGGACGGCGAGGAACGAGCCAGGGGGAGGCTAGCCCGGCACGGGCTTTGTGGCCGAAGGCCATTGCAGACGCCGATTTCAATCGGCGGGGTCGGGGCCGAAGATGGGGGTCTCCAGCACCTCGGCGAAGGTGGTCTTGCGGAAGGCCAGCTCCACCTGCGCCAAGGCATCGTCCATGCGCTGGTGCAGAGGGCAGAGCGCCTTAGCGTGCTGGGGCAGCTCCAGCGGGCACGAGTGGATCCGCGCGATGGGATCGACCGCCTGGATGATGTCATACACACAGAGCTGCGTGGTGGGAATCGCCAGCCGGAAGCCCCCGTGGAGGCCGCGCTGCGAGGCCACCAGCTCGGCGCGGGCGAGGCTCTGCATCACCTTGGAGAGGTAGCTGGGCGGAACCTTGGTCGCCGCCGCGATCTGCGCGACCGTCCGCGGCGCTCCCTGCTCGGCAAGGTAGGCAACCGCCCGAAGGGCATACTCAGCGGTCTGGGAGAACATGACGGAGTGTATCAGATTCCCCCAAAACGAAACAGCAGCAGTGGCCTGAAAGTCCACCCCGCCCAAAGGGCACCCGGCCGCCTTCGGCGAAGCGGCCCGCGGCCGCGTAGAATCGACTTCTCTGCGGGCTCGGCCCGCTTCGCGCGGAGCGCGGCCTAGGCGGGGCCTTTCAGGCCCCGCTACCCCCAAAACGAAACAGCCCTCGCAGATTGCTCTGCGAGGGCTGAACAACGTCGTCACTCTTTGTCAGTGATAGCTCCGTTGTCGCTCGTTGATTTTATTATAGGTAGGGAACCAACATTTTATAGGGCATCGCTATATTTTTTTTTCAAACGATCTGAAACTCTGCCAGCTTGCCCGCCAGTGCATGGGCGACATCGGCGCGGACCAGGATATGCTCCGGGCCATAATCCACCGAGTGCACGACTCCAAACTCATGGCACTGGGCCACCAGCTCGGAGCGGCTGTAGGGAATCGCGACAAGCATGGTCTCCACGAGGCCCTTCATGGTCTCGGAGATGCGGTCCATGAGATCGGTGAGGCCGATGGCCTTGGCGGCTGAGATGGCGCAGGAGTTGGGGGTCTGGGCCACCAGCTCATGGAGCACTGCCTGGTCCTCGACCAGATCGCTCTTGTTGAAGACCGTCAGGATCGGCTTATCGTGCGCTCCGAGCGACTCCAGAGTCTCTAGGACCGTGTCGCGGTGGCGGTCGGCCTCGGGGCTACTGACATCGACAATGTGTAGCAGAAAGTCCGCCTCGATCGTCTCCTCCAGAGTCGCTCGAAACGCCGCGACCAGGTCATGCGGCAGGCTCCGGATAAAGCCCACGGTGTCGGTCAGCAGAATCCCCCGGCCATCGGGGAGGCTCACGCGACGGGTGGTGGGGTCCAGGGTGGAGAAGAGCATCTTATCGGCCAGCACCTCGGAGCCCGAGAGCAGGTTGAGGATGGTCGACTTGCCCGCCGACGTGTACCCTACCAAGGCGGCCGATGGGAACGGTAGCTTGCGCCGGGCGCTGCGCTGCTGGCGGCGGGTCTTCTTGACCTCCTCCAGCTCCTTGGTCAGCTCGGCGATCCGCTCGCGAATCTTGCGCTTGTCCAGCTCGACCTTGCTCTCACCGCCACCGCCACGCACCCCGATTCCGCCCTGCTGGCGCTCGAACTTGGTGTAGAGCAGCCCGACACGCGGCAGGGAGTAGGTCAGCTGGGCCAGCTCGACCTGGAGGTTGCCCTCACGGGTGCGGGCGCGCTGGGCGAAGATATCGAGAATGAGCTGGGTCCGGTCCATGACACGGGTCTTGAGGGTCAGCTCCAGGTTGCGCTGCTGGGTCGGGGTGAGCTCGTTGTCGAAGATCACAACGGTCGGCTCTAGGTCAGCCACCACCGTGTAGAGCTCATCGGCCTTGCCGTGCCCGATCAGAAACGCGGGGTCGGGGTTGCGCTTGCGCTGGCCAAACGTATCGAGAACCTTGATCCCAGCGGTGCTGGCTAGCTCTGCCAGCTCCTCCAGCCGAACGTCCAGGCTATCCTGGCTCTCGTCGGTCTCCAGCGCGACCAGAACCGCGCTCTCGTCGTTTGTATTTTCATGAAATTTATTAGACATGTGTTGCTATCATATCGCTCCGTAGAGAAAGTCTGCTAAATTCGCACTCCCCCTTTCCGGCTTGACGGCGCGCCACGGAGTCGTCAAGCCATGAGTGAGAATCAGATCCCCCATCCCCCCATTGTCTCCCGTGAGCAGTGGGCTGCCGAGCGCGAGGCGCTCTTGCTTCAAGAGAAAGCCCACACCCGCGAGGGAGATCGCCTCGCAGCGGCGCGGCGGCGGCTTCCTATGGTCAAGCTGGACAAAGCGTATGTCTTCGACGGCCCCGAGGGCAAGCAGCAGTTCCTCGACCTCTTTGCGGGCAAGCGCCAGCTGATTGTCTACCACTTCATGTACGGCCCAGACTGGGAAAGAGGCTGCCCTGGCTGCACGGGCTTCGTAGACGCCATCGCGGACCTCTCGCTGCTCGACGAGCGCGATACCCGCTTTGTCCTTGTCTCCCGCGCCCCGCTCGCCAAGCTCGACACCTGGAAGCAAGAGCGCGGCTGGAGCATCCCCTGGTACTCGTCGTTTGAGAGCGAGTTCAACTACGATTTTGATGTCACCCGCGAGCAGGGCGAGGCCTCGGGGCTGAGTGTCTTCTTCCAGCTCGGCGACGAGGTCTACCATACCTACTCCACCTATGCCCGTGGTGTGGAGAACCTGGTTCACACCTACGCGCTCTTGGATGTCACGCCCTACGGCCGGCAAGAGGACTTCGAGGACTCGCCCGAAGGCTGGCCCCAGAAGCCCACGTACGGGTAGGTGCTAACGTAGCTCGATCACGTCGCCGTAGGCGGGGACACTCACGTTCCAGCCGAAGCGCTCTTGAATATGCCCTTGCATCGCGAGGGCGGCTTCGGGCTCGCCGTGGGTGATATAGACCTGGCGCGGGGCGACCTTGGCGAGGGGCTCTAGCCAGTTAAGTAGCTCGCGGTAGTCGGCGTGGCCGGAGAAGCCCCCGATCTTCTTGATGCGGCAGCGCACTGGGATCGCCTCCTTGAAGATCTTAATCTCCGGCTCGCCGTCTAGGATGCGCCGTCCGGTCGTGCCCGCGGCCTGGAACCCGACAAAGCAGAGAGTGGCCTCCGGGTTGGGAACCAGCAGACGTGCGTGGTGGAGGATGCGCCCTCCCGTCATCATGCCCCCTGCCGAGACAATCACGCGGGCACCGGTCTCCTCATTGATGCGCTTGGACTCCTCACGGCTCGATGAGAACCCCATCGACTTGGTGCGGAGCGGGTTGCGCTTTCGTTGCGTAATCTCCCGGGTGTCGTCGTCGTGCTCCTCGATCATCTTGAGGTAGACCTGAGTTGCCTCTGCAGCCATCGGCGAGTCGGCGCGGACAGGGATAATCGGGATCTCACCGGCGTCTTCAAGCTCCCGGATATGGTAGAGGATGTCTTGGGTGCGCCCCACGGAGAAGGCGGGGATCAGCACGGGAGCGTTGCGGGCGTGGGCATCGCGGATCACCTCCGCCAGCGCCGCACGCGGGTCTTCGTCCTCGTGGAGCCGGTCGCCGTAGGTGGACTCGACCAGCACGTAGTCGGCGGGCGGTGGGGTCACGGGGTCCTTGAGAACCGGCTGGTCCCAGCGGCCGACGTCCCCGGAGAAGAGAATGCTCCGCTGCTGGCCCTGCGCGCCCGCGCCGCTCACCTCCACCCGAAGCGAGCGCGCCCCGAGCATGTGGCCGGCGGGCCACCACTGGACCCGAATATCGCTGGCTGCCTGGAAGCCCTCGGTGCCACCTTTCTGGGGCCGAAAGAGTTTGAGTGTCTTGCGGACATCGTTGCGGTCGTAGAGCGGGAGCGCGGGATGGTGGTCGGTGAGGCCCTTCTTGTTGCGCCAGTCGGCCTCCTCTTCTTGCAGCTCGGCGGAGTCCTCCAAGATAATCCGCGCGAGCTCGGCGGTGGCGCGGGTGCAGTAGACCTCGCCCTTGAAGCCGTTCTTGACCAGTGCGGGAAGGTAGCCCACGTGGTCGGTGTGGGCGTGGGTGAGCACCACCGCATCGATCGTGGTCGGATCGAAGGGCGGTGCTTGCCAGTTGCGGTCACGGAGCTCCTTGAGCCCCTGAAAGAGCCCACAGTCGATCAGAACGCGACTGTTCTTGGTCTCGATCAGGTACTTTGAGCCGGTGACCGTCCCCACGCCCCCCCAGAAGGTCAGGGTCGCGACCTGCGGGTTCTGCGTCTTTGCATGTTCAATTCGTGCCATGCTAGAGAGTGTACCCGCAGCGCACACCTATTTCCGCCCGACAGGGGCGGCGGGCACTTGGAGCATCCAGCCCTTCATCGGACGGCCCGGCATGGCGCTCTCGGCCCAGACACGCTCGCCGTTGTTGTATGACCAGATATAGGCAGTGCCTGCATCCACCCCATTACCGACCGTGAACTTCAGGTAGCTCTTGCCCTCGGGGAGCGTGCCGCAGGTTGTGGAGAGCTCCTGCTGGAGCGCCGCCGTGGTCTTGGGGTCGTAGCCGCTAAACGCACGTGCCTTCCCCTTCCCGGCACCGTCCACCTTGAGAAGCATCGCGCTTGCGGCATCGGGGAAGTCATCGAACTTACCGGAGCTATAGGCCTGGTAGGTCTTCCCGGTGATTGCCTTGCAGGTATCGACATCGAGCTTGTTTCCCGCTTGGGGCTGTCCCGCCGCCAGAAGGCCGCCGACGAGAAAAAGGCCAAGGCCGAGAAAGATCTTTGTGGTTGTATTCATGGTTGTTTCCTTTGTTTGAGAAGAATGAGCGTCCCCCCAAGAAGCAAAAAGGCGACCGTGGTGGGCTCGGGGGCGGAGGAGACGCTTGCCAGGCCCCACTTATTGCTATCTCGGGCGATGTAGGCCTCGACGTTGCCATTGTGGACACCCGTGCCCACGATAGTCGTGCCATCGGCGGAGATGCCATAGACATCCGTCAGGGCACTCCAGCCCGTCAGGTTCGCCCCCGCGGTGGAGAGGAGAGTGAAGATATCTTGGGTGCCCGTGGCGGCGGTCCAGACAAAGCCACGCTGCCCCCCTAGGGTCTGGTAGGCCCCCACCACGAGCGCCCCATCGCCGGAGACATCGAGCGCATTGCTCACTCCGCCGCCTACGGGCATCCCGAGCGCCACCATCCCCGTGCCACTGGTCCAGCGAAAGGCCTGCTGGCCAGCGGCGGAGTCCGTGTAGCCCACGACCACACTGCCATCGCTGGAGACCCCGCTGGCCTCGCTCCCAAAGCCGCTTCCGCCCGGCAGGGTGCCCAAGCCCACCATTCCGCCCCCGGCAGTCCAGCGAAAGGCCTCCTTGCCACTTGCGCCATCGCCTGCTCCGACCACGACACTACCATCGGCGCTGACATCGTTGGCCTGGCTACTAAACAGCCCCCCTGCCAGGTCCCCCAGCCCGATCATTCCACCGCCCGCAGTCCAGCGAAAGGCCTGCTTCCCTTCAAACGAGCTCCCCACCCCGACCACGACACTCCCATCGCTGGAGACACCCAAGGCGCTGCTATTGGTCCCGCCGGGCTGGAACCCGAGGCCCACCATGCCCCCACCGAGCGTGTGGCGAAAGGCCTGGAAGCCCGCCGCACTGTCGGAGTTCCCGACAAGGGTCGTGCCGTCTTGGGAGAGAGCAAACCCGGCGCTGAAGCTATTGCCGCCTCCCGCCAAGTAGCCGAGTCCCACCATTCCGGTCGCGCTGGTCCAGCGAAAGGCCTCGTTGTTGCCCGACTGGCTCCTCCCCGAGGCGATAGTCCCATCCCCCGAGAGACTGTACCCGACACTCTGGGTGCTTCCCCCCGGCAGGTCCCCGAGGCCAGTGAAGCTGACCTGTGCGTGGGAAAGCCTAGGGAAAAGTGCCAGTGTTGTCACGCTCAGAAGCGTGAGCGCAGCGTGCGATACAAGCGAAAACTTAGCCATCTTACTACCTCCCCTCCCTACTTAATGCCATCCCAGGCGGCGGCATAGGCATCGTAGGCGTACTTGCGGACATAGTTGAAGCTCAGGAGCCAGTAGCCCTCGTAGCCGGAGCCCGTGCCCCAGCTGTTGCGGAAGATCAGGTAGCCACCGCCAGGGTACTCTTTCGAGCGCTTGTAGCCCACGGCCACCATCGAGTGTCCTCCCTTGGGACCGGTGAAGTCGTTCAGGAAGTTCAGGCCGAGGGCACTGCCAAAGGTGTAGGTCGCGCCTTGCTTTGTGTTGGGCCAGGCCTGGCCGATGGCGACAGGAATCTTGTTATCCAGCAAGTGACAGACCTTATCGAGCTCCTCCTGACTCTTGCCCATCACCCCATCGTCGAAGACAACCCAGAACTTCTGCTCCAGCGAGCGGTAGGTGCCACCGTCGATCGCGGACTTCGTGGGCTGCCAGCCCGGATTGAAGGCACTCTGGTAGGGAGCCAGTGCAGCATCGCCGACCCCGTAGCTCTTGAAGCCCGCGGCGATATTCTTGAAAAAGTCGCCGTCGTTCTGGTTGTTGGTGGCCTTATTGGTGGCCCAGTTGAGGTACTCCTCGCTGAGCGCGGTCTTGTTTTTCTCGCCCCAAGAGGCCCAGTTGTACTCTAGCAAGAACGTCATGGCAAACACCGAGCAGGTCCCACGCGCCCCCTGGGCCTTGATGGGCAGGCCATAGGAGGCGATCAGTGGCCGTAGGTCGGCGTCGGGCTGGAGTGCCTTGAAGATCGCGGGATTGAAGGTCACAGTGGTATCGAGCTTTCCGACAATCCACTCCTGTACCCGAGTCGGAGAGCTATGGGTGGTGGGGTCCTTGAGCTTGAGGGACGTGACGAGGGTGGGCGTGAACCGGTAGGTGCTTGGGGGCTGAGCGCGCCGGGCCTGTGGCTGTGCCACTGCTGCGGAGCAGAGTGTCCCCACCGTCAGTAGTAAGAAAGTTCGTCGTTCCATGCAGGCACTCTACCGGCACCGTGTGGACGAGAGTGTGGACGAAAAGCAGGAAATACGGGGACGAAGGGGCAATAAGGGAGCAGTGTTGCGGATTCAGCTGTTGGGCCGTGTTGAGATTTCGGTGGCGGGAGCCCCTCTGCCGTCGTTGCGTGGGAAAAGTGGGCTCTGGCTCCTGGGAGTTCTGACCCTCCATGCCAACAAGAGCCTGGAGCGCGACTGGCTCGCCGGCATCCTCTGGCCTGAGAGTAGCCCGGAGCAGGGCCGGGCCAACCTGCGCCGCACGCTCACGGACCTGCGCCATGCGCTAGGCCCCGCCGCCGAGCGCCTGACCACCCCCACCCCGCAGACCATCACGCTCCAGCTGAGCCCAGACGACGCCGATGTGCTGGCGTTCCAGGCGGGGGCTCTGGAGCGCTACGGCGGCGAGCTGCTGCCCGGCTGCCCACTGGAGTGGGTCGAGACCGAGCGGCGCGTGCTGGCAGAGAGCTTCTTGGCGCAGGGCGAGGCACGTGCGGCGCAGCTTCCCCCCAGCCAGGCTCTGGAGCTCCTAGAGCGGCTCCGCGCCACCGATCCCCTGCGCGAGTCGCTCCTCCGGCTCCAGCTCACGACACTGACCCAACAAGGCAATCGCGCCGAGGCCCAGCAGCTCTACCATCGGTTCCGGCGCCTGCTCCTCGAGAGCCGCCTCGGGGAGCCGTCCCCCCAGACCCAGGCGCACTGGCAAGCCCTCCAGAGCGCCACTCCGGCTCCCACCGCGACCGCAGCCGAGTCGCTCCCCCAAATCCCCACTCCCCTCACCGCACTCCGGGGCCGCGAGCGGGAGCGGGAGACACTCACCAAGCTCCTGCAGGCACACCGCCTCGTGACCGTGACCGGGCTGGGGGGGATCGGCAAGACCCGCCTCGCGCTGGAGGTCGCACGGGCGCATTCCTCGGCACGCTTTCTCGAGCTCGCGGAGTGGCAGGAGCTCACACGGCTCCCAGAGACACTCGAAGGGCTCCTACCACACTCCCCCGAAGACACCTTGCTGGTCCTGGACAACTGTGAGCAGCTGGTTGGGGCAGAGGCAACTCGCATCTTGCGCACCGAGCTGGAGCAACGGCCTCATGTCCGCTGCCTGGTCACCTCACGGCGGGCACTGGGGCTCACCGGCGAGGTGCTCTTTCCACTGGAGCCCCTGGAGCTCCCCCAGCACCGTGGCTCACCGGAGCGGCTAAGCGAGTTTGCCAGTGTCCAGCTCTTTGTCGAGCGTGCGAGTGCGCTACGCCCTCGCTTTGCCCTCACGGAAGAGAACGCGGAGGTCGTTGTCGCTCTCTGCCAGCAGGCCGAGGGGTTGCCGCTGGCGCTGGAGCTACTCGCCGCGCACCTGCGGAGCCTGACTCCGGAGGCGCTCCTAGCGCAGGTCCAGCGCACGCGCCTACCGCTGCTGGCACGACGCACCGAAGGCGAGACTCCTCGGCACCAGAGCCTCACCCGCATTGTCGAGAGTAGCCTGGGACTCCTCAGCGACCAGCACCGCACGGGCTTCCGGCGGCTCGGTGTCTTCCGGGGCGGCTGGAGCCTGGAGGCCGCACAGGCTGTCTGTGGCCTCCCCGATCCGCTCGCCACCCTCACGCTCTTGGAGACACTGGAAGACAGCTCGCTGATCCGCTCCCACGACGGCCGCTACTCCCAGCTGGAGACCCTCCGTGAGCTTGCTCTCACGAGCCTCTCCGAGCAGGAGCATGCCGATGCCCTGCGTGCACACGCGCAGTTCTTTGTCGAGCTGGCGACACAACACACCAACACCACCACAGGGCTGACCACGCTCGACACCGAACAAGCCAACCTGCGTGTGGCTCTAGAAACCTTGCTTGCCCTCGGGGACACGGCGGGAGCCTTGCGCTGGGCACGGGCACTGCGGCTCTACTGGTACCACCGTACGGGGGGACGTCCTCTCCTGGAAGGCATCCTAAGCCACCTCACGGCCACAGCGGAGCGCGCAGAGCTGCAGGAAAACGTCGGGGTCCTCTGCGCAATGAGTGCCGACTATGAGACCGCCCAGAGCTACTTTCGCGAGGCGCTTACCTACTTTCGGGAGGCGGACGATATCCTCACCCAGGCGAGGATTCTCAGCAACCAAGCAGGCATGGCGCTTGAGCGGGGAGAGCTCGTGGCGGCCCGCCAGGGGCTCGAAGAGGCTCTTGCTCTCTGGCGAGCCCTCAACCAGCCACGCGGTATTGGGGTCACCCTCAACAACCTGAGTATTATCACGATGCAACAGGGTGAGCTGGAGGAAGCCGAGCGCCTGATCGACGAAGCCCTTGCTCTGCGTCAAGCGCTGGGGGATAGTGCAGGAATTGCGACCGTCCTCATCAACCGTGGCTCACTGGAGCAGCGGCGCCGTGATCTGCCGCGCGCCGAGGCCGCCTACCAGGAGGCCCTCCAGCACTTTACCGCGCTAGGAGACAGGCGCGGTGAGGCCGCTGCGCTTGTCGGCCTGACGGAGATTCTGCTCGATCAGGGACAGCCCGCACAAGCACAGCGGCTCTTCCAGGAGCTTGTCTGGCTGCGCCAGGAGTACCAGCTCACCATAAACTCTCTGCACGCGGACCTGCAGGAGCGGATCCAGCGGAGCCAGGAGGCCCTCTCCCACTAGCTCTCGGGGCGGGCGACCCGGGCGATGATCTGCGGCTCACGCTCCAGCAGCCAGCCCTCGGTCAGGCGGAGCGAGAGTGCGTAGAGCCCGCCCGTGTAGCACAGGGCGAGCGGCACTGTCAGCCAGAGCCAGGTGCTCTCGATCCAGAGGGTCGGCACGAGAACAGCGGCCAAGACCGGGACATAGAGCACGAGTGCCGCAAGGGTGATCCCAAACTGGAGGAACCCCTCGCCGCCACTGGCACCACGCGTGCGGAGCCCGTTGGGATTGACCCTCTGTGGGAGCATCACCGAGACAGCATTCCCCACTGCGGTCATCACCACCGAGGCGCAGAGCATCCAGGGAACCAGCACGATTAGCATGTCGGGGCGGTGGAGTGCGGCGCAGAGCCCCACCGTTGCCAGCAGGTTGAGCGGGAGGATCGCCGAGAGATTGGCCAGGTTCTTTCCCAGAAGTAGCACGCGCCGACGAAGAGGGTAGGCAAAGAGCAGGCTCGCGGCGTTTGCCTCGGCCCCGAAGATATTGTAGGAGAGCCGGGTCTGCTGCACCAGCCCCAGCGATGTCGCCACCCACAGCGCGATGGTCGAGCTGACTCCCTCGCTCCCTCGTCCCCGGCTGAGGGCGGAGAAGGCCCCGATCACCAGCATCGTGAGATAGTTCATCACCAGGAGCCGGAAGTAGGGATCGCGGGTGAAGATCGCCCACTCTTTCTGGACAATCGCCCCCAGAATGCCCCGGGCACGCCCCAGGCGCCGCCGTGTGCTACCTTGTGCCTTTTTCCGGGTGCCTGTCGGTGCAGGAACCCCGACCGCCTCCCCCTGGTAGGCCTTGCCCACCAGCCACCCCGAGAGGGAGAGAGTCGCCACGGTCACCAGCCCCAGCGCCCCGAGATAGGCGATTGCCAGCGGCCAGAGCCCCTTCATTCCCGCCCCCACCGCACGCGCCGCCAGCCCCGATGGCAAGAAATTCAGCCCGTCCCAGAGGGGGCTGGCGAGAAAGGCACGCCAGTCGGTCTTGACCGCATCGCGGCTCAGGGTCTGAACCCCCACCTGCCAGGTGATCCAGAAGAGGGGCACGACCAACAAGACCACATCGCGCCACTTCCGGCTCCGCAGGACGCCCTGAAGCGCCAGCGTGACCGCCTGGCTCGCCGCCAGGGTCTGGAATAGAAAGAACGACACGGCAGTCACCGCGACAAGGGCCGCCCCCACCCCGTGAAATGCCGCTCCGACCACCGTGGCCAGGAGGGTTGGGAGGAGAAAGAGGGTCGTGAGCTCCAGGAAGCAGCCCAGGATCGCCCCGAGAAAGAGCGTTCGGACCGGCACGGGATAGACAAACAGCCGCGTGATGTCCTGTGCCTCGTTGGGCTGGAAGCCTAGCAGCGGCCCCACCACCCAGATCCCCGCCAGCAAGAGCAACGCCGCCCGGAGCGCGTCCTCTCCCAGGGTCAGGTCGAGCTTGACGAGGCCATAGCCCAGCCCCCCCGCGAGCGCCAGAGCATAGGGGCCCAGAACCACCAGCCCGATAATCGAGCCCACCAGCGAGCTCTTGTTGCGGGTAAAGCCGCGCAGTGTCAGCCGCCAGCGGAGCCAGAGCAGCCGCTTTAGAGCCACGTCAGGTTCTCGGTGTGGGTCGCCTCGGCGGAGACCAGCTTGAGGAAGACATCCTCCAGAGCACCGTCCTCGCCCGCCTGCTCCCGTAGCTCCGCGATCGTCCCCTGGCCCACGAGCTTGCCCTTCTGGATGATGGCGATCCGGGTACAGAGCCGCTCGACTACCTCCATGACATGCGAGGTAAAAAAGATCGTCGTGCCGTGCTCGGTGAGGGCCTTGAGGACATCGCGGATGGCGCGGACGGAGATGGGGTCGATCCCATTGAAGGGCTCGTCCAGGAAGAGAACGCGGGGTCGGTGGATCAGCGCTGCCGCCAGCGCCACTTTCTTCTTCATCCCCATCGAGAAGTCCACGATCAGCTTGTCGGAGTCGCTCGCAAGCTCCATCACGCCCAGAAGATCGCGCGTGCGCTCCTCGGTCTCGGTGCGGCTCAGGCCGTACATCTGCCCCGCAAAGAGCAGCATCTCCCGCGCCGTCAGCCGCTCGTAGAGGCTGGTTTCCTCGGGCAAGATCCCAATCACGCGCTTGACATCAAGGGGCTGGCTCGCCATGTCGTAGCCCGCGACCAGCACCTGGCCCTGGGTGGGACGGAGCATCCCCGTGAGCATCTTGATGGTCGTGGACTTTCCCGCGCCGTTGGGGCCGAGAAACCCAAAGAACTCCCCCTCCGCCACATCGAGGTCGATGCCATCGACCGCGCGCTGCTTGCCGTAGTCTTTGACCAGGCCACGGGCTTGAATACTGAGCTGCATATTGCTAGAGAGCCTCCGGGGTCGGGATTGGTTGTAGGCGCTTGCCGTGGGCGGGGTGCAGGGCGTGCTTGCGAAAGCCCTCGAGCGAGACACTGCCATCGGCGAAGACACTCAGGATGCTGTAGCCGCTACTCTCCAGCCCACTTCCCTCGACCAGCGCCGCCAAGGTGAGGTAGGGAATCCCCTGGATCACGGTCTGGGCGTTGCTATGGCTGTGCCCCATCACCACCGCACTGACCTTCTTGCTCTGCTCCAGAATCCGCCGGACATCGGGGGCGCTCTTGACGGTGTAGGGGCTCTCGGGCGGGGTGTCGAGCCGCTGGTGCACAAAGACCACGACCGGCCCCTTGGCCTTTGCAAGGGTCTTCTCCAGCCAGGTGCGCTGCGCCAGGGGAAGCTCGGTGTCTTTCCAGGAGAACTCGCCCTCGCCGTAGGCCACTCCATCGGAGCGGAAGCAGGCATCCAAAAAAATCAGCGTGACCCCCTTGCGGTGCACGGTGTAGTACGAGTGCTTCTTCCCCACGGTCGCCAGAAACTCCGATTTCTTCAGGGTGGCGACACAGTGGTTCCCTAGGACATAGTGGCGGTCCGTGCTCAGGGGGGTAAAGACCGCATCGATGCGGCGGAGAAACTCCAGCTCGGTTGCGGTATCGGCGCGCTCACCGGCATCGATAAGGTCCCCTAGCTCCACAGCGACATCGACCTTCTTCTCGCGCAGGACCCGAACCGCCTCGTCCAGCTTGGTCAGAGACTCACGGTAGTAGCGGTTGGCGCGAGGGCGGCTGTCGGCATAGTGGATATCGGTAACTAGCCCGATCGTCAGTAGCGGTCTTGGGTCGCTCATGCCGTATTCTACGGCATTAGGCGGCCTTTCGTGCCTCAACCAGCACTAAGGGATTGTGCCCCTCCACCACGCTCGCCTCGTTGCCGGCCATGCTGCGTAGCTTTCGGTCGGTCTTGTCCTCGTACATGTGCTGGTCGGCGTGGGAGAGAAGTGACGTGCAGTCGGTGCCGTCCTCGGGGAAGCAGGCGGCCCCGATACTCACGCCCAGATGCAGCGCGCCCAGGCGGGGGTGCTGGAGACCCGGGTCGTAGAGAGAGATCACCCGCCGGATGGTATCAGCGACCTTGGCCGCCTCGTCTGCCCCCGCGTTCTCCAGCACCACCAAGAACTCATCGCCGCCGTAGCGGGAGACAATATCGCGCACCCCCACCGAGTCCCGCAGGAGCTGGGCGAGGTCGCGGAGCACCTGGTCGCCGCGCAGGTGGCCGAAGTTATCATTGACGGGCTTGAAGTTGTCTAGGTCCAGACAGAGCACGGCGAACCGATCGGTCGTGCCCACGCCCTCGACGCAGCGCTTGTCCAGGTACTGGGTCAAGAAGCGCAGGTTATAGAGCTCGGTGAGCGGGTCGGTAAAGGCATGGTTTCGGGTGCGGTCGTAGAGTAGGCCGTTGTAGATCGCCATCGCGGCACGCTCGGCGATCATCTCCAGCAAGTGCTGGTCGTGCTGGCTAAAGGCGGCCACTTGCTGGTGGTAGAGGTTGATGGTTCCCAGCGCCTCGCCCTGGTGGACAATGGGGACGATCAAGGCGGCGTTGAGGGGGACCCAAGGCACCTGGGTAGCGCTCATGATCAGGAGATCGTCGGCATCGTAGGCACCGACAAAGGTCTTGCGCTCCTCGACCACGCGCTGTGAGAGGCTCTCCGGCCCCAGTGTCTGACAGCTGACGAAGTGCTCGCGGTTGGTTCCCACGGCAGCCCGCGCCACTAAGACGGGTGCCGACGTGTCACCCCGGTCCTCTTTCAGTAAGAACAGGCACGAGGTTCCCGGCAAGATCGCCTCCAGCTTGCGGGCGAGGATCTCGAGTGTCTCGGAGATTCCCATGCTGGCCGAGAGGGTCTGTGCCACCTCGTAGAGTGCCCAGAGCTCCGACGATGCCTGCTGGATATCGCGGGCGGCCTCTTCTGCCTTTGTGGCATAGACCGGGGTCTCTTTCCGCGCCACGAGCGGGCCGTGCCCCTCGCGCGCCATCTCCTGCACGACCCCATCGATCACCTCTAGGAAGGCTTGGGCAATCTTCGGATCAAAGTGCGTCCCCGCATCGTTGCGAATGGTCTCCAGCGCACGGGTGTGGTCCCAGGCATTGCGGTACGAGCGGGTGGAGGTCAGGGCATCGTAGACATCTGCGACCGCCAGGATCCGGGCCGTGTAGGGAATGTCTTCCCCCTTGAGCCCCTCCGGGTAGCCCGTGCCATCCCACTTCTCATGGTGGTACTTGACGCCGGGGAGCACGGGCCAGGGAAACTCCACCGGGTCCAGGATCGCGGCCCCGATCTCGGGGTGCTTTTTGATCTTGTCGAACTCCTCGGGGGTGAGCTTGCCGGGCTTGAGCAGGACATACTCCGGTACCCCTAGCTTGCCGATATCATGCAGAAGCGCTCCCGTACGCAGCCCCTCCATCTCGTTCTCGGAGAGCCCCAGGCGCTCGCCCACCGCGACCGCGTAGCGCTGCACCCGGATAATGTGCTGGTGGGTGTACTGGTCCTTGGCATCGATCGCCAGCGCGAGGCTCTTGATGGTCGCCAGGTAGAGATCGGCGAGCTGGGCCTGGCTGGTCTGGAGCTCCTCGATATGCTGCTGCTTCTCCCGAGTCCGCGCCATGTAGGTCTCGTAGATCATGTAGGTGAGGTAGCCCACGGGCGCCAGAAAGAGCAGGACGGTCAAGACCACGTTTTGTTGTTGCTGGTGGAGTCTTTGATCGAGGATGTGAACCAGCAGCAGAGCGAGCCCGCTGGCACTCGCACCGGCCAGATAGCTCGGCAGGGTCCAGAGGAAGTTCTCCTTCCAGAGCGTCACAAGCTTCTGGTTGGTCGCCAGCGCGATCACGGTGGAGACCCCGCCCGTGTTGACCGCGTAGTAGACCAGCGCCCCAATCAGGACCGCCGGGAGGTGCCCCACCTCAAGATACGGCGAGACTCTCCCCTGGAACCAGTCGTGGACGGTGAGGTCACGCAGGAGAGAGACCACAAGCCCCGCCAGGGTGGCCTCGATGGTCGAGATCGCGACATTGAACCAGCGCTGGTACGACGGCTGCGAGAAGCACCCCACAAAGACATTGGCACAGGCGGCAAACACCGCCGCCGCAGGCCCAAAGTGAAGCATGGTCGCGTAGATTACCGTAAAGCCCAAAGACATCGAGCCGACATCATCGCCGATATTCTTCCCCGTGAGCTTGATCTTTTTAGGGCCAACAATGGCAGCCAGCATCAAGAAGAGCACAAGGTGTGTCCAGCTCCGGCCCTCGGCACTCCGGTAGTGTGCGAGCTGCCAGACCGCCAGCAGCACCAGGGCTCCGCCTATTCCATAGACAAGCTTTAAAAAGATCTGGGCGCTGAGGGGTAGTGTCTTCATCTCGTATTCACGCAATGCTAACGAATATGATTGGTTCGTCAGACACACTTCTGAATACCAGACAATTGCAAAAGGGCGACAAATCCCCCCGCGCCAAATCCCCGTCCCTCGTCGGGCCAGAGACGGTAGCTGGGAAACGACGCGTGCGGCGAGCGGTGCGCAGCGTGCGAGGGCAGCTCCTGCGCCATCAGCTCGGGGAAGCGGCTCAGGAGCCAGGCGACAACCTCCTCGTTCTCCTCCGTGGCGTAGGTGCAGGTGGAGTAGAGTAGGAATCCCCCCGGTGCCAGCAGCCCCACGGACTCGGCGAGGATGCGTTTTTGGCGGTTCGCGCAGGAATTGACATTGACCGGGTGGAACGCCCCGGGGTTGTCCTGTCCCCGCGCCAGCAGCGACTGCCCCGAGCAGGGCGCATCCACCAGCACGACACGTGCCTGCCCTGCTAGCTCGGTCGCCAGCACCGACGGGTCCGCGCAGCGGGTCTCGGCAGGGACCTGGCAGCGCCGCAGGTTTCCGGTCAGAGGCCCGAGGCGCTTGCCGATCACCTCGTTAGCGATCAGGCGCTCCGGAGCGAGCGCACGGTGGGCAAAGATGGTCTTGCCCCCCGGTGCCGCACAGACATCCACGACCGTCCCCCCACTCGGGAGCCCACAGAGCGCGCTGGCCTCAAACACCGACGACAGATCCAAGCAGTAGTACGCGCCTTGGTCGTGGAGGGGGTTGCGTCCGGGACGCTCGCCGTCGGCCATGGCCTCCACAAACGCGGGCTGCCACGGCGGGGGGGGGAGACTCTCAAACGGGCTCTCCACGGACTCGCCGAGCCAGAGCACCGCCGGCCGAGCGCTCTTGCCCGCCTCCAGCGCCGCCAGAAAGGCCGCAGGGTCCGGGGCGAGCTTTGCCGCCAGCTTGCGCGCGTATTTATTGGGCATGGGGTAGAGTTTACCCCGGGAAGAGTATTCCAGCATAGCCAACCGAATCTACTGCGTCCGCAGGGACGCGTCGCCCTCTCAAGCCCGGAGACTCGTTCTCCGGGCGACGAAAAAGGCTTTCCGTTTACGCCGCTTCTGCCGAGTATTTGACCATGATCGTCGAAGGCACACTCTTTGGGCGCGGGCGGGCGCTCTTTCCCTCTTTTGAAACCTCCTCTGTCTTGTCAGAGTGCTCCCCCACCCTCGCGGCGCTGATCGAGGGCATTGTTCGTGAGCAAGTCGATGCCTTCCACCAGCGCCAGGAGAGCCGTGCCGTGCTGACCGCGCTCTCGGCGGAGGCTATCACCGCGGGCCTGGCGGCGGGGCGCGTAGCGCCGTCCCTCCCCGATGAAACACCGGCACAACACGTGGATGTCGAAGTCGCTATCGAGAGTGCCCTCACGGCGTTTCGCGATGGCCTTTTCTTTGTCTTTATCGACGATATCCAGTGTGAGGTGCTGGAGGCCCCCGTGGCCCTGCGCCCCGACTCCCGGATCACGTTCCTGCGCCTGGTCGCGCTGGCAGGAGGTTAGAGCGATGCTTGCTCCCCAAGTGGCGCAAGAGCGCCTCAAGACCTTCGCCACGGAGTCGCAGGAGAGCCGCACGGCCCGCATTCTCGGACTTCCCAAGCCCCTCCAAGGGGTCGCGTTCTTAGCCGTTCGGTGCGAGCCCGACGGAACACCGCGTACCATCGGCTGGGAGGCTACCCCCAAGATTGGCTTGGCCCTCGATAGCCTCACCGAGCCAGAGCGCCTGCGGGTCTTTACGGCGCTCCTTCCAGGGGTCGCGGCTCATCTACCGGAGCTCTGGCGGCTCCTGAAGACCCTGCCTTACCAGAGCGGCTATGCCCGCAAGGGCTTTCGCGCGCCGAACAACCTAGAGGCAAGCCAGCGGCAGCGTGCAGAGAAGTTCCTCCTCCTGCTCGACGCGCTCTGGCCCTATGCCCACCAAGACAGCGCCTGGGTCGCGGCGTGGGCACCGTATCTCTCGGCCTATGCCACCCAAGACGCCCTTGGGCTCCTGCTGGCCGCGGCCCTGAACCGGGGCGATACGGCGGTCTTCTCCGTCCTGCGGGACTCGCTCCACAACGAGCACGAAATCGGCGCGATGGGTCGGCATGTGACCAAGGCCTTCCTGAGCGCGAGCCACCCCGAGGGCTGGGAGCTCTGTGAGCGGCTCTTGCTGACCGCGCAGCGCCAAGAGGGACTGCGGCAGGTGCTCTTTGAGTCCGCCGACGAGGCCCACCCGGAGGCCTTCCGACGCCTGCTCCGGCTGGTGATCGAGCACGACCTCACGCGGTTTTCGTCGCTGGTACGTGCCCTGGATGTCTGGCTGGGCTTTGGGCTGGAGTCCTACCAAGAGCGCGAGGTCAAGCGCCTGATCGGGCTACTCCTGGACCACCTGGACGATCCCACGCTTCGGGCGCGCTCGCTGGAGACGGGCGACACGCAGGCGGCGTGTGTGGCGCTCTGGACCGCGGGCTTCGA
The DNA here is from genome assembly GCF_014202505.1 of Armatimonas rosea. Taxonomy (NCBI): domain Bacteria; kingdom Bacillati; phylum Armatimonadota; class Armatimonadia; order Armatimonadales; family Armatimonadaceae; genus Armatimonas; species Armatimonas rosea. The sequence goes on along the minus strand of NZ_JACHGW010000002.1, from coordinate 1,498,774 downwards.
CGATGCCGAGCGCGCGATTGCTCTCTGTGCGGCGCTCCAAAGCGATCCGCGTGAGGACCGCCGGATTGTCGCCTGCTTTCTGCTGCGACTCTTCCAGCTCCCTCAGGCAAGCCTCGCGCTGGTGCCGTTTCTCGACGATCCCTCCCTGAAAGTGGTGGCGGCCGCCCATGAAAATTTTGAGCCCTTGGCCTCCACGTGTCCTGATCTTTTTGAGCGTCTGGAGCGCAATCTCCCGCGCCTCCCGGAGCACGCGACGGTCTATAGCTCCCCACTGGGAGAGTGGCACCGGCTCACGCTCCAGCGCTCCGACCTGGCCGACATGCTCCCCCGTGTGCGCGGTGAGCGTCCCTGGGCACGGGTCCTCGCGCACCTGCCTGCGCTGGGCCAGCATGGGCAGTATGTTCTCCTAGACCTGCTCGATAAAGAGCCCACCATCACGCCAGAGCAACGCGGGGCAGTCCTGAGCCTGGTCGGAGGCGGCTCGCAGTGGGTACGTGAGCGTGCCCTTGCGGTGCTCGAAAAGACCGCCCTGACCGCCGCCGACGCTGCGCCCCTAGAGGCGCTTCTCACCCGAAAGACCGAGGCACTTCGTCGTGGCGTCCAGAAAGCCCTCCTCACCCTCCCCGACCCCGATGCCCTTGCCAGCGCCGAGCGCCTGACCCGCGCCAAGTCCCCCGAGCAGCGGCGCGCCGGGCTCGATCTGGCCGCGCAGCTGGTCGCCCAGAAGCGTGCCGTGGCCGGGAGCCAGCAGCTCGCCATTGAGTACCGTGAGGCGCGTCAAGGCAAGGCACTCGATAGCCAGGAAGAGAGTCTCCTGCACCAGATCGCCCAGAGCGAGGCCGTGGTGCCACAGATCGACGATGCCCTGGGCCTGCTCCGCCCCGAGGGCCGCGCTGCCCCACGAGTCCCCGCCCTCAAACCCGGCCCCTTTGTCTCCGAGGCAACCCGGGCGCTGGTGCTGGGCCTCCGCGACACGGTCCTCCCCCACCTGAGCCGCGAGATCGAGGTCGAGGTTCTGCAAAACCAGTGGGACCTGGGAACCGTCGAGACCCGCGTTGTGGGGACGCACACGGTCTTACTGGGCCAGGCCAACCTCCCCCTCCCGGACCCCAAACTCTCGCGTGAGCAGAACCTAGCCCGCCTCCCCCTCGCCGAGGTCTGGACAAGCTTCTACGAAAATCGCCCCAAGGCCCAGCGCGACCCCGATGGCTTTGAGCTCTGGCGCGCCCTGGTCGCCGTGGAGTGTGTCTACCACTTTCGTAGTACCCCGCGTGGCTCCTACCACTTCCCCCCCGAGGCCAATCCGCAAAAGCTCTACACCCAGCTGATCAAGCCGGAAGAAACAATCGAAAACCGCCTCTTAATCACTCTGCTTAGCTGGCTCCTCTATCTCTACCCCACCGGCGAAAACACCGTGGAGTTTCTCCTGGACGCGGTCGAGACCGAGCTTGCCACGCCGTCGTTGGAGACCCGCCCCACTCGTACCAATGCGCCCCGTCCCTATGAAGGAGAGCGTGCCGCGTGGCGTTTTGATTGGAATTTTTGGTGGTTCTGGCAACACCGCATCCCGCAAAGCCAGCAGCTCTACGCCGACCAGTGGACCCGCGAGCGCTGGCAGCGCTACTGGGGCCTGCTCCGCTGGAGCGAGCAGCCCATCGTCGCGGAGAAGCGCCCCTCGCTCCTGGGACGACTCAAGGCGGCTCTCCAGCCCAGCGAGAAGCCCGAGATGGAGTTTGCCCGCGCGATCCCCGCCTGGAGCTCGACCCGCGCGGCGTTCGAGGCAGGAGTCGCCACTGAGGACGACCTGATCGCGGTTCTTCTGGCACGCTATGCGCCGCTGAAAAATGTCCGAACCTACCACGGGGAGTTTCGTGAGCTAGGTGGGCTCAGCGGACGGAAGGCATCGTTTCAGCCGGAGCTGATCCAGCGCCTTCGTGAGCGTATTCTCGAGGTCGAGCTCGCACGAGGCGAGGCGGAGACGGCGGCGACCCTCCCCGCCCTCAGCCTGCGCTATGTCGGGGGGGCCGCTGTCCTCGTGCGCGTCCTCAAGGCCTTCCCGCGCGAGAGCTTTGTGCGTGGCTACCTCTGGCGCGGCCAGCAGAACCGCTCCGCCGTGTTCTCGCACCTGTGCCGCGCGACCTATCCCGGCCCCGACGATCGCCCTGAGCAGCTTCAGGAACTCGGGGAGAAGCGGCTGATCGAGGTGGCGGTCTATGCGCCGCAGTGGGCCGCGCTCGTGGAGCAGGCCCTGGGCTGGGACGGTCTTGCCGAGGCGGTCTGGTGGCTCCATGCCCACACCAAAGACCGCCAGTGGAGTGTCGATCAGGAGCTTCGTCAGGAGTGGGCCGCCCAGATCGCAGGCTACACACCGCTCATCGCCGACGATCTCACCGACGGGGCGGTCGATGTGGCGTGGTTCCAGCGGGTCTTTGCCCAGCTTGGGGAGGCACGCTGGAGAAAGCTGGATGACGCCGCCAAGCTGGCCTCGTCGGCGGGGGGCCACACCCGTGCCCGCCTCTTCGCCGATACCATGCGCGGCCAGGTCACCGTGAGCGAGCTCGTCGATCGTGTCCAGCAAAAACGCCACCAAGACGCCGCACGGGCACTCGGGCTGGTGCCCCTTCTCGATCAGAGCGACCTCCTGACACGCTACGAGGTGCTCCAGGAGTTCCTGCGCGGCACCAAGGCGTTTGGGGCGCAGCGCCAGGAGTCCGAGAAGCGCGCCACGACAATCGCCCTGGAGAACCTCGCCCGCACCGCCGGCTACCCCGACCCCGTGCGCCTGGAGTGGGCGATGGAGGCACGATCTCTGGAAGATCTGCAGGGGGGCTCCCTTACGGTAGAGAGCGGGGAGTTCTCGGTGACCCTGGCCCTCAATGCCCTGGGCGAGCCCGAGCTCCTGGCAAGCAAGCGAGGCAAGCCCCTCAAGGAGCTCCCCCCCGTGGCCAAGAAGCTCCCCGAGCTCGCGGCGCTGGTGGAGCGGCGCAAGAAGCTCCTGCAGCAGCTCACGCGGATGCGAAGCTCTTTGGAGCAAGCGATGGTGCGTGGGGATGGATTCGCGGCCCACGAGCTTCAGACCCTGCTCCAGCACCCGCTTCTTGCGCCACTCCTTCGCTCGCTGGTTTTTGTGGGCACCGACTGTCGTCTTGTCTGGGGAGAGGCGCTCCCCCATACGGGAGAGTGGCGGATCGCCCACCCGGTTGACCTAGCGCAAACAGGCGAGTGGCACACCTGGCAGGCAGCGTGCTTCGCCCAGGAGCGTGTCCAGCCCTTCAAGCAGCTCTTCCGGGAGCTCTATGTCCTGACCGATGCCGAGAAAACGGAGCGCGGCGATGGCTCGGTGCGCTACCAAGGGCACCAGGTCCAGACCCGACAGGCCCTTGCTCTCCTCGGAAAACGCGGCTGGCTCACGGGCCACGACGGCGAGAGCGCCCCGCGCAAGACCTTCCACACCGCCAATCTCTCGGTGGAGGTGGAGCTCGACGACCTCTGGGGGACACCGGGTGAGGTGGAGGGGCTGACGATCGACACGGTGCGTTTTACCCAAAAGAACCAGTGGCAGGCGCTCCCCCTTGATCAGGTCGAGCCTCGACTCTTCTCTGAGGCGATGCGCGATCTCGACTTAGTGGTGTCTGTGGCCCCTGTGGGGGGTGTCGATCCCGAGGCGAGCCTCTCGACCGTGGCGATGCGCGCCGCGCTGGTGACCGAGGCGGCACGGCTCTTGAGGCTAAGCAATGTCCGGGTGGAGACAAACCATGTCCTGATCGACGGGAGCTTAGGGCAGTACTCGGTGCACCTGGGGAGCGCGAGTGTCCATCGCTTACCGGGTGGGTTTGTCTGTATTGTGCCGGTGCAGAACCAGCAGCGCGGGCGGCTCTTCCTGCCGTTCGTGGACAGCGATCCACGAACGGCAGAGGTTGTCTCCAAGGTCCTGCTGCTTGCCCGAGATCAAGAGATTCGCGATCCCTCGATCCTGGAGCAGCTCCTGCCCCGGCGCTAGTCGATTCGGACGTTGATCCCGCCGCGGTCCTGGGTGACAGTCACCAGGAGCGTGGCGGACTTTCCGGTCTCGGTCTCGGTGCCGGTGATCGTGGCGGTGCCCTCGGCGACCGCAGTGAGGGTTGTGGGGTTGTCCTTGTCCTTCACGGTTGCCACAGCGGTGTTGCTACTGCTCCAGCTCCACTTCTCCGCAGAGGACACCACGACCGCGTCCGCAGCGTTGTAGGCGGTTCCGGTCAAGGTGAGGGTGCCCCCGGGGTTGGTGCTGGTCGTCCCGGTCACGGCCACACGGGTGATCGTGCTGGAGAGTGCCAGCGTCGCAGTCGTGGTCTGGTCCTTGACAACCGTGGCGGTACTGCTTCCCTGTGCCTGTGCGGTGCCACTGCCATCGGTGCCGGGATAGGCGGTGGCGGTGTAGGTGTAGGTCCCCGCGGGCAGGTTGTCGAAGGTAACAGTCACGGTGGTCTCGCTCAGCGAGGCGGGCCGCACCACGAGGCGCTCGGTGTTGCTGGGGCCACTCAGGACAATCTTGACACTATTGGCCGCCGTGGGCACCGCGCGTGTCCGCACCGGCCAGACCACGGTGAAGCTGAGCTTGCCCAGCGGTGCCGGTGTCGGGGTGGGCGTGGGCGTCGGGGTCGGAGTCGGGGTGGGCGTGGGCGTTGGGGTAGGTGTGGGGTTCGGATCCGGTGTCGGAGTCGGAGTGGGCACGGGTGTGGGAGTCGGGGTCGTGGTTGGGGTGGGCGTCGGGGTCGCACCACCACCACCGCCGCCACCGCCACAGCCGATCTCGACAGTTGCGATCACCGAGAGAGTGACCAGTCCCACACAGAGCGTTAGAAATCGTTGAGGTGCTCTCATCTTACTTCACCGTCAGTTCCAGGTTACCGACCCCGGGGAGGACCGTCACAGTCGCCGTCCTGCTCTTGCCCGACTCTAGCTCGCGGCCCGTGATCACCGTGCTCCCTGCAAGGACCCCGGTGACCGTCGCGGGGTTACCCGTCGCGCTCACGGTCGCCGCCGCCGGGTTGCTACTAGTCCAGGTCCACTTTTCATTGGCCGTCACGACTGCAGCCCCGGTCGCGTCTTGGCCGCTGCCGGTCAGGGAGAGCGTCTCGCCCTCTTTAACCGTCCCCGAAGTCGGGCTAATCCGCGCGGCAACAATCGTGCTCGCCATGGTCAGCCGGGCATCCACCACCTGGTCCTTGGTTACGGTGACACTGGCCACACCCAGCGCTTGTGCCGTACCCGTTCCGTCGCTGGTCGGATAGGCAGAGGCGACGATGGTATAGTCCCCCACCACTTGGCTGGGGAACGAGACATCGGTTGTCGTGGTGCCGGCGGGGGGCCGTGCGATCACCTTGACATCCGGGGTCGGGCCACTGAGCTCCACTTTGATGCTATTGGCGGCCAGAGGGATCAAGCGGGAGGCCGTCGGCTGCGGCCAGACAATGGTAAAGGCAATCTTGCCACGCCCCGTAGCGGCATCTGATAGGGGGGCACTGACGCCACCACAGCCTGCGAGAAAAACCAGGGGCAGAACTGCTCCAACACGATATCTCATCCGACAACTCCTGAACGGTTCTTGGTTGCCCCAGTATACACGAGAACCCTCTTTAAAAACGATAGCACGGAGGCTAGCCAATGAAAAAATGGGAAAAATCCAAGTTTGAGCCCCGCTGCGCTCACGCTGAGCGTCGCAGGAGCACCACACAGAGCCCGCTTGCCAGCAGGCAGACTCCTGCCAGCGCCGCAAAGGCCCCGTTCCAGCCCAAGGCGACCGCGAGGCGCGCGACAGCCTCCCCCGCCAGGATCGCACCCAAGTAGCCCATGCCATCGATAATCCCATTGACGGCCGCGGCTTGCTTGGGCTCCACCAGATCGAGCGCCGCCGCCCCGACCGTGTAGGCATACGGCCCCCCGGCGACCAGACCTGCCAGCGCGACAAGCACAAAGGCGATCTCGGGTGTCCGGGCGAGGAGGAAGCCCGCCATGGTGGCCCCGGTCAGGAGCATCCCCCCGATCAGCAAGCGCTGCCGCCCCTGGCTCCCCGCCCGGTCCCCGAGCGCCCCAAAGGCCACGGCGCTGAGCCCCCCCATCAGCGGGTAGAGGCCACTGGCGAGCGCGGCCTTGCCCTGGCTCAGCCCGATCCCCGTGAAGTAGACCGGGAGCCACTCCGAGAGGGTGACATTGACCAGGGTGAAGCCAAAGGCCGCGATACAGACCCCCAGAAAGGCGGGACGCGCAAAGAGCTCTCGGAGGGGGACGGGGGCGTGGGGTGTGGCGGTAGCGCGGGGCTCCACGGGACGCTCGCGGAGGAAGAGCCCACACAGGAGCACCGCCCCCAGCAAGACCGCCGCCGAGGCGATGTAGACACCGCGCCAGTCCCAGCCGGTCGCCAGCAAGCGTGCCTGGCCCGCACGCGCCAGAGCGTCGCCAAAGAGCCAGGAGAGGGAGACAACCCCCATGGCCTTCCCGTAGTTGCCCGCCGTGAACCAGCTCCCGACAATGCGAATGGTCGCGGGCCAACCGACCGACTGAAAGAGGCGATTCCCTACCCAGAAGAGCCCAAAGAGAGGAATGCCGCTACTGCGCCCAAATGCCGCGGTCGCCAGCGCGGCCCCGATCCCGCCCAGCAGAAACGCCCAGACCCCGCCCAGCCGGTGGACGATGCGCCCGGCAAAGAACTTCCCACAGATGCCCGCCACGACCCCCAAAGTGGCAATTCGGCCCAGGGCCACGGTGGCCGCCCCGGTACTCAGCCCGCCCTGCGCCAGCTCTGCCAGCTGCGACGGCCGCCCGACCGAGAAGTTGGTCCGACAGAAGTAGTAGGCCGTGTAGCCCAAGATCAGCAGTAGCGCCGCACGCCACGCCGGGCGCTCCGTAGTTGTCACACCGTCATTCTATCTTGCCTCATCGCCGTGTGGCTTCTCGCTTTTTCCGTCCTTTCCCCACAGATTCACCATCAGATATTTCACAGAACCCACGAAACAAGCGCACGTCTGTGGGGCTATGAAACGACAATGTGGTTCTTATTTCTCTGCCCTGGCACTAGCTGGGCTTGTCTGGCTGGTCGGCTGTGGAGGTGGCGGCGGAGGCACCTCGAACCCAACCTCATCCCCCACCCCACTTGTGGCGGCAACGCCGACCCCAGAGCCGGGGGCAGCTCCTGGCCCCACCGCCTCACCAACACCAACACCGGCTCCCACACCCACGCCGCGGCCCGGTGAGACACCCGCGCCTACCCCCAGCCCAACACCAACACCCGTGGCGACACCAACCCCCTCCCCGACTCCCGTGCCCACTCCGACGCCAACCCCGACACCGACACCAACACCTGTGCCCACTCCGGCCCCAAACGTGACTCTGGGTAGCGCCGATGGGGGGACGGTGCGGCCGCTGGTCGGGCTGAACGCTGGGCCGATCCACATTGGCGATGCCACCAACCCGGACCTGAGCAGCCAGTACCGCAGCCTCGGGGTGAACTTTGTCCGCACCCACGACTTCAGCGGCCCCTTTGACCTGGCCGCAATCTACGGAGATGGGAGCAAGGACCCAAGCCTCCCCAGCTCCTACAACTTCACCCTCAGCGACTCGCGCTACCAGAGCATCCTCGACTGCGGCGCTGAGGTCTACCTACGACTGGGAAATAGTTCGGTGAACTCCATGGCGATCGCCAACGAGGCCAATGTGGTCAAGGCCTTTGTGGAGATTGTCCGACACTTCCGCGACACGCGCTGGAGCAAGCCCGTGCGCTATGTCGAGATATGGAACGAGCCCAACCAGCATGTCTTCTGGAGCGACACCCCCGAGGCCTTTATCCAGCTCTATGTGGATACCTACAAGGCCCTGCGCGCCGCCTTCCCCGACCTGAAGATCGGCGGCCCCGGCTTCGCCGACAATGGCTACAGCTCGTCCACGGGTCAGGCCTTTGTCACCCAGTTTCTCGACCGGCTCCAGGCCGAGCACCTCAACCCGGACTTTCTCTCCTTCCATGTCTACGGCACGAGCGCCAGCCTCTACACCCAGGCCGCGAACTTCTACCGCAGTGCCCTCAACAGCCATGGGATGAGCACCACGGAGCTGCACATCACCGAGTGGAACGCCAGCAACACCGAGGCCAACGCCGATGCGACCTACCGGACCGGTGGCAAGGGGGCAGCGCTGCTGAGCGCCTGCTGGGTCGCCCTGCAAAACGCGGATGTCCGCCTCTCGACCTACTATAAAGGCCCGGACCCGTCGATGAGCCTCCCCAGCTTCTACGGGATCTACTACGCCAATGGCACCCCCAAGGTCCCCGCGCTGGCCTTCGCGCTCTGGCAGAAGCTCTCCACCCACACCACACGCTTGGCGTGCTCCGCCGCCTCGGGGACTGGGCTCACCGTCTTTGCGGGCAAAGACTCCAGCGGCGAGTGTGCTGTCTTGATCGTCAACCCCACCGCCACAGCGACCACCTGGACCCTGAGCCGTAGCGGCAGTGGCACCCTCTACGAAGCCAGCGATAGCTCACCCAGCGCGGTGACCAGCCGCTCCGTGGGGTCCCTGAGCGCCAGTATCGGAGCCTACACCGTGCAGCTGGTGACCTTCCGGTGATAGAATATGCGTCATGAAGACACTAAAAACCCTCCAGGGCGATATCACGAAGCTAGAGATCGATGCCATCGTCAATGCCGCGAACTCGTCGCTCTTGGGGGGTGGTGGGGTCGATGGCGCGATCCACCGCGCCGCCGGCCCCGAGCTGCTCCACGAGTGCCGACTACTGGGCGGCTGCAAGACCGGCGAGGCCAAGCTCACCCGTGGCTACAATCTGCCTGCGCGCTTCATCATTCACACGGTCGGCCCGGTCTGGCGCGGCGGCACGAGCGGCGAGCCCGAAAAGCTGGCATCGTGCTACCGACGTAGCCTGGAGCTCGCCACGGAGAAGAATCTCAAGACGATTGCCTTCCCCTGCATCAGCACCGGTATCTACGGCTACCCGCCCGAGCAAGCCGCGCAAATCGCCATCGCCACCGTCCGGGAGTTTGGGAGCACCCTCGACGACGTGATCTTCTGCTGCTTCCTCGCCTCGGACCTTGCCCTGTACGATACGCTCCTCAAGCGGTAAAATGCCGCATGGACGCTCGCTCGCCGCTTACCGCCGGACTTCTCTTGTTTCTTGCTCTCTCGGGGTGTGCCTCCCGCCGCGAGTCGCCGGGGCTAGAGCTTCAAGCGCAGGACTACCGCACTGCCCGAAACCAGTTTAAGACCACCCTACTCCAGAAAGGCCCCGCGCCCCAGCCAGCACAGGCCTTTGCGCTCCCTGCCGATGCCACCCTCGTGGGCTACTCCAAGGCGCTCCCGCTCAAGGCGCTGGTCGGGCCGGTGCCCCGCGATGGCAAGAAGCGCCCCGCAGTGCTCTTTCTCCACGGCGGCTTTGCGATGGACGGCTCGGACTGGGAGGCCAGCCAGGCCTACCGGGATGCGGGCTATGTCGTCATGACCCCCATGCTCCGTGGCGAGAACGGCCAGCCCGGTGCCTACTCGCTCTTCTACGACGAGCTCTCCGATGTCCTAGCCGCCGCCGAGACCCTGGCCGCGCTCCCCTACGTGGACAAGACCCATCTCTATGTCGCGGGCCACAGTGTCGGGGGGACGCTCGCGCTTCTGGCGGCGCTGAGCTCCAACCGCTTCCGTGCCGCCGCGGGCTTCTCCGGGGCGTGCGATGCGATTGCTTGGTCACAAGGCCAGGAGGAGCTGATCCCCTTCGACCCCAAGAACAAGCGCGAGTTCGAGCTCCGCTCCCCTATCGCCTTCGCCACCAGCTTCCAGTGCCCCACCCGCATCTACTACGGCACGCAAGAGCGCCTCTTTGCGGGCATGAGCCAGCGCACCGCCGAGCTCGCCAAGACCAAGAAGCTCGATGTCGAGGCAGTTGCGGTCCCCGGCGACCACTTCAGCGCCTTCGACCAAGAGGTCACCCGGAGCATCGCCTTCTTCCAGAGCCACTAAGATGCCAATCACGCTACGCCTCGCCACCCCCGCCGATGCCGCGCAAGTTCAGGCGATCTACGCGCCCTATGTCACGGGTACGACCATCTCCTTTGAGCTTGAGCCGCCCACGGTCGAGCAGCTCGCCCAGCGGATCAGCGCCACGCTGCTGTTTTTCCCTTGGCTCGTTGCGGAGGAGAGTGGGCGGATTGTGGGCTATGCCTACGCCAGCCCCCACCGTGAGCGCTTGGCCTACCGCTGGTCGGTGGACGTGAGTGTCTATGTGGCTCCGTTTCACCAGCGACAGGGAGTCGGGCGTGCGCTCTACACCGAGCTCTTTGCCCTTCTTGTCCGCCAGGGCTTCTACCAAGCCTTCGCGGGAATCACCCTCCCCAACGCTCCCAGTGTAGGCCTCCACGAGTCTCTGGGCTTCGTCCCCATCGGCACCTACCGCAATGTCGGCTTCAAAGCAGGCGCTTGGCGCGATACCGGCTGGTGGCAAAAACAGCTCCAGCCCCCCTCAGTGCTCCCTCCTGATCCCCCAACCGCTTGGGGGGAACTTGCTTCTCGTTTATAAAAATACGGTACAATGCCCGCGATGAAGGCTCTCTCCTCCCTCTCCCGCACAGGTGCGGCGCTGCTGGCTGCTCTGTCCCTGGTGACGCCATCGCTGGCACAGAAGAAGATCAAGCTCGTGGTCTGGGGCTTGCAGTCCGGCAAGGAAACCGCCGGGCTCGATGCCCAGATCGCTGAGTTTGAGAAGCGCAACCCCGAGATTACGGTCTCGAACCTCTCGATGGGCGCGGGAAACATGAACCCGCAGAAGCTCATGACCGCCATTGTCGGCGGCGTCCCCCCGGATGTGATCTCCCAGGACCGCTTCACGATCGGGGACTGGGCGAGCCGCGGAACCTTCATGCCCCTCGATGAGTTCCTCGCCACCGAGACCGGCCCCGAGCCCGTCAAGGCGGAGAACTACTACCCCGCCGCCTGGAACGAGGCGCTCTACCAAGGCAAGGTCTACGCCATCCCGACCGGGATCGACGACCGCATGCTGATGTACAACCGCAAACTCTTCCGCGAGGCCGGCCTCGACCCGGACCGCCCGCCCAAGACCTGGGACGAGCTCCGGGACTACGCCAAGAAGCTCACCAAAGTCAATGCGGACAAGACCTACGCATCGATTGGCTTTATCCCCAACTTCGGCAACTCCTGGTTCTATATCTACTCCTGGATGAACGGCGGGAGCTTCATGAGCCCCGATGGCAAGACCTGCACCCTGGCCGCGCCCGAGAATGTCACGGCGATGACCTTCATGAAGCAGCTCTACGACGATCTCGGGGGCTACGATAAGGTCAATGTCTACCAGTCCGGCTTCCAGAGCGGTGAGCTCGACCCGTTCTTCACCGGCAAGGTAGCGATGGTGATCAACGGGGACTGGATGCTGGGCAATGTCGCACGCTACGCCCCCGACCTAGACTTTGCGATCGCCCCGCCGCCCTCGCCGAAAGAGCGCATCGCGCACACCGGCCGCTTCGCCAACGACAAGGACGACCACATCACCTGGACCGGTGGCTTCTCCCTGGCGATTCCCAAGGGCACGCAGCACCCCAAAGAGGCCTGGAAGTTTATCCAATTCCTCTCCAGTATCGAGGGCTACCGCATCTACAATCAGGCGCAGAAAGAGTACAACGAGAAGATCGGGCGGCCCTATGTCTTCCGGCTCTCGGCCAATAAAGCGGTCAATGCCATGATGTTCCGCGAGTTCTCCCCCGAGAGCGCGCGCCTCCAGACCGCCCTCAAGGCCTATATCGACATGCTCCCCCACGCCCGCTACCGCCCGGTGACCTTTATCGGGCAGAAGCTCTGGGACGCGCATGTCCGGGCGATGGAGCGCGCTTGCCAGGGTGCCCAAGCCCCCGAGGCCTCCCTCCAAGAGCAGCAATCCCTGGTGCAGAAAGAGCTCGATAAGTCCTTCGCCCGCGAGAGCCTGCCGCTGTTTAACTGGACCCCGCCTGTCGTCGTTCTCTCCATCCTAGGACTCCTCGGGCTGGGCTACGGCGCGTGGCGTGGGCAGCAGCAAGTGGGCAAGAGCCGCATGGCCAAGCAAGAGGCGCTCGCCGGCTGGCTCATGGCCGCACCCTGGATTCTGGGTTTCTTGGTCTTCACCCTCGGCCCGATCCTCACGTCGCTGATGCTGGCCTTCACGGACTACGATGTCCTCCATCCCGCGCGCGCGGTCGGGGTGGGCAACTTCAAGGAGCTCTTCACCGACGACCGTGAGCTGCTGGGCAAGGCGATTGGCAATGCGACCTACCTCTCGGTCTTTGGGATTCCCCTCGGCATGGTGACGGGCCTGGCGATCGCGCTGCTGCTCAACCAAAAAGTCAAGGGGATGAACTTCTACCGCACCGCCTTCTACATCCCCAGTATCGTCCCCGCCATCGCAAGCGCGGTGCTCTGGGTCTGGCTGCTGGCGGGCGACCCCAACAAGGGCCTGCTCAATGCGCTCTGGAAAGAGACCCTCACGGCCTGGTTTGGGATCGCCCCTCCCGGCTGGTTCGGGGTTCCGGAGTGGGCCAAGCCCGGCCTGATTGTCCAGGGCCTCTGGGGCGCGGGCGGGGGGATGATCCTCTGGCTCGCGGGCCTACAAGGCGTGCCGCAGAGCCTCAATGAAGCGGCACTCATCGACGGTGCCAATGTCTGGCAGCGCTTCCGCAATGTCACCCTGCCGCTGCTCTCGCCCTATATCTTCTTCAACCTGATCATGGGCACGATTGGCGCGCTCCAAGAGTTCGACCGGGTCTACGTGATCGGGGGCGGCGACGGCGGCACGGGGCCGCTCGACTCGCTTCTGGTGCCGGTTCTCTACCTCTTCAACAATGCGTTCCGCTACTTCAAGATGGGCTACGCCAGCGCGATCGCCTGGGTGATCTTTGTGATTATCCTCTGCCTGACGCTGGTCCAGTGGCGCCTCCAGAAGTACTGGGTGCACTACGAGGTGGATAAGAAATGAGTCGCCGGGCAATGAATTACCCGCCTCCCCGACAAGAGCGTCCCGTGGACGCGCACGCCGCTCCTTGTCTGTGCGTCCTCGGGACGCTCCCTAACTCCGTAGACGGGGATTTCCAATCCCTGGCACGAGGCATTGTTTCATGAACGCATTTCTCTGGCTTCTGGCCATTATCGCCCTGATCGTGGGGCTAATCTACGGCATCAGCGTCATTGTTGCGGCGGTGCGTGTGCGCAACTTGGCGGCGGCGACGGTCACCGCGGCGGTGCTGGTGGCGATGCTCGGAGTCACTCTCGGGCTACGCTTTGCACCGCTCTCGCTCGGCTTTGCGATTGTGGTGGCGCTGGGAAGCGCACGCTGGCTCCGGGCGCTGACCCGCAACGCCAGCCACGCCAGCGAGCTCACGCGCCTCTCCGCAACCCACCTGGCACTGCTGATCGGCTCGTTTATGTTCATGGTGCCCTTTGCCTGGCTCCTGTCGACGTCGCTCAAGGCCGACGACGAGCAAGCGGTCTTTCCGCCGGTCTGGATTCCGACCCAGCAGAAGACAATCGATGCGCTCAAGCAGCCCGATGGCAAGCCGGCCAAGCTCTCGAAGCTAGCGAACGGCACGCTGGTCGCGGAGGTCGAAGAGCTCCCCGATGGGCGCATCAAGACCCAGCCCATGCTCAGTGAGACCGCCCCCGACCCGAGCGGCACACAGACCACCCTCACCCGCGCCGAGCTGACCAAGGTGCGGCATATCGCCCCCAAGTGGGACAACTACGCCGAGGCGCTCGCCTACCTCCCCCCCGACACGCACTACGGCCTGACGTTTCTCGGCAACACGCTCTTCCTGACCATGATGAGTGTCCTCGGGACGCTCCTGGCATCGTCGATGGTGGCCTACTCCTTTGCGCGCCTCTCGTGGCCGGGACGCAATATCCTCTTTGGGGTCTTGCTCGCGACCATGATGGTGCCGGGGGCGGTGACCCTCATGCCGCAGTTCCTGATCTTCCGGAGCCTGGGCTGGATCGACACACTCAAGCCGCTCTGGGTGCCCGCTTTCTTTGGCTCGGCATTTAATATCTTCATGCTGCGCCAGTTCTTCCTCTCCATCCCCGGCGAGCTGGAAGACGCGGCCAAGATCGACGGCTGTGGGCCGTTTGGGGTCTACTGGCGCGTGATGCTCCCCCAAGTGAAGCCCGCCCTGGCGGCGATTGCGATCATGGCGGTGATGGGCGCGTGGAACAACTTCCAGGGGCCGCTGATCTACCTCAGCTCCCCCGAGCACATGCCGCTGGCCTACGGGCTCCAGCTCTACCAGCAGCAGCACGGCGGCGAGCCCGGCCTGCTTATGGCCGCTTCGACCATGGTGGTGATGCCGATCATTGTGCTCTTCTTCTTCACCCAGCGCTACTTTATCGAGGGCGTGAGCCTGACAGGGTTGGGGGGACGCTAGCCGCTAGCGCTGCGCTGCGAGCATGCGACAGAATGCCTGAACAAGGGCGGGGTCGAAGGCGCACCCCGCCTGCTCCTCCAGGTAGGCACGGGACTTCTCGACACTCCACGCCTTCCGGTACGACCGGTCGCTGGTGAGCGCATCCCAGACATCGACAATGGAGAAGAGGCGGGCAGCCAGAGGAATGTTCTCTCCCGCAAGCCCTTGTGGGTACCCCTTGCCATCCCAGCGCTCGTGGTGGCAGTAGGGAATCACGAGCGCGTCTTTGAGGAAGGAGATAGGTCTGAGGAGCTCGTAGGCGATCCTGGGGTGCTCCTCGATAATCAAGCGCTCCTCAGGCGTGAGTGCCCCCGGCTTGCGCAGGACCTCATCGGGGACCCCCATCTTGCCGATATCGTGGAGCAGGGCACCCCAGCGCAGCGCCTCCCACTGCTCCTCGGGGATGTGTAGCTCCTTGGCGAGCTGGAGCGTCAGCGCGGTCACCCTCTGGCTATGTCCCTGGGTCTCGGAGTCGCGCAGCTCCAGCGCCCGCGACCAGCCAGAGATCGTCTCCCCGTAGGCCGCCTGAACCTCGGCGGTGCGTGCCTCCGCATGCCGCTTTTGCTCCTGGGCATCACGAAGCGCCAGGTCCATGCTGGTTCGTGCGAGAATGAGCCCCCCATTGATCATGGCGACCATCACCAGCGACTCCGGACGCAGGTAGACCCCACTGGCATGAGAGCGGAGCAAGAGCACCAGGTACTCCAGCAACACCCCGACCGTCATGCAGCAGGTCCCCCGGAGCACCATCGCCACCAGGATAGGTAAGGGAAGCGCAACGCAGACATGCTGGGTTACGTACGGCTCCGGGATCGCCAGACTCACCAGGAGCGTGTAGGTCATGGTCGCCACCATCCGAATGTGCTTTACGCCGCTACGGTAGGCAAACGGGAGCAGGGCATTTACCGCCAGCGCCGTGATCGCCAGCCAGAGGGGAACCGCAGCCAGCACAGGGCTGACGGGGCGGAGTAGGAACAGCGCCAGAGTCCCCACTGCCTGCGCCACGAGCATCCAGAACCCTATCTGATGCTGTGTCAGCCGAGGCAGGCACACAAAGCAGGGCAACGACAAGAGCCCGCTCCCTTTGTCTTCATCGACACCAGGCAGCGGGCACGTCCCCGATGCAGAACTGAGCGGAAACCGATTGACCATTTCTGGTATCGTTGGCAGGAGGATGTTTTAGGCTACCTGCAGTGTTACCAGGAAACGGCGCTCTTATTCTTATTTCTTACCCGGCGGAGCAGGCACAAAGACCAGCCAGTCGGCCTCGGTCTTGAGCTCGCTGGGATCGGCCTTGCGCACATCGGGGACCGGGACGGCCTTGACCAGTGCGAGCCGGGTTCCCAGCGGGCGCTTGAAGAGCGTGCGCGCCGCGGTTCCCATGCCACCGTCGGAGTGGAAGCTGCCATTGACATGGTAGACCACGTGTCCCTTGTCCAGCGCCTTTACAATCGTCTCCGCCATGGTGTCATCGCGCAGGCACTGGGCCTCGTAGATGCGCCGTAGCATGGCGTCGTCCATTCCCGGCCCATGGCTTGCGCCCATCCCCGTCATGGTCGCGAAGAACTTCTTCTGGTAGGAATCGCCCATGGGGGCCGTGACCGCAGCGGCGACCAGGCCACGGTCGGCGGGCGAGAGGCTCTCCAGCCCGGCGAGGCCCTTCTGGCCGACGATTCGCACGAACTTATTGGGCGCGTTGGAGCCATAGACCGCGAGCTTGTTGGCCTTGGCGTACTCCACCATCGCGCGGTAGTCGGTCGGGTAGGTCTTCCAGAGAGTCACGGCCTTGGTAAACGCCGCTTCGTCGAGCCTGCCCGCCAGATAATCCTCAAGGCCCGCTTGGCCGTCGCGCTCGATCATCTCCATCGCCAGCGCGAGCCGCGGCCCCACTTTCCGGTGCAGCTCCGCAAAGAGGCGCGCCTCTAGCTTGTGGGTCTCGGGGTCGTCGTGCTGCTCCCCCACAAAGACTGCATTGGCCTGGGCAAGTCGCCCCGCAAGGTCTCGCCAGCGTAGCCCGCGGCCGGTCGCCGCCTCCACAACCCGCCAGCTCTCTGTCTCATCACGCATCATGCCCCAGATGATACCTGAGTTCGGCGGCGAGAGATAGTTGGGTACAATCGCCGTATCATGCAACGACTGCTGATTGCCAATCGCGGGGAGATCGCCGTGCGGATTATCCGCGCGTGTCGGGAGCAGGGCATCTCCCCGGTCGTGGTCACCTCCGACGCCGACCGCGACTCGCCGGCGGTTCACCTCGCCGATGCCTTTGTGTGCCTGGGGCCCGGCCCCGCCCACGAGAGCTACCTGCGCACCGATGCCGTTCTCGCTGCCGCCAAGACCCTCCAGGCCGATGCGATCCACCCCGGCTACGGCTTTCTCTCGGAGAACGCGGCCTTCGCCGATGCGTGCGCCGCCGCGGGGCTCACGTTTGTGGGGCCGCCCGGCAGTGTCATCCGTGCGCTGGGCGATAAGATCGGGGCTAAGAACACGATGCAGGCCGCGGGCGTGCCGTGCGTGCCGGGGTACAACGGCGACGACCAGCGCGACGAGGTTCTAGAGCGGGAGGCGGCGCGGATCGGCACGCCCCTGCTCATCAAGGCATCGGCGGGGGGCGGCGGGCGCGGGATGCGGCGCGTGGACCACCTCGCCGATTTTCTCCCCCAGCTCACCGAGGCGCGGCGCGAGGCCCAGGCAGCCTTTGGCGACTCCCGTGTGCTACTAGAAAAATATGTCCTGCGCCCCCGGCACATCGAGTTTCAGATCTTTGGCGATACCCACGGCAATGTGGTCCAGCTCTTCGAGCGCGAGTGCAGTATCCAGCGGCGCCACCAGAAAATCCTAGAGGAGTCCCCCTCACCCGCGCTCACGCCCGCTCTCCGGGCACGCATGGCCGAGGCCGCCGTGCTCGCGGGGAAGGCGGCGGGCTATATCGGGGCGGGGACGGTCGAGTTTCTGGTCTCGGGCGAGGCGTTTTACTTTCTGGAGGTCAATACCCGCCTCCAGGTCGAGCACCCGGTCACCGAGAGTATCACCGGCACCGACCTGGTGGCCTGGCAGCTCGCGGTCGCGCAGGGCAAGCCGCTCCCGCTCACCCAAGATGAGCTCGTCTCCCGGGGCCACTGTATCGAGGCACGGGTCTACGCCGAGGACCCCGCCACGGGCTTCTTGCCGTCGCTGGGAACCCTCCTGCGCTGGCGCGAGCCGAGCGGGCCGGGGATTCGTGTCGACTCGGGCTACACCGAGGGGATGGAGGTCCCCCCCTTCTACGACCCCATGCTCGCCAAGGTGATCGCCTCCGGCCCGGACCGCGCCACGGCCCTCGCGCGGCTGGATCAGGCGCTGGCAAGCTTTGTCGTGCTGGGAGTCACCACCAACCTCGAGTACCTACGCGCCGTCCTCGCCGACCCCGCCTTTGTCGCGGGCGAGCTCCACACAGGCTTCCTCACCGAGCGCTTCACCGGCTGGAGACCCAACGCCACTATCCCCGACGAGATCCTGCTCGCTCTGAGCGCACTGGGCCAGCCCCCGCCCTCGCGGGCTGCAGAGAAACCGCGCCAAACCGGCTGGCTCGCCACCGACCACTGGAGAAACACAAAGTAGATGACTGAGTTTAAGTACGCCGACGAGACCGAGGTGCGGAGCGCGATCTTCATGAACGCCAGCGATGCCAACCACTTCGGCAATGTCCACGGCGGCCAGGTGATGAAGCTGGTCGATGAGATCGCCTATGTCTGTGCGGCGCGCTACTGTGGCGGGGTCGCGGTGACCGCCGCCGTGGACCGTATCGACTTCCACGAGCCGGTCTATGTGGGCGAGCTGCTGCATATCGCGGCGCGGGTGGTCTATGTCGGGCGGACCTCGATGGAGATCGAGATCACGCTCCACGCCGAGGACATCCCCACCGGCGCGACCCGCCACACCAATACCTGCCACTTCACGTTTGTGGCGCTGGACAAGGTCGAGAACCCACGCCCGCGTGCGGTCCCTCGGCTGGTCTGCCGCACCCGTGACGATAAAGCGCGCTTTATTCAGGCAAAGATGCGCCGAGAGCGTGGGATCGAGTACCGCAAGGAGCGCGACGCCTTTCTCAAGCAGTTCGCCGCCCTGAGCGACACGGAGCTGGACACGCTCCTCGCGGAGGCAGTCGCATGACAACCTGGCTCTACAACGACCAAGAGCTCGCTCTCCCCCCTCTTGGCCCCGACTCCACCGCCCGCCTGCTCCCCAGTGGCGATATCGAGGTGCAGCACGCAGGGCGCAGCACGGTCGTCCCCGCCGCCCGCGATACCCAGGGCCGGGTCTGGCTCAGCTGGCAGGGACGGAGCTTTGTGCTCACGCCCGCCACCCCAGGGCGACGGCAGCGTGCGGCGAAGAGATCCGGGAGCCTCACCGCCCCGATGACCGGTGTGGTCGCCGAGGTGCTGGTTCAGGTCGGCGATACCGTGGAGGCCTACCAGCCACTCGCGATTGTCGAGGCAATGAAGGTGCTGGCGACACTTGAAGCGCCGTTTGCGGGGACGGTCACCGCGGTTCATGTCGGCAAGAAAGACCGTGTCGAGCACGGCATGGTCCTCGTGGAGCTGGCTCCGTAGTCCCCCCGATCAGAACGGGGGGATCAAAGATAGTTGATTCCCCCCGCCTCTTTCCAGAGCCGCAGCACTTCGTCGTAGGGGACATCCTCGCCGCGCCACTCACAGAGCGATCTCCAGAGCGCACGGTGCGGCATGGCGATTCCCCGGACCGCGACGACGGCGGCGTAGGCCTCCAAGAGCCCGATCCCCTCTTCCTCACAGAGCACCGCGATCGCAAACGTGGGGGCGCGGCTCATACCCGCACCGCAAGCGATCAGGACGGTCTCGTGCTGAGCCAGGTGCTCCCGCACAAACGCCACCCCTTTCTCTAGCGCACCGGGTGGCAGGGGCTTGCCATCGTCGACATTGAGATAGAGCTGGGCAATCCCCGGTTGCTTGACCTCCGCGGCGAGCTGGAGCATGGCCTCAATTCGGTGTGTCAAGAGCCGTGTGTAGTCCAGGGTCTCAGCGAGCTTGCCGACATAGAGCCACGGGCGAACTTGATCCATTGTGAGTGACCTACCGGCTCGATGCCGCGAGGGTTGCCTTTAGCGTCAGGGTCTGCTCGCCGCGCTTGACGACGATCTCCACCACATCGCCGGGCTTGTGCTCGCCTAGGGCCAGGGTGTACTCCTGGACATTCTTGATGGTCCGCTCGCCAAACTTGATCATGATGTCGCCCTTCTGCAGGCCGGCCTTCTCCGCGGGTGAGCCGGGCCGGACCCCATCCAGCTGGACGCCCTCGCCCTCGTAGCTGTAGGCGGGGATCGAGCCCAGCGAGACACGGAAGCGGGCGGGCTGCTCCTGCACCACCGCGATCTGGGTGAAGCCAGGACGGGTCGGGGCATCGGCGATGGCTTGGGCGGCACGGGCGACGAGGGCCAGCACCTTTGCCTCACCGGCGTAGTTGATCTTATCGGCGGTGTCGCTGGGGCGGTGGTAGTCGCCGTGCAGGCCGGTGAAGAAGAACAAGACCGGAATCTTGGCATTGTAGAACGACTGCTGGTCGCTGGAGCCAAACCCAGACTCGGAGCGGGCGAGGGTGAACTTGGACTCGGCATTGAGACGATCCAAAAGCGGGTTCCACTCCGGCGACGTCCCACTGCCCACCGCGATCAGCTTATCTTGGTCCAGCCGCCCGATCATGTCCATGTTGACCATCGCGACGGTCTTATCGAGCGGCACGGTGGGGTTCTTGACATAGTGCGCGCTCCCCAGCAGGCCTAGCTCCTCACCGGAGAAGCACATAAACAGGATCGAGCGCTTGGGAGGATTCTTGGCAAAGTACGCCGCCAGCTCCAGAACCCCCGCCGTCCCCGACGCGTTATCGTCGGCGCCGTGGTGGATCGCCGGTGCCTTGCTCTCCGCCAGTGAGTGCGTTCCGCCCATGCCTAAGTGGTCCATGTGCGCCCCGATCACCAGCACCTCACCCTTGAGCGCCGGATCCGAGCCTTCCAGGAGCCCGAGGATATTGGCGCTGGTCTTGGTCTGCTTCTTCACCTCGGTCTGGAGGGTCGCGGTGAGGGTCCCGCCCTTGGCCTTCCATGCCTCGATCACGCTCTTGCGCACAATCGCGATGGGTAGGCCGGCATCGGTGCCATCGCCCTCTTCAAAGCGCAGGGCCGCATCGTCGGCGGAGGCGACAATCAGCCCCAGCGCTCCCTTGTCCCGTGCGACCACGGCCTTCTTGCGAACCCCGCCCTCGCCCCCGGAGAAGGCGACCGCGATCTTGCCCTTCACGTCCTGAGAGTACTCCACCCCCTCGCCCACAAAGACCAGCGCGCCGCTGACCTCGCCGGTGGTGGAGAGCGGCGACGGCTCAAAGGTCTGCCCGGCGGCGTAGCGTCCAAAGCCACTCACCTGGAGCCGGTTCTTGCTCCCCTGCGCGACCCCTGCTGGGAACGCAAACGGCTGGAGATACCCCTTGGTCCCCGCCGGCTTCAGCCCCGCTTTCTTAAACTGCTCCGCGATATACTTCGCCGCCGCCTCGTTCCCGCGCGTCCCCGAGCCACGCCCTGCGAGCGCATCGGAGGCCAAGTAAGCCACGTGGTTCTTGACAGAGTCCGGCGAGAAGGTCTGCGCCGAGGCAAGCGAGCCCAGCGCAAGTGTCAGCGCCAGGGAGAGTGAGAAGCGTTTCATGGAAACAATTGTACCCTGCGCCGGGGATTGGCCGGGGGTTGGAAATCCCCGGCAGAAGAGAGAGAGCGTCCCGAGGACGCAGAGAGCGCGACAGATTCCCGCGCCCACGGGGCGCTCTTTCTGGGAGGCGGGGATTTCCAATCCCTGGCCATCCCCCGGCTACACAATCAGCTTCTTCTGGACAGTGCCAAAGACATCTGTCAGGCGGAAATCGCGTCCCTGGAAGCGGTAGGTGAGCTTGGTGTGGTCGATTCCGAGCTGGTGCAGAATAGTGGCTTGGAGATCGTGACCGTCCATGGGGTCTTTGACGGGGTTGTAGGCGAAGTCATCGCTGGCACCGTGGACATAGCCGCCTTTGAAGCCGCCGCCACACGCCCACATACTGTAGACCGAGCCGAGGTGATCGCGGCCGTAGGCAGCCTTGGTCATGTCGCCCTGCACGAACGGAGTGCGCCCAAACTCACTGGCCCAGAGGACGATGGTGTCGTCGAGCAGGCCGCGCTCTTTCAGGTCTAGGATCAGTGCCGCCGATGACTGATCGGTGTCGCGGCACTGCTCGGCGAGCTGGGTGGGGAGGTTGCCGTGCTGGTCCCAGCCCGAGTGCATGAGCTGGACAAAGCGAACCCCGCGCTCCAAGAGCCGACGCGCCAGCAGGCAGTTTCTCGCGTAGCTGCCGGGTCGGTGGACATCTTTCCCGTAGCGCTCCAGGATATGGGCGGGCTCCTTCTCGATCGCCAGCAAGTCCGGCACCGATGCCTGCATCTTGTAGGCAAGCTCGTACTGGGAGATGCGGGTCTCGATCTCTGGGTCGCCGTACTCGCTTAAATGCTGGGCATTGAGCGCCCCGATATCGTCGAGCTGCTTGCGCCGCAGCCCGTCGGGGAGGCCGTCGGGGTTTTTGAGGTAGAGCACCGGCTCGCCCTCGCTCCGGAAGCGGACGCCCTGGAACTTGGACGGCAGAAAACCGCTGCCCCAGTAGTAGTCGTAGAAGAGCTGGCCGCAGGTGCGCCCGGTGTCGGTGGAGGTCATGACCACAAAGGCGGGCAGGTCCTTGCTCATGCTCCCTAGGCCGTAGGTCGCCCACGCGCCCATGCTGGGCCGCCCGGGAATCTGAGAGCCGGTGAGCAGGAAGGTCACGCCGGGCGCATGGTTCACCGCCTCGGTGTGCATGGAGTGGATCAGGCAGATATCGTCGGCGAGCGACCCGATATGCGGCAGCAGCTCCGAGAGCATCATCCCGGACTTGCCGTAGGCCTTGAAGGGCTTGATCGACGGCAGGACGGGGAACTTCTTGAGCCCGCTGGTCATGGTCGAGAGGCGTGTCCCCTTGCGCACCGAGTCCGGCACATCGGTGCCGCGCAGCTTCTCCAGCCCTGGCTTGTAGTCGAAAAGATCGACGTGCGAGGGTGCACCGCCCTGCCAGAGGACGACCACACGCTTGGCTTTGGCGTTGCCCCCCGCGTCTAGCCTCCCCCCGGCGGCACCACCGCCGACCCCCTCCGGCTTCGCGAAGGGGGAGTGGGCGTGGACGGTTTCTTCGCCGAGCAGGCTTGCGAGCGCGGCCATGCCGATTCCGGTGGCGCTCTTACCAAAAAACTGTCGGCGGGTGATGCCGAGATCGCGTTCAAATTCCGGGTTCATATCGTTCGCTCCCGCCGGTTGAAAACCGGCGTCTGCAGTGGCACGAAGTGCCGCAAAGCCCGTGCCGGGCTAACAAAATTATCCCCAGCCCGGCACGGGCTTTGCGGCTGAGGAACGAAGCCACTGTCGACGCCTAATTCCATTGGGCGGCTATATCCTCTCCAACTTCAAAAGTGGCTGATCGCCAGAGTCGAACTGCCCGACATAGAGGCTGCCGTCGGGGCCGACAATGGCATCGTGGGGGCGGCGGAACGGGGTGTCGGGGAGGGTCTCCATGGGCGTGAGCTTGCCGCTTCTATCGTACTCGGGCTTGGTGCCGCCGATATTGGCGACGACTTTGAAGTTGCTATCCAGCACGGAGACGTAGCCGGGGACGTTGCGGTCCTGCGGCCACTTGCCGCCCAGGTGCCCGACAATCCACAATTTCCCCCAGGGACGCAGCATGCGCGGGTCGGAGCCGGGGAGGGACCACTCCGCCAGCTTCTTGCCGTCGCGGCTCCAGCGGGCGATGGAGCGCTGGTCGCTCATGGCGATCAGAAGCGTGCCTTTATCGACATAGCCACCGTGCGGCCCCCAGTGTGGAATCCCGCCCTCGTTGCCACCGAAGTAGCCGGCGTAGTTTCCATTGGCGTCGTAGCGGATGATGTAGTCCTTGCCATAGCCATCCAAGACGCAGAACGAGCCATCCGGTAGATGAAGCGTCCACGACGGCTTGTACTCGTCGGCGCTCTTGTACTTGCCCGTCTCCTTGGGCCAGCCCCACTCGGCGAGCACCTCGCCTTGAAGCGTGGTCTTGAGCACCCGGTGTGTGTTGAGGCAGGTCAAATAGAGCACCTGGCGCTGGCTCTCCTCAACAATCGAGAGCCCGTGTCCGCCGGTGAGCCCGAGATTCTTCTGGTGCACCACGCGGCCCGTCGCCGGGTCGAAGACCAGTAGGTTGGCATCGGCATGGTCCGTGAGCAGGTAGAGATAGCCGCTCTTATCAAAGACCAGCCCGTGCCCGTTCTTGATCGGCAGGCTCGCGGGCTTGGCCCAGCCCGACACGAGACGCCAAGCAAACCTCTCCCCGCCGCTGAGACGGCGACCCTCTCCGGCTTGCCTCTCCCCGCGCCTTAGAGCGCGACCCTCTCCGGCTTCGCGAAGAGGGTAAAACGCGCCGTGAGTTTCGTCACCAAAACGCCCCCCTTCGCGGAGCCGGAGGGGGTGCCTGAGTGGTGCGAAGGCGGGGGAGGTCATTCTTTCGTCAGTGCCTCATCCAGATTAAAGATCGACAGACAGACTTGAGAGAGCGCCGCGTGCTCGGCGAGAGCGAGGTTGGGATTGCGCTTGCTCTCCCCCATCGACAGAAAGGCAGTCGCTTGCTCGGGGTCTAGCTCGTAGGCGACTCGGGTGCGCTCGTAGCTGCTGCGCAGGATGTCCAGCTCCCGCGCCGACGGCCGCCGGGCGCAGATGCGGCGGAAGGCGGACGTGAGGCGCTGGTTGGGGTTGGCCGACTCCAGCATCAGCTTCTCCGCAAGCACGCGGCTGGCCTCGACCCAGGTGATGTCGTTGAGGGTGGTGAGGGCGTGAAGCGGGGTGCTGGTGAGCGAGGCGCGCACTTTACAGGCCTGGCGCGAAGAGGCATCGAACATATTGCCCGGCCCCACCGTGCGCCGCCAGAAGGTGTAGAGGCTGCGGCGGTAGAGATCGCGCCCCGTGGACTGGGGATAGGAGAAGTCGCGCTCCTTGGTGATCGAGAGGCTGTCCCAGATGCCCTTGGGCTGGTACGGGTAGACCGGCTTGCCCCCGATCTTATCGTTGAGGAGGCCAGAGCTTGCCAGGGCCAGATCGCGCAGGATCAGCGATGGTAGCCGAAAACGGGCACCACGGGCGAGCAGGCGGTTTTCCGGGTCGCGCTTGCGTAGCTCGGCAGAGACTTTGGACGACTGTTTATAGGTCTGGCTGGTGACGATCAGCCGCACGAGGTGCTTGATATCCCAGCCCGAGTCCATGAACTCCGCCGCCAGCCAGTCGAGGAGCTCCGGGTGGCTGGGCTTCTCCCCGAGCAGGCCGAAGTTCTCGCTGGTCTTGACCAAGCCAATCCCAAAGAACTGCTGCCAGAGCCGGTTGACAAAGACCCGCGCCGTGAGCGGGTTCTCACGACGCACCAGCCAGCGGGCCAGCTCCAAGCGATTGCCGCCCACCGGCTGGGGGAAGTAGGTAGGTGTGCCGCAGGTGACCTCCTCACCTGGCGAGAGGTACTGGCCGCGGATCAGGACGGTGGTCTTGCGCGGACGGGCATCGGACATCACCATCACCCGCGGGAGGCTCGCTTGGAGGGCATCGCGCTCCTTGGTCAGCGACGCCACACGCTCGCGGGTCGCGGCCAGTGCCGGAGAGACCGGAGCGCCGGGCTTGAAGTAGAACCCCGATGCGCCCCCACCATTGACAATCTTGAGCACCAGGATGTTGGCTCCGGGCAATAGCGTGACCGCCACCTGCTCCTGATCGGGCAGCGCCCCGCGCGTGATCTTCTTCGAGAGCACCTGTCTCCCGTTCACCCAGAGCTTAATGGCATCGTCGCTACCCAGGCTGAGCAAGAGCGTGGTCGCCTGCGGCACCGTGACCGTGCGTACCAGATAGTGCGCCGTGTTATCGCCGTCGGGGAGGGACTGCACTGCGCCGTCGGCCCACTCGGGATGCTCTGCGCCCCCCGTGAGCTCCCCGAGCGGCTTGAGAGTGTCAAACGCCGCATCGAAGCTCGCGGCGGGGAGGCTGGCGGCCAGCTTCCAGGGCGAGAGAGTCACCGGGACCGCGGTTGGTTTCGCCTCCGCCTCCAGCCCCTTGAGCTCCATCTTGCTGATGTCGAGCATCTTGTTGAGCTGGTCGAGCTTCTTACGTTGCTCGTCGCTCTCCGGCACGGTGACAAACGGCTCGGCGATCCGGTACTGGCCGCCCCCCGACGGCACCCCGCTCTCGGGGACATTGTTGAAGTAGGCAAAGAACCGGTAGTAGTCTTTCTGGCTGAGGGGATCGTACTTGTGGTCGTGGCACTGGGCACAGGCCATCGTCAGCCCCAGAAATGTCGTCGCCGTCACATCCACCCGGTCGAAGACAATCACATTGCGTTGCTCCTCGGGGATCGCGCCGCCCTCGCCGTTGAGCAGGTGACAGCGGTTGAAGCCCGTTGCGATCTGCTGGTCCTGAGTCGCCCTCGGCAGCAGGTCCCCCGCGAGCTGCTCAATGGTGAACTGGTCAAAGGGCATGTTCTTGTTAAAGGCCTTCACCACCCAGTCCCGCCAGACATACTGGAACGTGTCGCCGTCTTGCTGGAAGCCGTTGGAGTCGGCGTAGCGCGCGGCATCTAGCCAGGGCAGGGCCATGCGCTCGCCGTAGTGGGGATTGGCCAGCAAGCGGTCCACGAGCCGTGCGTAGGCATCCTGGCGCGTGTCGGCGAGAAAGGCATCGACCTCGGCAGGCGTCGGCGGCAACCCCGTCAAGTCCAGTGTCACGCGCCGAATCAGGGTTGTTTTATCGGCCTGGGGCGCAAAGCCGAGCTTCTCATTGACCAGCCGCGCCTTCACAAAGCTATCGATCCCGCTCACCTCGACCGGCGGCTCCAGCGGGCGCTTGACCGGCTCGTAGGCCCAGTGCCGGGTCTCTGCCAGGCCCTTCTCCCAGCGGGCCAGCGCGGCTTGCTTCTGCGCGGGAAGCGGCTTTCCCGTCGGCGGCATCTGCGGCTTTCCGCCCTCGCCGCGCACCCGCTCCAGGATACGCTTCGCCTGCGCCGGGGTGAGAGTCCCCTCTAGGTTCAGCCCGCCCTCACGCTCCGCAGCGCTATGGCAGGGAAGGCAGTCGGCCTTGAAGATCGTCGTGGGGGTTGGTGCAGGCTGGGGCTTCTGTGCCAGCGCGAGCGAGCCCGCCACCAACGGCGGTGCAACCCACATCCAGAGTCGTGAACGCATAGAGCTTGTTTGCGCGTGGAACGCTCTTTTTCCTTCTCCTCACAAAAAACGACGGGGGAGAATCTGAGCCTGCAACCGGTTTGACCAGACACCTTGTCTTAAAAATAAGGAAACAAAAACCATGGATCAAACTCACAGCATCGGGGACGGTATTATCGTCCTGGCACTTGCCGCCGCTTTTCTGGGCTACTACTACCTGAAGTTCCGCGAGAGGCAGCGCTATATCGATATCTTGCATGAGGAGCGTCTTGCCGCAATTGCGAAGGATATTCCCCTTCCTGAGCTACCGATTGAGCCTCTCTTTGTCAAGACAGCCCGGCCACCCGACTACCGCACCGGCCTGCTCATCGGGGTAGTTCTTCTGTGCTTCGGCCTCGGCGCGATGCTGACCCTCTGGCTGCTCCCCTCGATGCGATCCTACTGGCCCGCGCCCCTGCCCGTGGCCTTTATCGGGGGCGGGCTTCTCTACGCCTTCTCCGCCGGCTCTCGTGTCAATAATGGATACTGATAGTACGGATGAAGAGCTTGTTGTCCGCTACTGTCAACAGAAAGACGCGCGTGCCTTTCAGGAGCTCGTCCACCGTTACCGAGAACGGGTCTTTCAGCTGGCAGTCTCGATCCTGGGGCCAAACTTTATCGGAGAGGCCGAGGAGGTAGCTCAAGAGGTGTTCTTGCGAGTCCACTACTCCTTGCCCACGTTTCGTCGCGAGGCGAAGTTCAGCTCCTGGATCTACCGGATTACCTTCAACCAAGCACTCAATGTCAAAGCCCGAGTGCGGTACCGTGCCCCGCATGTTAGCTACCAGACCCTCACCGAGGTATCGGCACCCGACGGGGACCCCCTTGAGACGGTGCAGGACCTAGGTCGGGATCAGGTGCTCTCGGAGTGTATGGTCCACCTCCCTGAGGTCTACCAGTCAGCTCTACGTCTGCACTACTGGATGGACTATAGCACCGCAGAGATCGCCACGTTTCTGGGCGTCCCGCAGAACACCGTCAAGTCGTATCTCCACCGGGCACGCCACACCCTGCGTGCCCTCCTTGAAAAGAAAGGTTATGAGGATGCCTGACTCCGAGAAATTAGACCAGCGCCTGCGCCAGTCCCTGGCCACACCCGTGGCCCCTACTCTCTCGCCCGAGTTCGATCAGCGACTGGCTCGCCAGCTCGCTCCCCGGCGTCTAAGCGCCCGCTCACGCTCCATTCTCCTGGGATACTTCCTCTTGGGGATCGCCGTCTCCGTCGGGGCGATGCACGAAGCGGGCATGGATTTGCGGCTATGCTGTGCCCTGACAATTGGCCCCCTTGTGCTTGTTGTCCCGCTGCTCCGTCCCTACTTCTCTTGATCTGTTAATAATCTCTTCAGGATACAGGGCTAGACTGCCGGGCATGAACACTCTGTATCCTCTTACCTCGCTGATCGCGCTGGTCGCGGCCCCTGCTCTGGCGCAGGGGCAGACCGGGGCGACCTTCTTTGCCCCGACGACGGTGCACACGCTCCACCTGAGCCTGACACAAGAGCAGTGGGATAGCATGAGCCCGTCGCGGCCCCAGGGCTTCGGCCCGATGGACCTGGAGTTCCCGGAGGTCAAGTCCACGGTCACGGTCGATGGCAAGGACTACGTGGTCGGGCTGCGCTTCAAGGGCAACTCCAGCTACATGAGCAGCTCCCGCGGCCTCAAGCGCCCCTTCAAGATCGACTTCAACAAGCAGGTCAAGGGCCAGAGCCACGAGGGAATCACCAAGCTCAACCTCAACAACAACTTCTCCGACCGTACCCAGATCCGCGAGACCCTCGCCTACGAGATCTTCCGCCGCATGGGGCTACCGTCGCCGCGCACCACCCTCGCAAAGGTCGGGATCACGCTCGGCGGAGAGGAGAAGTCGCTGGGGCTCTACACCCTGGTGCAGCAAGTGGACTCCAACTTCCTCAAGGAGCACTACGGCACCGGCGAGGGGATGCTCCTCAAGCCCGAGGGCGCACGGGGTGGGATCACCTACCTGGGCGACGACTGGTCCCGCTACGAAAAAGGCTACGACCCCAAGGGCAAGCCCAGCGCCACCGAGCAGGCCCGCCTGATCGCCTTCGCCAAGCTCGTGCACCAAGCCGACGAAGCCACGTTTCAGAAAGAGATCGGCAGCTTCTTGGATACCGAGGGCTTTGCCAAGTTCCTCGCCGCCACCGCGGTCACCAGCAACGGGGACAACTTCCTTGGGATGGGCCACAACTTCTACATCTGGCTCAACCCCAAGACCAATAAGTTTGTCTACCTGCCCTGGGACCTGAACATGGCCTTTGGCGGCTTCCCGATCGGCGATGCGGTGCACCTCTCGATCAAGAAGCCCTACAGCGGCGAGAGCAAGCTCACGGATCGTCTTCTGGCGATCCCAGCGTTTCGGGCGGCCTATGAGAAGTCCTGCCGCGAGGGTGCCAAGCTCATGACCGAGCTTAACGCCCTCCACGACTCCGTGGCGGCGGCGGCAAAGCCCATCATGGCCTTCGATCCCAAGGACGCTGGCGGCGGCTTCGGCCCCGGCGGACCGGGTGGGCCAGGCGGAGGCTTCCCCGGTGGCGGACGCGGCGAGCGTGGCGGAGAAGGTGGATTTGGCCCGCCCCCTGGTGAGTTTGGTGGCGGCGCGCCCGATCCCGCCGAGCAAGTCAATCAGCTTCTCTCCTTCGATAAGAATGGCGATGGCAAGCTCTTCAAGGCCGAGCTCCCCGAGCGCCTCCAGCCCTTGTTTGACCAAGCAGACAGCAACCACGATAAGCAAGTCACCCGCGCGGAGCTGGAAGCGTTTGTCGCCAGCCGTGGCAGCGGCCCTAACGGGGGCGGTCAGGGTGGTGGACGGCGCGGCGGCGGCGGGCCGGGGGGCCCTGGCGGGATGGGCGGGACCAACGACCTCAAGACCTTCTTCGCCCAGCGCTCCGCATCGGTGCTCGCACAGCTCGACGGCAAGGAAGAGGGCGTTATCCCGCAGGGGGGCTTTGGCCCCGGTGGGGGCGGCCCGGGTGGCCCCGGCGGGCCCGGTGGGTTCGATCCGGCCCAGATGCTAGGGACCAGCTTCCTCCAGCTCACCGGAGCGGGCGAGGCACCAACCCTCACGGCCTTCAACGCGGCCTGGAAAAAAGGCGCGGAGTTCTGCGACAAGAACCACGACAGCACCCTCACCCGCGACGAGCTCCAGGCAGGGATCAGCGGTGTGCTCGGGGGCGGCTTTGGGCCAGCGCAGTTTCTTGGGCCGCAGCTCTGGAGCGCGCTCAAGGCGAAAGACAGTGTTCCTGTGGCGACCTTTACGGCGACGATGGCAAAGTGGGGCGTGAGCTGGGACACCAACAAGGACGGTAAGCTGACAGTCGCGGAGGTGGGAGCGGGCCTGCTGCAGGTCCTGCCGCCCCCCGACTTTGGAGGAGGATTCTAGCGATGAGCACCGACGGTGAGATTGTCCGCGCGGGATTTGAGCGCAAGTATCTGGTGCCAGAAGGCGCGGCGGAGACACTGCTCAGCGTGGTTCGCACGCTACTCCCCCCCGATCCCTACGGGGGACGCTACACCGTGGCGAGCCTCTACCTCGACACCCCCGACCTGGCCTCCTACCGGCGCGAGGTGCAGGGCAAGTGGCGCCTGCGGCGCTACAGCACGACAGAGACGGTCTTTGCGGAGTTCAAGGCCAAGCCCGAGCCGGGGAAGGTCCACAAGCGACGCACAGCCCTCGCGCCCGAGGCGTGCCTGGCGCTCCCGGCGGGCAAGCCGAGCTGGTTCCAGCGCGCCATCCACAAGCAGAGCCTTGCGCCCACCCGCCTGGTCTCCTACACCCGCGATGCCTTTGTCGGGGAGCTCGGGGGAGCGGAGGTGCGGCTGACCCTCGACCACGATATCCAGGCAAGCGCCTGCCAGGACTTTATTCTGCCTGGCATGGTGCCTACAGGGGTTCCGCTCACCGCAGGCCGCATCCTGGAGATCAAGTTCGAGCACACCCTCCCCGCCGCACTGGCACAGCTCACGGCGGAGCTCGGCCTGCTCCCGGAGTCGTTCTCAAAGTACCGGACAGCCATTGAAAAAATCCCCCCACCCAGAGGGTACCCGACGGGGGCTAGGGGGTAGGTTGTCTGAGGTTCTGCGGCTGGCGCGGCGGTTCTGGCCGCAGCTCGTACTCCTACTCTTGCTGGAGCTGCTCGGGGCGGGGCTGGCGGTGCTCGCCCCGATTCCGCTCCAGACCGCGCTGGATGTCGTGCTCCAAAAACGAGCCCTGCCCACGTGGCTCGCCCCGTTTTCGGGCAATGCCCTACCCGCGCTCTGTGCAGGAAGCTTGCTGGTGACCCTGCTGGCGCAGGGCCAGAGCCTCGCCAGTACGCTCCTCTCCACAGGCCTCGGCCAGCGGCTGATCCGTGACCTGCGTGCCCGGCTCTTTGCGGCGGCGCAGCGGCTCTCGCTGGCGCGGCATATCGAGCGTGGCACCACCGACGCGCTCTACCGCATCCAATCCGATGCCCAGTCGATCGAGTGGTTCTTGCTCGATGGTGCCCTGCCGGTCCTCACGGCACTCACGACCCTGGCGCTGATGCTCACCGCGCTCTTTCGGCTAGACACGAGCCTCGGCTGGGTCGGGGTGGCGCTCGCTCCCCCCCTCCTGCTCGCCGCCCGCACGACCCGTCCCGGCCTCAAAGCGGCCTCGCGCACCGCCAAGCAGCAAGAGAGCGAGGCGCTGGGGATCGTCCAAGCAACCCTGGGAGCGCTCACCAGTGTCAAGGCCTTTGGGATCGAGGACGCACAGACACAGCGCTTTGCGGAGGCATCGGAAAAGGCGGTGAAGACACGCCTGCGGATCGCGCTCCTCGATGGCCTCTTTGGGATGGGAGTCCAGACCCTGACCGCGCTCGGGACCTCGGCGGCGCTCTATCTCGGGGTGGCGGCGGCGCAGCGCGGGACGCTTACCGTGGGCCAGGTGCTGCTTGGCCTGCACTACCTCAACCAGGTCTACAGCCCGCTCAGGACCCTCGGGAAGAAGTGGGCGAGCCTGCAAAACCAGCTTGTCGGTCTGGAGCGCGCCACGACCCTTCTGAGCGAGCCCGCCGAGGTCCCCGAGACCACTGCCCCCACGGCGCTCCCCCAGCCCGTGCGCGGTGCTCTGTGCTTTGAGGGCATCTCCTTTGGCTACGACCCCCGCCGCCCGATCGTCGAAGGGGTCTCGCTACGGGTCGCGCCGGGTGAGCGGATCGGGATCGTGGGAGAGACGGGCAGCGGGAAATCGACCCTCCTCTCCCTGCTCCTGCGGCTCTACTCCCCCACGGCAGGGACGATCTCCCTCGACGGCATCCCGATCACCCAGCTCAGACTCCCCGAGCTCCGCGCACAGCTCGCGGTGGTCTTTCAAGAGACCGTGCTCCTCCCCGGAACCCTCGCAGAAAATATCGCGGTGGGAAAGCCGGGCGCGACCCAGGCGCAGATCGAGGCCGCCGCCAAGGCCGCACAGCTCCACGATGCCATCCAGCGCTTCCCCGAGGGCTACCAGACCAAGGTCGGGGAGCGCGGCGCGGCCCTCTCCGGCGGGGAGCGTCAGCGGGTCGGTCTCGCCCGCGCCTTCCTGCGCGATGCCCCGATCCTGCTCCTCGACGAGCCCACCAGCGCCCTCGATGCCACCACCGAGCTGGAGGTTCTCGGCGCGATGGAGCGCCTGATGGAGGGCCGCACGGTCTTGCTGGTCACCCACCGCGAGAGCGCCCTGCGCGGCATGCACCGTGTCTTCGCGCTAACAAACAAAACACTTAGGGAACAACAAACCGCCGAGAGCGTGTCTCGCCCCCCCGAAATGTCAGTGTCTCCGGGAGCCAGCTCCAGATGACGTGCCTCTCGCCCGGAGCCACCACCCGCCGCTCCACTCCCAGCCGTACCCGGTAGCGCCCCGGTCGGATCGTCAGGTAGACATTGCCATAGGGAGTGGGCTTGGGAACCGACGGATCGACGGGATGAAGCTCCAGCAGGTAGCAGGCGAAGTTGGGACGGGTTGGTCCACTCACCGTGTAGTAGAAAAAAGCAACCTCGCGCCGACGCGCCACAATCGCTCGGTGGTACATCCTCCCTTGCTCCACAAACCGCCGCTCCAGATCGCCGGACAGGGGCTCTCGCTGGTGCGACCAGACCCAGTTTCGATCCCGAATCGCGATCTCAGGGCCTTCGTAGAGATAGTTGCTACGGATGCCCCTCCAGAAAGCCTCCCCCTGCGCATTGGTACGGGTCCGTTTTCCGTCCAAGAACACCTCCAGCTGGGGAATCGGCGTCCCTACAGGGGTGACAAAGCGTACCATCCCCTGGACAAGCCGTGGCTTAACAGAGCCAGGCAAAGGGCTCGCACCACTCGCGTGTACTTGTTGCATGCTGGATTAGTTCGTACGGACGGCAAAAGGGTTCAGCCCCCTCCCCCACCTTGACAGTGTTTCTGCCCGCCACGCACAATGGGCTATGTCGAACGAAGAAACGCTTGCGGCGGCGCTAAGGGATATGGCCGATCCCGATCCAAAAGTGCGAGCGCAGGCCACTGGGCTCCTGGACCACCTCGCCACGGAGGCCTGCGTCGGCCCGCTTACCCAAGCCCTCTCTGATCCGTCGGCGCACGTCCGGCGGCTGGCAGTGCACTCGCTGGGCTGCCAGGACTGCAAAGTAGCACCGCTGGAGGTGGACATCGTCGGGCTCTTGGTAGACCGAGCCCTCCACGACTCCAGCATCCGCGTGCGGCGGGTCACCGTGCACCAGCTCGGGCTTCAGCCCCACGATCCCCGCGCGGTGGCGGCGCTGGAGCGGATTCTAGAGCGCGAGAGCGATGAGAAGCTGCGCTCCCGCGCCGCGTTTGCTCTCAACCGCCAGGACGGAGATCGTCCGGCTCTAGAGCGCTTCGCGCCGCCTCCTCGTGCCTCGTCGGTACAAGATTAAGCTGAGCGAAGCGAACGGCGGAGGGACGACGCCCCAAAGCCCCGAGGTTTACCGTCGAGGGCAGTCATACCCAGCAGAGCACGGAAAATTTAAGGCAAGCCCGCCTTCCATTTAAGGGAGATTTAAGTCAGACCGCTCATAGTGGAGCCTATGACCCGTTTATTCTCTCTTACCAGCATCGCTGCCCTCGGGATGCTCACCGTGCTCGCCCTGCCCCACGCCGCGCAGGCACAAAACCTGGTCACCAACCCCGGCTTTGAGACCGGTGACCTCACGGGATGGATGGGGAGTGGCTTCACGTTCTATTCGAGTGTCTCGGGCACCGCGCAGCACTCGGGGTTCTATGGGTTCTCGTCGGGAGAGGCAGGCCCCCCGTTTATACTCTCCCAGAACGTGAGTACCACAGCCGGACAGAGCTACACCTTCTCGTACTGGCTCAAGAACGGCCTGATCCGTGAGGCGAGTGTCAAGACTCCCAATGCCTTCCAGGCGAGCTGGGACGGTGCTCCGGTCCATGCTCTGACCGATGCCACCTGGTTTAACTACACACAGTTCTCGTTTACCGTCGTCGCCAGCAGTGCGAGCACTCCTCTATCGTTCTCGTTCCTGAACGAACCCGACTTCTGGGGGATCGACGATGTCTCAGTGACGGCAGGAGCTACCGTGACCCCGGAGCTACCGGGCGCTCTGCAGCTCCTGCCTGCGCTGCTCCCCGTGGGGATTGTCGCGCTCAAGCGCCGACGGCGCTAGCGAAAGAGCTTGGGGGCGAACTCGATGAGATAGTCGCGCCAGTTGAGCCAGGTATGGCCGCCGCCGGTCTCGTGGTTGGTGACCGTGAAGCCGTGCTTTGTGAGGAGCGCGACCGTCGCATTGCTGGTGGTAAGGAGAAAATCGTCCTTGCCGATCCCAAACCAGACCAGCTTGAGCCCCTTCTTGAGCGCCGCGTTGTCTAAGATCGCCTTGTTCTGCTCCTCCCACGGAAAGCGGGCCGGAGCGGGGGGCGCGGTCTGGCCGGGGGCCCCCATCGGGACGATCCCAAAGAGCCCGGAGCTATAGACCCCGATGTAGCCAAAGTCGGCGAGGCGCGGGATCGCGACCGCGAGGGTCTGGAAGCCGCCCATGGAGAGCCCGGCAATCGCACGGCTGGCGCGGTCGTTCTTGGTGCGGTAGGTCTTCTCGATATAGGGCTGGATGTCCTTGTTGAAGTCACTCACAAACGCATCCTGGTTGGTGATCCCCCCCGAGCCAAATGGCCCCGTATGCCCCGCCGGCATGACCACGATCATGGGCTTGGCCTTCCCCGCCGCGATCAGGTTGTCGAGGATAAAGCCCGCACGCCCCACCGATGTCCAGGAGTCGTCGCTATCGCCCGCGCCGTGGAGCAGGTAGAAGACCGGGTAGCTGGCGCTGCCTTTCTCGTAGCCGGGTGGGGTGTAGACATGCATCCGGCGCGCCTTGCCCAGCGCGGTCGAGTGGTAGGTGATGCTCGCCACCGCCCCATGGGGAACGTTCTTCGTATCCATCCACTCCGCGCCAGGAACCACCGCAAGGCTCCAGCTATTGCCCATGGACTCACTTGTCGCCGGGTTCTTCGGGTCGAGCGCCGTGATGCCATCGACACTGAAGTTGTAGCGATACGCCCCCGCAGGGACGGGACCGATCGTCACCTCCCAGATCCCACTCTCGCCCTTCTTCATCCGGACACCCCCAAAGCCCGTGACCGGGAGATCGCTCGTGCCGAGGCGGACGTCGGTGGCCTTGGGCGCGAGGAGACGGAACGTCAGCTTGCGCTCAGGCGAGTACTCCACCGACTCAAACTGCGGCGGGCGCTGAAACTGCGGTGGCTGAGCGCCCACCGGCGAGGCAAAGGAGCTGGCCAGTGCCAGAGCAGCAAGAGAGACCAGCAGGGTCTTAGGTGTCTTCATCGTGGTTAACCTTTCAAGTGGAAGCGGGTGCGGAGATCGTCGCAGCAACCCGGCGCAGGAGCTCCAGGAGCAGCTCGGTCTCCTCGGGACGGAGGCTCTCCCCCAGACTCTGGCGGAGCGGGTTGAGCTGCTCCGAGAGTGCCTTCTGGAGCACCTCGCCCTCCGATGTCAGCGAGACGAGGCGGGCTCGGCCATCGGTAGGATGAGGCTGGCGCAGCACGAGGCCTTTCTTCTCCAGGAGCAGGAGCATGGCACGGAGCGTGTTCTGGTCACAGGTGATCTGGTCCGCAAGCCGACGCTGGGTGAGGCAGCCGGCCTCCGCAAGCGCACTCAGCACGACAAACTGATCCGCCGTGACCCCTGTCTGGCGAAACTGGGTATCGACACACCGGTGCATCTCAAGATACGCGGAGCGGAGCGCCAGTGCCAGCTCATGGCCCTGTGATATACTACGTACACGTAACATACCCTCTCATTATGTCCCAACCACGAAGGTTTCGCCAATGAAGAAAGCGCTCTCCCTCTCCCTCGCCGCTACCCTCCTGCTGTGTGCCTCGGGTGTCCGTGCCCAGTCGAGCCGTGTCGAGCAGCTCCTTGGGCAGCTCACCCTAGACGAGAAGCTCTCGTTTCTCTCGGGGAGCCGGGACCCGCGCAACCTAGGACAGGCGGGCTACCTTCCGGGTGTCCCCCGCCTCGGCATCCCGGAGCTGCGCCTCACCGATGGCCCCGCGGGGATTCGAGTCGCGCGCCCCGCGACCGCCCTCCCCGCCCCGGTCGCCCTGGCCGCGACCTTCTCCCCGCTCTATGCCCAGCGCTACGGCACCATCCTTGGGCAGGAGGGACGCGCCTTAGAGCAAGATATTCTCCTCTCTCCCATGACCAATATCGTCCGTGTCCCCGGTGGCGGCCGCAACTTCGAGACCCTGGGGGAGGACCCCCTTCTGGCCGCGCAGCTGGTCGCCGCCGAGATCCGCGCCATCCAGCGGGAGGGGCTGATCGCGACCGTCAAGCACTTCGCGGCCAATAACTTCGAGCGGGACCGGATGTCGGTCGATGTCCAAGTCGAGGAGCAGGCGCTCCGGGAGCTCTATCTTCCTGCCTTTGAGGCGGCGGTCCAGGCCGGAGCCGGGAGCGTGATGGGCTCCTACAACAAGCTCAATGGGACCTTTGCCTGCGAGAATCCGTTCTTGCTCACCACGGTCCTACGCGATGAGTGGGGCTTCTCGGGGTTTGTGATGTCGGACTGGTTTGCGACCCACAGCACCGCGCCCGCCCTCGCCGCGGGACTCGACCTGGAGATGCCGGGGAGTGGGATGGGCAGCTTTGGTCCGCCTAGCTTCTACGGTGCCGCGCTCAAGAAAGCCCTCACCGACGGCACCGTCCCACAGGCCAGCGTGGACCGCGCCGTCCGCCGCATCCTGACCTCGCTGGATAAAGTCGGGCTCCTCGGGGCCACCAAGCGCCGCTCGAGCCTGGAGAGTATCGCCCCCGAAGATGCCCGGATCGCGCAGGATATCGCGATCGCGGGCTCGGTACTGCTACGAAACGAGCGGCAGACCCTCCCCCTGAGCAAGTCGGAGCTGGGCTCGCTGGTGCTCATCGGGCCGCCGGCCCAGGTGCCGATTATCGGAGGGGGCGGAAGCGCCGCTGTGGCTCCGCTCCAAAAAGAGAGCCTGCTCACCGCGCTCGCACGCCGCACCGGCACCGCGCCACGCTTTGTCCCCGGAATCGACCTCGACGGTGTCCCCGTCCCGGCCACAGCACTACGGCTCAAGGGCGCGACGACGCTAAACTTTGTGGGCAAGCAGGGCCTGAAGCCCGGGAAGTACACCTGGGAAGGAACCCTGACCGCCCCAACCAGTGGGAGCTATGCACTGAAGCTCCAGGCACGCCGCGGCACGGCGCAGCTTGTCTTGGACGGCAAGCCCTTGCTCAGTGTCGGGCGCTTCTTTGGCGGCAACGATAGCCTGCTTCCCACCCGCGAGGGGCTAAAAAACGGCACGGTGGTGGTGACACTGAGCGCGGGTGTGGCGCACAAGCTCTCGGTCACGGCCGAGGCAGGCGGTGGCCCTCCCGGCATACCCGCTCCCAAGGAGAACCTAGAGCTGCGCCTCGCTTGGGTGACTCCCCAGCTCCGCGCCCAGCGCCTCGCCGAGGCGGTCGCAGCTGCCAAGCGCGCCAAGACCGCGGTGGTCTGCGCCTACGATGAAGGGACAGAGGGGAAGGATCGCGAGTCTCTGGCCCTGCCGGGCGACCAAGACGCCCTGATCGCTGCCGTCGCCGCGGCCAACCCACGGACGATTGTCGTGCTGAGCACGGGCTCCTGTGTGACCATGCCCTGGCTCGCCAAGACCGCCGCCGTTTTAGAGACGTGGTACCCCGGCCAGGCCGGCGCGGAGGCGACTGCCGCCCTGCTCTGTGGGGAGGCCGAGCCGGGTGGGCGGCTCCCGATCACCTTTCCCCAGCGCGCCGACGATGCCCCAACCGCACGTGCGGACCGCTATCCGGGGGTCGAGGGAAAGGCTACCTACTCCGAGGGGATCTTTGTGGGCTACCGCCACTACGATGCCCAGAAGCTGACCCCGCTCTTTCCCTTTGGGCACGGCCTCTCCTACACCCAGTTCCAGCTCTCCGACCTGAACGTGACACCGGTCAAAGACGATTTACTGATCTCCGTTCGGGTCAAGAACACGGGGAAGCGCACGGGCGTGGCGGTGCCGCAGATCTATCTTGGCCCTGCCGCGAGCTGCCCCGCGCCTCAGGCCATCCGAAAGCTCATCGCCTTCCAGCACGCCACCATAACGCCGGGAGACACGCTCAACCTGGTCTTTCGTGTCCGGCCACGGGAGCTGGCCTACTGGTCGGTGGAGAAGCATGCCTGGGTCGTTCCCACCGGCCCACGCTCGGTCTGGGTGGGGTTCTCGTCGCGCGACCTAAAGCTAGAGGCCAAGACTCCCTAGCCCAGTGCGAGCCGGGCCAGGATAAAGAAGAGAACAGCACCGCCCGCCACCACGATCAGGCCGACCGTGCGGATGCGCTTGAGGTAGAAGAGCAGCCCGAGGCCCGTGAGGGAGATCAGGGTCAAGAAGATCGCGGAGAGGTCGATCAGCTTGGCCCAGAGTCCGCCGGAGTAGCGCCCCTTGTGCAGGTCGTTGAGCGCCGCCAGCGTCCCCTCCTCCGCGATCGTCAGGGTGAGCGCTCCGGTCTCGCGGGTCACAAAGGTGTCGGCGGAGTAGCCGGGTGCCTTGAAGCTAATCGCACACTCCCGCTCGTCCACCCGAAACTCGTCCAGAGCGCCGCGCACCCCGAACTCACTCCGAAGCTTCTCGACAATCTCTAGCTTCTTGGGCTCCGCCCCCTTGAGCCACTCCACCGGGAGCTGGCCGGTCTTCGCGCTCTGGTGCAGGCCGCTCGTGATCCAGCTGGGGTGGTTGAGGGTCAGCCCCGTGACACTGAAAAACAGCACCACCAGTAGGCTCAGGAGTGAGAGATAGGTGTGGAGCCAGCGGATCCCCGAGTGTATGCGGAGCTTCAGGGGCCGGGCGGCCTTATCTTTTCTTTCGGAGCTCAATACTGGCGCTCTTGATCTGGGAGTTGCCCCCGAGGTCGGCCTTGAGGGGCTTGTTGGTCAGCGGGAAGCCCTTGCGGAGGAGCTCATAGGGGCCGTGCTCTTGCGCGACCTCGATCGCGATAAAGTACTCTCCCTGGCTTGCCAGCTTCTTCATGTCGTCCTTGCCGTCCCAGGCGACACTGTACTTTCCGGGCTGACGGGTCGGGCTGGACGCGGTCGCGGTGAGGTCGCCGCCGTCGGCCAGCTTGCGCAGCTGCTCGCCGCGGAGCCAGGCGCTCAGGTGCCGCAGCCAGCGCACCCCACGGCCCTGCTGGTACCAGAGCTCTAAGGTCCGTACGGGGCTCCCCTCTTTATCCTCGATCCACACCGCAACATACGGGCGGCGGTAGAACCCCTGCGTGGGAGCACTGAGCTCAAAGTTAATCAGCAGCTCCAGGCTGCTATCCCATGGTTTCTTTTGCATAGCTATTATCGTCTCTCAAACGTTGCCCAGCGGGGGCTGGAGATGCGCTGGCCGTCTGCGGTCACGAGGAAACAGGCGACGCCCTCTTCGTTCTCCGCCAGAGTAAGACTCTCCTCCACAGGCAGCACACAAAACACCGTCGCCAGCACATCCGCAAGGCGTGCACTCGGGGCGATCACCGAGGCGCTCTCCAGGTGCGTGACCGGCTGGCCCGTGCGCGGGTCGTAGAGGTGCAGGCCACGGCGCGCCGTCCCGCTGGTCGCCAGGGCCTGGTTGCACAGCCACACTTTAGAGAGCGGAGGCGCGTTCTCGGAGTCGGCGCTCACGGTCGCTTGCACCAGGCGCGGCCCACGGACGCACAGATCGCCTCCGATATTGACCACGACCTCCCGCACCCCGGCCTCTGGCTGAAGGGCTGCGGCACATGCCCGGTCCACGATCTCCCCCTTCGCAATGGCATTGAGAGTCAAGGGCACCGCCGAGAGCCGCGTCATACGGCCGTCACTCTCCCGCCGCCAGAGCGGGGCAGTCCCCGCCGTGACACCGGGATGGAACGCGCTGCCGGTCTTCTCTCTCCAGTACTCCGCGGCCTCCAAGAGCTCGGTCAGCTCGGGGGAGAGCCGCTGCGTGCCCTGCCACTGGCGCAGCTCACTCTCCGGGTTGAAGCTACTGAAGAGCCTCTCGAGCCGGGTGAGCTCCGCCAGGACAGCCTGCTCCGCTCGCTCCGCCGCCTGCCGCGAGGTCGCACGAACCCGCAGGGCCAGCGAGGTCCCCAGAACCTGCTCGTAGTGAAAGCTCCAGGGACGTGCGCGGGCCCAAGCCAGACTAGCGAGGACGCTGACCACCAGGGAAGCCACCGCCAGGGCCGCCGGGGCCACCCGGACCACCAGGGCCAGGCCCCATGCTGGAGACAAACTTGGTTAGCTCGTCCTTGGAGAGGAAGCCGTCTTTGTTGGTATCGGCCTTGCTAAACATCCCCTGCATGCGCTCGGGGAGCTCCGCCTTGGCGAGCTTGCCATCCTTGTTCTTGTCGTTGGCCAGGATCATATTGACCATCTGGGCTGGGTCGGGGGGGCCACCCATCATCCCGCCAGGCCCGCCGCCAAAGCCCCCCGGAGGCATCGGCGGGCGTAGCTCGTCTTCGGTCAGCTTGCCGTCTTTGTTCTTATCGAGAGCCTTCAGCGCCGCCGCAGCCCCCGCGATCTCCGCCGCGGAGAGCTCGCCATTGCCGTCTTTATCGAGGGCCTTCATCAGCGGGTTCATCCGCATCATACCTCGGCCGCCAAAGCCGCCGCGCTCGCCGCCTTCACGGTGCTCGCCGCCCTCGCGGCCCTCGCGCCCACCTCGGCCACCGCCCTGGCCCCCAAAGCCGCCCTGGGCAAATGCCACCGCGCCACAGAGCGCGAGGGCAGTCAGTGCTAAAATCTGTCGTTTCATCTTTCCGTCCCTTTCTATTTCAGGCTTGCCAGGTAGCTACCTATCGCCTGGAGATCACTCTCGCTCATCTTGCCTTCGTAGGCAGGCATCCGTGAGCCCGGATTGTGTGTCTTTGGATTCTTTATATGCGCCACGATCCATGCGGCATCGTGCTCCGCACCGAGATGCGTGAGCTCTGGAGCCCGCTTGCCGGGTCCATGACAGTTACCACAGTCTTTCGACTCAAAAATCGCCTTCCCAGAGGCGGTCTGCGCCGCAGCAGAGCCCCCCTCGCCGGGTTTACTACAGCCAAAGAGTGCAATGGTGAGGAGAAAAAGAGCGGACACAGTCCCAAAGAATGTTTTCATCATGGCTCTCCCTTCTTGCTTAGTGTGCCACACAATCATGAAGAAAAAATTATCGGTCCGGGCATTGAAATACCCGGCAGGGAGAGAGGGCGTCCCGGGGACGCGCGGAGTCCAAGCGTCTCCCGCGTCCCCGGGACGCTCCCAACAATAAACGGGTATTTCAATGCCCGGCGGGCAGGCTCACCCGGACCATGGTGCCCTCGCCCAGCGTGCTCTCGATCACCAGCTCGCCGCCCAGTGTGGAGGCGATCTCCTTGCACAGCGCCAGCCCCAAGCCGACACCGCCTTGCTCACGGGCACGCGAGGCATCGGGGCGGTAGAAAGGCTCCCCAAGGCGCTCTAGGTGCTCCGCCGCGATTCCCTCGCCGGTGTCCGCGATGGTTAAGACCAGCTTGTCGGTGAGAGAGGCATGGACTGTTACCCTGCCCTCGGCACCGGTGTGGCGGAGCGCGTTGCTGACAAGGTTCACAATCAGGCGGTGGACCAGCTTGGGGTCGGTTGTGATGGGCTGCGGCTCGGCATCCAGCAAGACAGGCGCATGGGGCGAGGGCTGCCCCGCCTCCGCGGCACGAATGGCCTCCGAGAGCAGCTCCGGGAGCTCGACCGTCTCCAGCTGGGTTGTCAGAGTCCCGTTCTCCGAGCGCGCCAGGAGTAGCAGATCCGAGACCAGCGTGTTGGCACGGTCCACGGTCCGGTCCGCGCGGGAGAGGGTGCGGCGCTGGCGCTCCGTGAGGGGATCGTCGCCCTCCAACAAGAAGCTGGTCGCGGCCTTGATCACGGCCAGAGGTGTCCGAAGCTCGTGGCTCGCATCAGCGGTGAAGCGCTTCTGGCGCACGAACGCCCCCTCCAGCCGCCCGAGCATCGCGTTGAGGACGGTCACCAGCTGGTCGAACGTGTCGCCCCCTCCCGGTGCAGGCAGGCGCTCTGCCAGGTTGGTGGGCTGGAGCGAGGCAGCGACACGGGTGAGCTTGCGGATCGGGGAGAAGGCGATATCGGTGAGCAGGGCCCCCA
This sequence comes from Armatimonas rosea, assembly GCF_014202505.1. Taxonomy (NCBI): domain Bacteria; kingdom Bacillati; phylum Armatimonadota; class Armatimonadia; order Armatimonadales; family Armatimonadaceae; genus Armatimonas; species Armatimonas rosea. The sequence continues at coordinate 1,456,342 of NZ_JACHGW010000002.1, read as the reverse complement.
GAAGCGCCATGAGCAGCCCCACCGGCAGGATCAGCCCATAGAGCGCGTTGCCAATCTCCGCCAAGGCGAGGTTGGTCTGGTCGAGGTCGGCGGCGGTCTGGAGGACGATCCCCTCGGAGCGCACGGAGTAGACATGAAGAATCTTGTTATTGGGGCCACGGACCTCCCGCAGATCGGTGCCTTGGCGGGTCGCGGCGGCCACTCCCTCCGGTGCCCAGGGAGCCTCGTGGTGCTCTCCCGTCCGGGGCTGCAGGGGAATGAAGCGCGGGGGCAGGAGCGCCGTGCTCCCAAAGCGGATCACAAACCCCGGGCCACCCGGCCCACGCCGGCGCGGGCCGTTGTGCCCCTCCGGTCGCCCCTGTCCGTCTGGCCCTCGGTGCTCCTCGGGGCCGTTGCCAAACCCACCAGGACGCCGAAACTCCGGGGGGCCTTGGTCGGGCTCGCGCCGGTGCATCTCCAGCATGGTCTGGGCCTGCGAGGTCACCGCCTCATCGACTGCATGGTAGAGCACCGTGCGGATGCGGCTCTGGGCCAGCGCCACCAGCGCGACGAGCGCTAGCCCACTCAGGGCTCCGTTGAGCAGGCGCGCACGCCAGGTGAGAGAGAGCTTCATTTGGGAGCGCTCTCTGCGGGCTCGCGCAGGATATAGCCCACCCCATAGACCGTGTGAAAGAGCCGCTCACTCTCCGAGCGGTCGCTATCGAGCTTGCGGCGCAGCGAGACCATGTGGACATCGATCGTATTGGAGCCCACCTCCGAGTCGCCGCCCCAGATCCCACGCAGGGTCTCTTTACTCACCACATGTCCCACACGTGCCGCCAGCGCCTCCAGAAGATCGAACTCACGCCGGGTGAGGCTTACCTGCTTGCCCCCGCGCGTGACCTCGTGGAGCTCCGTGTCGATCACCAGGTCCGCCACACTCAGGGTCCGGCGCCGCTGGAGCCGCTCCCGCCGTAGGAGCGCCGCGATCCGGGCTTTGAGCTCGGGGAAGGCAAAGGGCTTGGTGAGGTAGTCGTCGGCTCCTAGCTCCAGCCCCCGTACCTTCTCCTCCACCTCATCCCGCGCCGTGAGCATGAGGATAGGAGTGGGGTCGCGGCGGTCCCGCAGGCGTCGGCAGATACTCCAGCCATCGAGCCCTGGTAGCATCAGGTCCAGCAAGATCGCCGCCCAGCCGCCCTCACACGCCCGCTCAAACCCCTCCGCACCGTTGCGACACCAGGTGACCTCGTGGCGAGCAGCCTCCAGCCCCTCCACGATCATCTCCCCGAGGAGCTCCTCATCTTCGACTAGTAGTAAACGTGCCATTGCCTGTATTGTAGGCACAAACCGTTAAGTAATCCTGAAGTTTCACTTCATTATTGCTTCATGGTTTCTCGCTAAGATGCTACCCAGGAGAACGAAACAGATGAACCGATTGGCTTTAACGTTTGTTGCATTGATGGTGGGTGGCGCTGCACTGGCACAGCCCCCACAAGAAGGTGGCTTTGGCGGTCAGGGAGGCTTCGGGGGCCAGGGTGGCCCCGGCGGTCAAGGAGGATTCGGCGGCCAGGGCGGTGGACGCGGTGGTCGTGGAGGCGGTCAGGGTGGCTTTGGAGGACAAGGCGGCTTTGGCGGCGGACCGGGGGGCATGATGGGTGGCCCCGGTGGGATGATGGGCATGAACCGCGAGGTCAGCGCCGCAACCATCCCGCTTCGGGTGATGGCAACCTACCTCAACCTGACCGATGCCCAGGCCGGCAAGATCGCCCTGATCCGCGACGATATGCAGGATGCTATGCGTCCCCAGATGCCCCGCCGTCAGGCACAGGACCCGAATGCGGACCCCGCCGCCGGAGGTCGTCCCGACTTCCAGGCGATGATGCAGGAGATGCAGGCCAACATGCAGAAGGCCGAGCGCAAGGCGACCACCGACACCAGCGCGGTCCTCACCGATCCGCAGCGGGTGGCCCTCAGCACGCTGATCAAGGCGCTCAAGGTGATGCAGGACGCCGGAATCCGCCCCGAGGCAGCCACCAAGCTCCAGCTCGCCGATGACCAGCTAGCGAAGCTGGCTCAAGGGCGCACGCCGGACAAGGTACTCAGCGCCGACCAGCAGACAATCGCCCAAAGCTACATGATGCCAATGATGGGCCGTGGCGGTCAGGGTGGCCCCGGAGGACCCGGTGGCGGCTTCGGTGGTCCCGGTGGCCCCGGCGGACAGGGTGGTTTTGGTGGCCAAGGCGGCGGACGCGGAGGCCGTGGCGGTGGTCAGGGTGGCCAAGGCGGGGGCTTTGGCGGCCAGGGCGGCGGCGGCGGCAACTAGTCTCACCCTTCCCTTCTGAGACTCCATCTCCTCTGTGCCCAGCACGGAGGAGATTTTTCTTTTTGTCGCCTTTTGTGCGACGAAGTCGCCTGGACGGAAATCGTCCGGCTATAGGGCACTTCGTGCCGCCTCCTCGTGCCTCGTCGGTACTTTTGCTATGGCTGTAGGGCTGGTCGCCACAGGCGCGGCCGAAGGCCCCAAAGCCCCGAGGTTTACCGTCGAGGGCAATCACACGATTTCAAACAGAGTAGTTTTTTGTGACCTAACAGTTCCTTCATGATGCAGGGATAGCCTATGGGAAGCCCTTCCCGTTGAAGCCAGACGCTCTCGGCGCGGTCTTAATACGAGGAACCTCCCCCTCGCGGTGTGCCTACTTAACGTATACAGATTCCTTCCTCCCTATTTCGATTGGTTAGAAAAGAGAACACTCCATGCGTCCACTCAAAACCCTGCTCCCCACGCTCACCCCCGCCCGCCAGCTCGGCTTGCTAGCCTTCTCCGCGACCGCCTACCTCGCGCTCAATGGCTGCGGCGGCGGTGGGACCACCACGATCCCCACTCCCACCCCAACGGTCGTACCGACAGCAGTGCCGACCGCGACACCAACCCCCACCGCGACTCCCGTGGGCACGCCCACGCCGGTGCCCACCCCGACCCCGGTACCAACTCCCACTCCCACCCCAAGCCCCGTGCCGACACCAACGCCCGTCCCCACACCAACACCAACGCCACGTCCCCCGACCCCGACCCCCACACCAACACCCACTCCTAGCCCCACCCCGACTCCGACTCCGACGCCCACTCCCACCCCGACGCCCACCCCGACGCCGACCACCACCTTCACGGACCGCCTCTACACGCTCAACCAAGAGGGGCGCACCCTCACCAGTGTCGCGCTACGGGCCACCGACGATGCCTGGGCGATCGCCTACAATGGTAAGCTCTGGAGCACCAATGGAGTGCCCACGAGCCTGACCACGGAGCTGACCCGCCTGACCGCGATCAGTGCGAGCATTAATGCGGTGGTGCTTGGCCCGAGCGATAGCTGGCTGGTGGTCTACAACAACACCAGCTTCACGGCCTCCAATATCCCCACCAACCTCTACAACCGGCTCAGTACCCTCCAGACCGCCGGGGCGAGCTTTGCCGCGGTTGCGATCGGGCCGAGCAGTAGCTGGGCGGTGGTCACGGGAGGAAACGTGCGCTCGTTCTACACCGACGGTGTCCCTGTGGGCTTCTACAACCAGCTCAACACGCTCCTGAAGGGCACCGCCAGTGTGCGACAGCTCGCCCTGGGAATGAACGACTCGTGGGGGATTGTCGCCGACACCAACACGTGCTACGTGAGCGGTGTCCCCGCGACCCTCTACAACTCTCTGGTGAGTATCCAGGACAGCGGGTACACGATCAATGCCCTCGCGCTGGGCAAGGCCACCAGCTACGCCGTGATCTACAGCAACAGCGCCTGGTACGCCAGCGCCACCCGCAAGCGCTAGAGGGCAAGAGGTGGTCCTGCTTCCCGAGCAGGAGGGAGCAGGACCGTCACCACGGTCCCCTCCCCCAGTGCGCTTGTGAGCACCAGCTGCCCCCCGTGTGCCTCGACAATGCTCCGGCAGATCGAGAGCCCTAGGCCCGTCCCCCCGCGCCCTCGGTTGCGCGAGCTATCCACCCGGTAGAAGCGCTCCCCTAGGTGTGGCAGGTGCTCGGGTGCGATCCCCACTCCCGTATCGGCGATCCGCACCACCTGCCACGCCTCCTCCGCAGAGACCGTCACCACGACACTCCCCTCAGGAGAGGTGTAGCGACGGGCATTGCTCAGCAGGTTGGTAAAGAGCCGGGTCAGCTCCCACTCATTTCCCCAGAGGGTCACCAGAGGATCGGGGAGCTGGAGGGTCACCGGGGGAGCGGTCTCGGGCGTGAGGCGAAGCGCACGCTCCAGGATCTCGCTCGCCAGAACCTCGATTCGCTGTTGTCCCAGCTGCTGGCTATCCGAGCGTGCCAGGAGCAGAAGATCGGAGACAAGGCGATCCATCGCATCGGCGGCTTGGTCGATCTCCCGGAGACAGTGCTGGTACTGCTCCGGCGTGAAGACATCCGTGCGCTCCAGAGCCCGGCTCGTCGTCCCCTTGATCACCGTGAGGGGAGACTTCAGCTCGTGGCTCGCATCTCCTGTAAAGCGGCGCTGCTGCTCCAAGGCGCGGTACTGCTGCACCCATGCCTCCTCTTGCCGCCCTAGGAGGGTGTTGAGGACACTCGCCAGCTCGGAGAACTCATCGCTCCCCTGTACAGGAAGTCGCCGGACGAGTGCCTGGTCTTCGACTCCCACTTGAGCGGTTATCTCCTGCGCCGCGACCGAGACCGCATGGATCCGCCGCAGTACCCGCTGTGTCAGGAGGATTCCCCCCAGAGAGGCACAGAGCAGCCCCACGGGCAAGAGCAAGAGCAGGGTTCGGTCCAGGGTCGCAATCGCCTCCTCGAGCTCCGTCAGGCGGTAGCCAACCTGGCCAACTCCTGTGAGGCGTCCAGCGTGGAGCATGGGCACGGAGAGGATCTGGATAGGCTCCCCCTGAAGCACGATCCGTCGCGTGTCGCGACGCCCCTCGTGGGCTGCGACCGCAAACGACTCCTGGCTAAGCATGCTCCGAAACCCAAGAGCATTGCCCTGAAGATCGAAGTGCCGCGGGGTCAGCGTGATATCCTCCTCACCACGAGGCGCGGGCTTCCCCTGCATTCCAAAGCCCCCGCCACCATCACCGGGGCCCTCAGGGGGGGCACCAGGACCTTGCTCTCCCTCGCCGAAGGGGAGCTTGCCCACCTGCCGCTCCATCGCCCGGCTCACCGAGGTCATCAGGGCGGAGCGCACGGTGTAGCGCACCAACACCCCCACCCCGGTGAGCAACAGCGCCAGGGAGACACTGTTCCAGAGCGTGAGCTGGGTTCGCAGTGAGCCTCTCATACTGCCTCCTCATGCGGTGCCCGGAGCGTGTAGCCCGCACCATGAACCGTCTGGATGAGCTTATGAGCGAACCCCGTGTCCATCTTCTTGCGGAGCAAGCCGATATAGACATCGACCGTGGCGGAGGTGGCTCCCTCGTTCTGCCAGATCGTCTCCTGGATGCGCTCCCGGCTGAGCACCACCCCCTCATGGCTGGCGAGCGCCTCCAGAAGCTCGTACTCCCGGTGGCTTAGCCCGATCTCCTGCTCGCCACGGGTGACCCGGCGCTGGGCAGTGTCGATCCGTAGATCGGCGATCTGGATGGTGCGCGTGCGGTGGATACGATCCCGGCGCAGGAGTGCCCGCACCCGCGCGAGCAGCTCACCAAACTCAAAGGGCTTGGGCAGGTAGTCGTCGGCCCCGGCATCGAGCCCCCGGATCTTGTCATCGACCGCGTTGCGGGCACTGAGCATCAGAACGGGGGTCCGGTTGCGCCGGAGCCGGAGCCGCTCACAGACCTCCCAGCCGCTCATGTCTGGGAGCATTACATCCAGGACGATCAGGTGGTAGTCTTGCTCCTGCAAAAGCGCTAACCCCCGGACGCCATCGCTTGCATGATCCACGGTGTAGGGGACATCTTGGAGCCCTGCGACCAGCATAGACGCAATCGCGGGGTCGTCTTCTATAACTAGAACGCGCATGACTCTCTTGTACCCCCGAAAGCTAAAAATGGCATAAAGGAAAACCCGTTTGGCGCATTTATCTGGATTTTAGAACTGCTTGATATTCTCCTCTCCATAGCCATCCCGGCTGACGAAAGGAACCGAATCAAGATGAAGAAAGCGTTTCTGAGCACACTCTGCCTTATTGCCCTGACCGCACCACTCGCTCTGGTCGGCTGCGGCGGAGGGGGCGGAGACAGCACCACGGTCCCCACGGTGACGCTACAGTCCAGCTCACAGACCGCCATTGCAGGAGGGAGTGTCACTCTCTCCGCAACTGCGTCGGATAGCACCGCCACCTACCAGTGGTACAAGGGCGACACGGCCCTCTCTGGAGCGACGAGCGCCAGCCTGACGATCAGCCCCACCAGCACCAGCGACTCCGGCAGCTACTATGTCGTGGCCTCCAACTCCGCAGGCTCGGCGACGAGTAGCACTATCACGCTTACCATCACTCCAACCACTGGGGGCAGCTCGGTCACGGTGGATTAAGAAAGGCTCTTGTAAGATGAAACGACTCTCTCTTCTCCTCTGCACCCTCCCTCTGCTAGGCGTTGCGACGACTCTCACCGGTTGCGGTGGGGCATCGTCGCTGGCCACGGTCGCCGCCGCAACGGGCCGGGCAACGCTCTCGATCACCTGGCCTGAGGCGACGCGGCTCATTCCGACGGCGGCTAACAGCATCACGATAAGCTTCCTTCAGGGCACCACCGTGGTCAACACCCAGACGGTCGCACGGCCAGCAAACGGCAGTAGCAGCACACTAAGCTTTGAGACACTCCCGCTCGGTAGCCTGACGGTGGTGGCGAGTGCCTACCCCAACACCGATGGAACGGGCGTAGCGCAGGCGACCGCCTCAACCACCGCGACCATCGCCTCAGGGCAGACCACGGCGGTGAGCATCACCATGGCCTCGACTATTAGCTCGCTGAGTCTCACTCCCACCAGCCCGAGTGTGGTGGCGGGCCAGACTGTGGCGCTCGCAGCCTCCGCCCTCGATGCCAGCGGGAGCCTCGTGCTCACCAGCGCCTCCAAGCTCTCCTGGGAGTCGTCAAACCCTGCCGTCGCGACCGTAAGCTCGACAGGAGTCGTCACGGGAGTGGCAGCGGGCAGTGCCACCGTCACCGTGACGGAGACCGAGTCGGGCAAGTCCGCGAGCGTGGGCGTAACCGTCAACGCTCCGGTGAGTGTCGCGCTCTCCCCCAGCAGTGCGACCATCTCGATCCGGGGGACGCAGAGCTTCAGCGCGAGCGTGAGTGGCACGACCAACCAGAGCGTGACCTGGTCGGTGCAGGAGAGTACAGGCGGCTCTATTTCCTCGTCAGGTCTCTACACGGCTCCGAGCACGGCAGGGACCTACCACGTGATCGCCACCAGTGTCGCCGATCCCAGCAAGTCCGCCATCGCCACTGTCACGGTCCAGGCGGGCGGTGCGACCGTGCTGGTGAACTAGAAGAGAGGCCCCCAATGCTTACCCTTCTCACCTGGATCGCCCCGCTCGTCCCCTACGCAGGCTGGCTCTACCTGGCGCTGTTCCTAGGCGCTTGTCTGCTGGTCTGGTTCTCACGTCTCCCACAAACCTCGCGTCCTAGCCAGCTCTAGAGACTCTCAAACGAAAGGAAATAAGACCATGAAACACAACCACTTCTCATCAACAGATACAAAGCTTGAGCTCTCCCGCCGCGAGGCAGTTCTGCTCCTCGCAGGCACCGGGGTCGTCGCCTCGGGGTTACTCGCGGGCTGCGGTGGCTCAGGCGCAGTGGCGACACCTACAGGAACGGGCCGTGCGACTCTGGAGATTATCTGGCCAGAGCTCTCGGTCTCGCGCTTGATCCCTGTCGCGGCCAGTAGCATCACGGTCAGCTTCAGCCTCAGCGGCACGATCGTCTCCACCCAGACAGTCGCTCGACCCAGCTCGGGCAATACCAGCACGCTCAGCTTCACGAGCCTGCCGCCGGGAGCTCTCACGGTCACGGCCACGGCCTACCCCACCACAACCGGCACCGGGGTTGCCCAGGCGACCGCCACCACCACGGCCACGATTGTCGCCGACCAGAATACCACGGTCAGTGTCACCATGGCCTCGACCATTAGCGCGCTGAGCATCAGCCCGACCAGCCCCGCTCTCACCACGGGTAGCACGACCCAGCTCACCATGACAGCCCTCAACGCCAGTGGAAGCGCCGTTCTCACCGCTGCCTCCACCGTGAGCTGGCAGTCGTCGAATACGGCGGTCGCCACGGTAGACGCGACCGGGCTGGTCACGGGAGTGTCTGCTGGAAGCGCGACCATCACGGTCACCGAGTCCGAGTCGGGCAAGAGCGCCTCAACGGTCGCGACCGTGAGCGCCCCGGTGGCGAGCTGCCATCTGATCCCCACCGAGACCGACGGCCCCTACCCGCTCTACTCTGTGCTCAGCAACGCCGCCATGGTCCGCAGCAGTATCGCCGAGACCAAGACGGGGGTTCCCCTCACCGTGGAGCTGACCCTGGTGAGTGTCAATGGGAGCTGTGGCGTTATTAAGAATGCCTACATCTACATCTGGCACTGCGACAAAGACGGCACGTACTCGGGGTATAGCTCCACACAGAACGGCAACCACCTGGGCGAGACCTACTGCCGTGGCATCCAGCAGACCGACTCCAACGGGAAAGTGACCTTCCAGACGATCTACCCCGGCTGGTACGCGGGACGCATCACCCATGTCCACTTCCAGGTCTACCTGACCTCGCTCAGCAGCACGGTCACGGCCACCTCCCAGTTCGCCTTCCCTCAGGATGTCACCCAGACCGTCTACGCCTCGTCGCTCTACGCCGCCCACGGACAGAACACGTCGGTGACCAGCTTCTCCGCGGACAATGTCTTCAGCGACGGCACGACCTACCAGATGGCGACCCTCACAGGGAGTGTTGCGGCGGGCTACACTGCCAAGCTGGTGATTGGAGTCAACGCCTAAACCCGCTACAATAGGCCCATGAGTCAGAGCTACCAAGACCTTGGGATCTACAGCGAGCTGGTGGGGGCGGCGCAGCGCTCCCGCCCGCTCTGGCCGGAGGCAAGGCCCGGCAAAACCACGCAGAAAAAAGTGCGCGAGGCGCTGGCGTTCGCGCCTGGTGACGAAGCCCCGCAAGACGTCCGCGTCGAGCAGCGCTGGGAGCGCGACGGTGTCTCGGGTGAGCTGATCTCCTGGTCGGTGGGCTACGGGCCGCGCACCCAGGCGTTCTACCTACGCCCGGCGGGCAGCGATGGCAAGAAGCTCCCTGGGGTTCTTGCCCTCCACCACCACGGGGGCTTCAAGCTCTACGGCAAGGAGCAGATCGCCGACGGCCCCGAGCCTGTCCCGGAGTCCGTGGCACCATCGCGCGGCCAGTACTACGGCGGCCGCGCCTACGCCAACGAGCTCGCCCGCAAGGGCTTCGCGGTGCTCGTCCCCGATGTCTTTCTCTGGGGGAGCCGCAAGTTCCCACTGGAGACCATGACCGCACTCCATCAGGGGCGCGGCAAGAAAATGGCCCCCGAGGCGGGCCCCGCACAGCTCTACAACACCACAGCCAGCTTCCACGAGGAGCTGGTCGCCAAGTACGCAACGGTTCTAGGGATTAGCCTCGCGGGCGTGGTCAGCTACGAAGATAGGGTCGCCGCGAGCTATCTCACCTCGCGCCCCGATGTGAATGCTAAGGTGCTGGGCTGTGTCGGGCTCTCGGGCGGGGGCCTGCGGGCCGCGCTGCTCCAGGCGACCTGTCCTAAGATTCGCGCAGCGGTGGTGGTCGGGATGATGAGCACCTTCCCCGGCCTGCTAGACCATAATATCGTCAGCCACACCTGGCTCCTCTACCCCCCTGCCTGGATGCCCCACGGCGACTACCCTGATCTCGTTGCGTGCCGGGCACCATCGCCGCTACTGGTCCAGTACGACGAAGCCGATCCGCTCTTTACGCTGGAGGGAATGCGCGCCGCCGACACCAAGATCGCGCGGCACTACGCATCGGTGGGGAAGCCGGAGAGCTATCTCGGGCAGTTCTATCCGGGTGGGCACAAGTTCGATCTTCCCATGCAAGCCGCCGCCTTCGACTGGCTCGCGGCCCAGCTTGGGGTACGATAGCGCATCGCCGCCGTGGCCGGAAAGCCGGGGCCCGTAAAGGAATCCCAGACGTGTCCTTGAAATCTCTCCCCCTCTCTTTCTTCGTGCTAGGCCTAAGCCTCGCCACGCCGCTGGTTGCCCAGGCGCAGCGGATTGTCCCCGGCGCGGCCCTGCCCCACGCCCGCTACGACTTCTACGGACGCAAGCCGTACCGAAGCAGTGTCCCGACGCCCGCGCAGCTCCTGGGCTACGAGGCGGGCGACACGCACTCGACCTACCGGGAGCAAGAGAAGGCACTCCTAGCGATGGCGGCGGCGGCTAAAGACCGGGTGCGGGTCTTTGAGATTGGAGTGTCGGTGGAGGGGCGGCCCCTGCGGCTCTTTGCGGTCTCGTCGGCGGAGAACCTCGCCAAGCTCGATGCGCTCCGTGCCAGCAACCTCAAGCTCTCCGATCCCCGGACCCAGAGCAGCGCTGAGGCAGACAAAGCGGCGAGGTCGGCACCCACCTTTGTCTGGATCAACCACTGTATTCATGGCGATGAGTCGGCGTCGTTTGAGTCCGCGATGTGGCTCCTCTACACGCTGGCGGCATCGGAGTCAACCGAGGTGAAGAGCGCACTGGCAAGCGCCGTGGTGCTCATCAACCCCGTGTTCAACCCCGACGGCCACGAGCGCTTTGTGGTCTACAACAACTCCCTGGCGCTCGGAATCCCGGAGGGCGACACGCTGGAGCAGCGCCAGCCGTGGGGCATCTCCGGGCGCTACAACCACTTCCGCTTCGACATGAACCGCGACAAGCTCTCCCAGTCCCAGCCCGAGACCCAGGCGGAGTCGGCGGCGTTTCTGGCGTGGAAGCCGCAGGTCTTTGTGGACCAGCACGGACAGGTCGAGAACTACTTCTTCCCGCCCAACTCCGACCCGGTCAACCGCGAGGCGGACGCAAAACGGATCGAGGACTGGACCTCGGTGTTTGGACGCGCCAACGCGGCGGCCTTCGACAAGTACGGCTGGCAGTATGTCACCCGCGAGCGCTTCGACCTCTACTACCCCGGCTATTTAGACTCCTGGACCACGCTCTCCGGGGCGATTGGGATGACCTACGAGACCGACGAGGGCGGGCGGCTGGCAGCCAAGCGCGACGATGGCACCCTGATCACGCTCCGGGACGGGATCGCGCACCACTTTGAGGCGGCCCTGGCGACCATCGAGGCGGCGGCCAAGAACCGCGAGCGCCTGCTCACCGACTACGTGGCCTACCGCCGCAGCGCCCTCACCCGCGCCAGCGCCGAGCCCATGAAGCGCATCGTGATTGTCCCCGGCACAGACCCGGATCGCCTCAATGCCCTCGCCCAGCGACTCCAGCGCTCCGGGATCGAGGTCGGTGTCGCGGCGAGCGCGTTTGTCTCGGAGACGGCACACCCCTATCTGACGCCCGACGGCAAGCCCACCACCCAGAAGCAGACCTTCCCCGCCGGGAGCCTCGTGGTCGAGCTTGCCCAGCCGCAGGGCCGCCTCGCCAAGACCCTGCTGGAGCCCAACACGGCCCTCGGGGATGCCTTTCTCAAGGAGCAGAACGCCAAGCGCCAGCGCAACCTCAAGAAGAACGATGCCGAACCCAAGGAGGACTACGACTTCTACGACATCACCGCCTGGTCGCTCCCCTTCGCCTTTGATCTGACCGCGTTCTGGACCGAGGACAGCGCGCCGCCCGCAACCCGCGCTCTCGCCGCGCCTCCCAAGCCCACCGCGCTCCCCGACTCCCCCACGCCTCCCGCCTATCTCATCCGCTACGACCGCGAGCGGGCCGCGGTTCTTGCGCTCCGCTTGCTCGCCAAGGGCTACCGGGTGGGGGCGCTGACAAAGCCGGGCAAGGCGGGCGGCGTGGTCTTGGAGCGCGGGAGCTTTGTGGTCCGCACCGAGCGCAATCCCGAGAGTGTCCACAAAGCCCTGCGAGCGCTCGCTACCGAGCTGGGTGTCCCGGTCGTGCCCCTGACCTCGGCCTACACCGACGAAGCCAGTGTCGGGCTGGGCTCCTTCACGCTCCAGAACCTCAAGCGCCCCCGGATCGCGGTGGTCGCCGATGACATGGTCAGCCAGACGGGCTACGGCAGTGTCTGGCATTTTCTGGAGCGCGAGCTAGGAGTCAGCTTCACCCCGATCCGGCTGCGGAGCCTGCGCGGGGAGACTCTGGCCAAGTTCAATACCGTGATCTTCCCCGAGGGCTACGGCTACGCGGGTGCCCTCGGGAAAGCCGGTGCCGATGCACTCCGCGAGTGGGTCTCGGGCGGCGGCGCACTGATCGGCCTCGCCAGCGGCGGCACCTGGTTCACCGAGAAAGACATGAACCTCACAGCGGCCACCGTGGTCGGGGCGCCTCCCGCCGATGCCAAGCCCGACGACAAAGAGAAAGAGAAGAAGCCCGAGGACCGCCTCAAGGAGCGCGAGAGCCGCCCCACTGCCCTCCCCGGCGCCCTCTTCCGGGCCACCCTCAACCGCGAGCACTTCCTGGGCTTTGGCTACGCCCAGGACGAGCTGATCTTCCCCCTGCTCGGCGATACCTTCCTCAAGCCGACCACCAAGGGGAGCAACCCACTCATCTTCCCCAAGGCCAACCTCCTGGCGTCGGGGTTTGCCTGGGAAGGCAACACCGAGCGCCTGCTCGCCGAGACCGCAGCCGTGATCGACGAGCCGACGGGCGGAGGCCATGTCCTGCTCTACCTCTCCGACCCGACCTTCCGCAACCTCTGGCCCGGCCTCAACCGTCTACTGCTCAATGGCATCCTCTTCGGCCCCAGCCGCACGTACGGGGAGGAGTAGGAAACCTCTCCCCCTGCCCCCTCCCCCGGGCAGTCGTTCCTCCTTGGGGAAGGGGGTTCTGACTCGGGTTCCCCTTTCCCAGCGAGGAACGAGCGTCCGGGAGAGGGGGCAGGGGGAGAGGTTATCCCAGCGGGTCCACACACAGGGGCGGTCGCTTGCCGGTCTCGGTGTAGCGGGCGTTGGTGGCGCAGAACTGCGCGGCGTAGGCGTAGCGGTTCTGGTCGGTCGTGTTGGTCAGTGAGCGGTGGAGCGTGTCGCGGGTGAAGATGCAGGTATCGCCGGGAGAGAGCGTGGGCAAGAGGAGCGAGTTCTCCGGCTCGACCAGCGCCTCACGGTGCCCCTTGGCCGTGGTCTCGTTGCGCTTGGACGCCTGTGTCCCGAGCTTGTGCGAGCCGGGTGCCACCCACAGATTCGCCATTTCCGGCGTGATCTCCGAGAGTGCCACAAAGATATTGAGCGCCCCACCGTAGATATGGGAGTACATGTTGTCCTGGTGCCAGGGCAGGCCATTGCCCCCGCGTGCCGGGACAATGGCGAGCATGCCGTAGTAGATCAAGGGCGGGGTCCCCAAGAGCTGCCCTGCCGCAGTCACCACACTCGGATGGCGCAAGATCGCATGGAGCTCGGGCTCGGACTTTGGGTTCTCGCGGTCGAAGACCTTGGGGGTCCAGCCGCCGCCGTCGGCGGTCTTGGTGGTCTCCCCGATGGCGCGGACGGACTCCACAACGCTCTGGGGGACGAGGTTTCTCTTGAGCAGATAGCCCTCACGGAAGTACTGCTCGATCTCTTCTTCGGTTAGCATGCTCTCATTTTCCACGATCTTTTCCCGGCTGTCTTTGCTAAAATAGCGATAATGTTTGCAAAAATCGAGAGTTTTGAGGAAAAGCTGCGCCTTCCCGACGGTCGCGAAGGCTTTGTGAAGGAGGGCGGACGCGGTCAGCACCCCATGCACCGCCACCGCGAGCCGGAGTTCAACCTCGTGCTCTCGGGGACCGCACGCTACGTTCTGGCCGAGCGGCAGACCGGCGAGAGCTGGGTGAGCGCTCTCGCGCCGGGGAGCCTGATCTGGCTCTTGCCGTCGCAGGACCACATCCTCGTGGAGAAGTCGTCGGACTATGCCCACTGGGTGGTGGTGGCGACTCCCGCGCTCCTCGCCCGGCTCCCCCTCTCACTCCCCAGCACCCGTGAGCTCTGCCGCCCCCTGAGCGCATCGGACCAAGCGCGTCTGGTCGCCCTCTGCACCGAGCTCACCGCCCTCCCCGAGAGCGACTCGCTCACCTTCAACGCGGGGCTGGGCTATCTCATGGCAGCGGCCTGGAGCGCCTTCCAGCGCGCCCCGGGGAGCCCCACCGCTCTCGTCCATCCTGCTGTCGCCACGGCCATGCGCCTCCTGCGCGAGCGCCCTCAGGAGCCGTGGAGTGTCCCCGAGCTCGCCGAGCGCTGTGGCCTCTCCGCTCCCGTGCTCACGCGCCACTTCCGCGAGCAGACCGGCCTCACGCTCCTGGAGTTCCGCCAGCAGGAGCGCGTCCGCCTCGCCCTGGAGCTCCAGGCACTTGCGCCCTCGCGGACACGCTTGGAGGTGGCGCTAGAGGCCGGTTTTGGGAGCTACGCCAGCTTCCATAGGGCCTTGGAGCGCGACCCACTCTACCTGCGCCAGTGGCTCGGGGGGACCCCTAAGACACGCTTGAAGGCGGTGGAGAAGGCAAAGGGATTGGCGTAGCCCACGGCCCGTGCGACATGCTCAATGGTCGCCTCGGTCGAGAGGAGCAGCGCCCCCGCGTGGCGCATCCGCAGGAGCGTGACCTGCTCCAAGGGGCTATTTCCCGTCTCCTGCTGGCAGACCACGCGGAGCTGTCCCTCAGAGAGGCAGGCGAGCGCGGCAAGCTCGGGGGCGGTCCAAGGGTGGGCGAGGTTGGTCTCGATGGTGTCCCAGAGGGTTCGCAGGCGCTCGGGCCGGGCACCGCCTCGTAGGAGCCGGCGCGCTTGGAGCAGGGTCAGCTCCGCCCAGACCGCCAGGTGCGCCGCCTCCGCCGCCGCCCGCGACTCGCGCCAGAGCCCCAAGATCGCATCGCGCAGGGGCTCGGGGTCGGCACTCACCAGGCTGGAGTGCTCGGGCCAAGGAAGCTCGGCATCGGGCGTGAAGATCACCCAGGCAAACTCCCAGGGCGAGTCCGGGTGGCGTGGCTGAAAGGCATGGGGCACCCCCGGCGGCGAGAGGTAGGCCATCCCCGCCGGCACAGGAAGCCACTCCCCTCCGACCCACGCCAAGCCCTCGCCGCCGTAGCTAACCAGGAGCTGCCCTTGCTGCCAGCGGGTGCGCACCATCTTGTAGGGAGAGTAAGCCTCCGAGAGCCCGGCGACACGCAGGCCACGCGAGACCATCGCAGGCCCGGCGGGTCGGTGGGTAATGCGCTCTCGGGTACGCTCTCCGATCACGCCCAGATCGGTCAGCTCGGCCGCCGTTTGGCGAAGGTTGTCCTGCGTTTCACTCATGGCAGTAGGGTATACTTCCGTTGTACCATACGCTGAATCACAAAGGCTAAGGAACCTATGCGAAGACAACTATTCGGAGCGGTTGGAGCTCTTGGGCTAGCGGCCATGGCGGCGATGGCAACCGGCAAGAGCCAGGAGCCGGCCAAGACACTCACGGCAGAGCAGACGGCGTTTTTTGAGTCCAAGGTCCGCCCCCTGATCCTGGCGAAGTGCGAGGGGTGCCATGGTGAGGCCGGGGCCTCGGCGGGGCTTCGGCTCGATAAAGCCATCCCCGCAGACAAGCTCGCCGCGGTTCTCCAGCGTGTGAAGGGCGAGGGCGGGAAGCCGCGCATGCCGCTCAACAACGCCCCTCTCTCCCCCGGTGAAGTTGCCGTTGTGGCGGAGTGGACCAAGCAGGGCGGCTTCTGGCCCGCCAGCGCCGCCGCTCCCAATGGCGTGGGAAGTGCACTTTTTGCGATGGGCAAGACCCACTGGGCCTTCCAGCCGGTAAAGCGTGTCGCACCGCCCACGGTGAAGAGCGCCGCGTGGGTGCGCAACCCCATCGATGCCTTTGTGCTCGCCAAGCTGGAGGCCAAGAACCTCAAGCCCAGTCCGACTGCGACGCGGCGGGAGCTGATCCGGCGCGTGACCTACGATCTCACGGGCCTGCCGCCCACCCCCGAGGAAGTGGCGGCGTTTGAGGCCGACAAAGCCCCCGATGCCTATGAGAAGCTTGTGGATCGTCTGCTGGCATCGCCGCACTATGGCGAGAAGTGGGGCCGCCAGTGGCTCGATCTGATGCGCTACGCCGAGACCAACTCCTACGAGCGCGACAACCCCAAGCCCCAGCCCTGGCGCTACCGTGACTATGTCATCAAGAGCTTCAACGCCGACAAGCCCTACGATCGCTTTGTGAAAGAGCAGCTCGCCGGTGATGAGCTCCCCGATGGCGGCAACGACGGCCTTCTCGCCACGGGTTTTTATCGGCTGGGGATCTGGGACGACGAGCCCACCGACCGTGAGCAAGCCCGCTACGACGGCCTCGATGACATTGTCACGACAGTGGGGCAGACCTTTATGGGGCTGACCTTCGACTGCGCCCGCTGCCACAACCACAAGATCGACCCCATTCTTCAGAAAGACTACTACAAGCTGGTCAGCTTCTTCAATGGGATCAACCACTTCCGCAACGGCGGCCCCACCGACGAGAAGCCGATCTTTGAGAACGAGGCCCAGCGTGCGGACTACCTCAAGCGGGTCGACGAGAAAAAGCAAAAGCTGGATGCCCTCCAGCTCCAGCTCAAGGCACTCGAAAACGCCGCCCCGAGCGCCGATCCCAGCGCAGGGAGCGACCTCGACGACCTGACCTACAAGTACTACCGCGATACGTTTGAGAAGCTCCCGAGCTTCGACACGCTCAAGCCCGAGCGCACCGGCCCCGTGCCCAGCAAGCGCTTCGATATCACCCTGCGTGATCGCGATAGCGCCATTGGCTTTGTCTTCGAGGGAACGCTGGTGGTCCCCAAGGCCGGCCGCTACACGTTCTTCCTAGACTCCGACGATGGCTCGCGCCTCGTGGTCAATGGGCAGGAGCTCATCAAGCACGATGGGATTCATGGCCAGGGCAACGAGCAGAGCAAGGCAGTCCAGCTGGAGGCGGGCCGGGTCCCGATCCGGCTGGAGTACTTCCAGAACCAGTTTGGGATCGGGCTTGCGGTCTCTTGGGCCGGACCGGGGCCACGCGCCCCCCGGCGCTTGCTCTCGACCAGCACCAGCAACGGCCCCGAGGGACAGGCCAGTGTCGCGGTTGCCAACCCGGAGTACGCTCGCCTGAAGAAGCAGCTGGAGGACCTGAAGAACCAGCCCGTCGCCGTGGACCGCGCCCTCTGCGTGACCGAGATGGACCAGCCTCAGGAGACCTTTGTCCTGCTCCGTGGCTCCGCCGCCGCCCCCGCCGATAAGGTCGAGCCGGGCTGGCCGGAGATACTGGGTGGCGGCGATGCCAAGCTCCCCGGCGAGCGCATCTCTGTCGCACCGTCCACAGGGGAGCCCGTCCGCGGGGGCCGTCCCTCGATCCCCGCCGCACAGCTCAGTGAGAGCAGCTCGGGCCGCCGCCTGACCCTCGCCAGCTGGATCGCCAGCCCGGACAACAAGCTCACCGGGCGTGTCATGGCCAACCGAGTCTGGCAGGGGCACTTTGGGCGTGGGATCGTCCGCTCCGCCAGCAACTTCGGCCTCGGCGGCGACTCCCCCACCCACCCCGAGCTCCTCGACTACCTCGCCAGCAGCTTCACCCACGAGCTCGGCTGGTCGGTCAAGAAGCTCCACAAGCTGATTCTCACCAGCAACACCTACAAGCAGAGCTCGCGCAGCAACCCCGTGGCGCTCAAGGCCGACCCGCAGAACAACCTCTTCTGGCGCATGGACATGCGCCGCCTGACCGCCGAGGAGCTCCGCGACTCGGTGCTGGCGGTCTGTGGCAACCTCAACCCCAAGCTCTACGGGCCGTCGGTCTATCCCGATATCCCCGCCGAGGTGCTCCATGGTCAGTCGGTTCCGGGCAAGGACTGGTACCCCGACCGCATGAAGCCCGAGGACAAGGCGCGGCGTAGCATCTATATCTTTGTCAAGCGCTCCCTGATCTTCCCGCTCATGGATAGCTTCGACATGGCCGAGACCGACCGCACGACCCCGAGCCGCTTCTCCAGCACCCAGCCCACCCAGGCGCTCACGACCCTCAATGGCAAGTTCTTCCACGACCAGGCCAAGGTCCTCGCGGCGCGCCTAGACAAAGAGAGCAACGGCAACCTGGAGCAGTTTGTCGCCCGTGGCCTCACCCTCGCCACGCAGCGCCCTCCCACCCCCAGTGAGATAACCCGTGGCCTCAAGCTCATCAAGACCTTTGAGAGCCAGAAGATGTCAACGGAGCAGGCGAAATCGACGTTCTGTCTGCTCACCCTCAACCTGAATGAGTTTATGTACCTGGACTAAGTATGATCGCCCCCGTTCAGATCGCCCCCGTGGGAGGGGGGCGTCTTGCGGTCCTCGTGCCTCGGACACAAAGGCCTCCGGCCATATGGGCGCTTAGCGCCCTTCGTGTCGGAGCCGGCGACGACAGCAAGACGCTCCCGTTCATGGGAGCGATCACAACGGGAGCGATCTAAGAAGCGAAAAGAAGACTATGGAAAATTTTTGCAAGCGCACACGACGAGAGTTCCTCTGGGAGGCCGGAGCCAAGTTCACAGGCCTCGCCCTAACCGGTCTGCTGGCCAAAGATGGCTTCGCCTTCGACTCCGCCACGAGCGGGGGCCAGGGGGCGAAAAAAGGGCTGGGTAACCCGCTCGCGCCCAAGCCACCGATGTTTCCGGCCAAGGCCAAGTCCGTGATCTTTCTGTTCATGTACGGCGGCCCCAGCCATATCGACACGTTTGACTACAAGCCGACCATGTACGGCCGCGACGGCCAGACAATCGAGGTGAAGACCTTTGGGCGCGGCGGTAAGCGCAACCAGGGCCGTCTGATCGAGCCCAAGTGGAAGTTCAAGCAGTACGGCCAGTGCGGCAAGTTTGTCTCCGATCTCTTCCCTAATGTCGGTGGCTGCGTGGACGACATGGCCTTCATCCACTCCATGACCGCCGACTCCCCGATCCACGGCTCGGCGATGCTCCAGATGAACTCGGGCAAGATTCTCTCCGGGGCGCCGTGCTTGGGCTCGTGGGTGAACTACGGGCTGGGCTCGGTCAATGAGAACCTGCCGGGCTTTGTGGTGATGCTCGACCAGTCCGGCGGCCCGATCTCTGGCGCGAAGAACTGGAGCAGCGGCTACATGCCCGCCACCTACCAGGGAACCGTCCTGCGCCCCGCGGGCACCCCCATTCTCGACTTGGCCCGCCCCGAGGAGCTCTCCAAGGACGCCCAGCGCCAGCTCTTGGACTCGCTCCAGGAGTACAACCACGAGCACCTGACGCCCCGTGCGGACAACTCGAACCTGGCGGCTCGAATCGCCAGCTACGAGCTTGCCTACAAGATGCAGTCCAACGCCCCGGAGGCCGTCGATGTGGACAGCGAGCCCGAGCACATCAAGAAGCTCTACGGCCTCGACGATCCCAAGACGGCGGACTTTGCGCGCAAGATGATCCTGACCCGGCGCCTCGTGGAGAAGGGCGTGCGCTTTATCCAGGTCTACTCCGGCGGTAGCCACAACGATGCCAACTGGGACGCCCACGGGGACCTGATGTTCAACCACACGCTCCACGCCGGCCGCACCGACAAGCCGATCGCGGCGCTGATCCAGGACCTCAAGCAGCGCGGACTTCTCGATTCCACCCTGATTATCTGGGGCGGGGAGTTTGGCCGCCAGCCGGTCGCGGAGTACGCGGCGGGCACGGGCCGCGACCACAATGCCTACGGCTTCACGATGTGGATGGCGGGCGGCGGGATCAAGGGCGGCACGAGTGTCGGGAGCACCGATGAGCTGGGCAGCCGTGCCGTGGACAGCCCGTTCCATGTCAAGAGCCTCCACGCCACCGCGCTCCAGCTCATGGGCCTCGATCCCAACAAGCTCAGCTACTTCTACGGCGGCCTCGATCAGAAGCTTGTCGGGGTAGAGCACACCGACCCGATCAAAGAGATCATCGCGTAGCGTCTCTGCCTTCCCAGCGCCGTCCAGATCTTCTGGGCGGCGCTTTGCTTTTATCGCCAGGCCCGCCTGCGGCTATAAAGGCGTAACCATGCGACACTTCCAGCTCCTCGATCCCAAGGCGACGGTTGCCCCTGACCTAGAAACCCTTCTCCTCGCAGCGGACTCCCCCAACGGCTACGAGCGCCACGCCGCGGTGCGCTGGCTGGCCGAGCGGACCACGGGCGAGGAGCTACGGCCCCTTCTGAAGCGGGCCAACGACTGGGTACCCCAGGTCCGCCATGCGGCACAAAGCGCCCTGATCGCACGCCTCATCCCGGAGTACGCCTAGCGGCTTGCCTGTCTGCTGGATGAGATTGAGTGGCTGGGCCGCCTGGGCCGCGACAACCATGCTCCTTTTATCGCACGTGTCCACCAGCTACTCCTCTCTCCTGAGGCGAAAGAAGCACTGGTACAAGCGTCAATTGACGCGCCCCCCCTTGCACGTCGCTATGTCCGTCTGCTCGTGATAAAGAATCGGAAAGGCGGACTCGCCCTCCACCTCCTTGAGGAATCGCTCAACGACACGGACTGGCTCCGGCGGCTGGCCGCGCGTCAGGCACGCGCCGAGGCGACCGAGGAGCAGCTGGTTCGCTGGACACTCCAGCAGAGCACACGTCCCCCCGCCCAGATCGCGCAGACACTCCTTCTGGGCTTGGTCGAGCGCTTCCCCGAGGGCGCACCGCCGGTACTCGATACCCTCCTGCTCTCCCGCTATACTGCACTCCGCCAGACCGCGCAGTTCTATGCAAGAGCGCACCGGAGTGTCACAGACTACTACCAGGGACGCTTCCCGGAGCCGCTTACTCTTATGGGCTGGGCGGAGAGCGGCGGCGGTCTAGAGACTCTAGAGCCCTTCCTCACCGATCCGACACCCATAATTCGTCGGGCGGTGCTGGAGGCTCTTGGGCGACGGGATCCTGAGCGCTATAAGCCACAGCTCCTCGCTGCCCTCAACGATCCAGGCATCGGCCCCACACGCCAAGTAGCCGCCGCGCTTGCCCGGGTGCTACTGAGTAGCGACGAGCCCACGGTCCAGGCGGCACTGGCTCTTACCGCGCCCCCACAGCGGCGCCGCCTGCTGCGCTTGCTGGCGGCACTGCCGTTTTGGAGCGTGCCCGCCGCGCTACTGGAGGCCGCTCCCCAGGAGTGCGCCCACGAGCTAGAGCGCTGGCTTGCCGACCGCCGCCGACTGGTCTCAAAGCCTACCCCGGCCCAGTACGCCCGCCTCAGCGCCGCGCTCTCGCGTTGCCCAGAGCGGCTTTATTCCAGGCTCGCCCGGGAGCTGGCTCAGGCTGCGCGCTTTGTCAAGAGCTGATCCCAGAGGGTTAGACCCGCGACACTTCCGTCGGCCTTGAGGGTGAAGACAATGTCTAGCGCCGCAAAACCGGGCTGCTCGGTCTCGGTGACAAACGTGTCGTGGTGCCAGTGCTTCAGCGGGGTGTCGAATGCCTCCCAGGTGAGGTGGAGCTTGCCGGACTCCTCGCGCACGGTGGCGGTGCCGTAGCCGGGGTCGGTGTAGGTGCCGGTGTAGCTTGCGAGCGGGAGCGACGGCTTGGTGTTCTTGTGGCGCTTCTCGGCCTTGGCTCTCTTGTCGGCGCGGGCTTTCTCCGTGTCTTTCTTGAGCTGGGTGGTAAAGACCGCGTGCCAGTTCTTGCCGTTCTTCACTCCCAGAAGCAGGTCCAGCAGGCTGTTGCGGACGATCTCCGGGAGGTAGCTGGCCATGTTCACCAAGACCACAAAGGCGACTCCCTCACGCGGGCAGACCACCAAGTGGCTCCGGAAGCCGTCGATGGCCCCGCCGTGGGAGAGCACGAGGTGCCCCTGCCAGTCGTAGCGGCTCCAGCCGAGGGTGTAGGTCTGGTGCATCCGGTCGGGGTAGAGCTCGCGGGTGAGGTCCTCAAAGGGGACGATCATCTGCGGCGTGTGGGTCTCGGCGAGGCTCTTGGCACTGACCGGGGTGCCGTCGCCGCCGCCCGAGAGCTGGAAGCGCAGCCAGCCCTCTAGCTCCGCGACACTGGCGTTGATGCAGCCCGCCGGCCCGACATTGAAGAAGTCCAGCGGCGCATCCAGCGCGACCACCTTCCCCTTCTTCTTCTGGTGCGGCCAGGCATGGTTCTCCGTGGCGACCAGCCCCGGCCCGGAAAACGTGACTGAGTGCATCCTGAGTGGCTCGAGCAGGCGGGTCTTGAGGAAGGTCTCAAAGGGCATCCCCGCCGCCGCCGCGACCGCCTCGCCCGCCGCGGAGAAGCAGAGGTTGCTGTACTGGTAGAGCCCCCGGTAGGTGGCAGTCGGCTTGAGAAACGCCATGCGGGCCAAGATCTCCTCGCGCTTGAGGTTCGTGCGGTACCAGAGCGAGTCGTGGCGCGGCAGGCCCGTGCGGTGGCAGAGCAGGTCCCGGATCGTCACGTTGGCATCGGCGGCGGGATCGAGCAGGCGAAAGCCAGGAAGGTGCTTGCGCACCGGATCGTCCCAGCTCATCTTTCCCTCGTCCACCAAGCACGCGCAGGCCGTGGCCGTGAACGCCTTGCTCACACTGGCGATGGGAAAGAGTGTCGTCGGCTCGATGGCATCGTCGCTGCCGAGCTTCTTGATCCCGTAGCCCTGGACATAGCTCCCCTCGGGGGTCACCACGGCAACCGCGGCTCCCGGAGCGCCCGTCACGCGCAGGGCACGGGTGACAAGGGCATCGATCTTGGCAATCTTGGTCGTGTTCATGCGGGCATTGTACCTGCCCTGCTACTTCACCTGCTGGAGCCCCGCTTGTCCCACAAAGGTGCTGAGTGTGTGTACCAGCTTGTCATCTGGCGCATCGGCCTGGTAGGTGCGCTTGAGGAGCCACTTATCGCTATCGTACCAGTCGGTCCAGCGCTCGATCAGGGTGACCTTGCCATCGTCTTTGGTGAGTGTCCGCTCGGAGTCGATGCGCCATGCCTTGAAGTTCCCCAGCCGCGTGCTGATCTGCTCCTGCCCCACAACCCGCGCCGTCTGCCGTTCCGTCCCGTTCCCCGTTCCCCAGCTCTTTGCCCCCGAGTCGAAGGTCTGCCCCGCGACAAGCGGCGAGGGAACCATGAGGGGAAAGCTGGTGATGACACCATCCAAGTAGCCACGCCCATCACTCACCGCGTCCCCCCACTGGATCGCGCCGGTCGCGCTCTGCTGGAGGGAGTAGTCGCAGGAGCGTGTTTGCCAGTCCTTCTGGTAGCCCGGGAGCGCTCCCCAGTAGCGGTGGGTAATCCGCAGCACCAGGCTCCGCACGCCCTGGGGATTCGGGGCAGAGGCCGTGACGATCTCATAGCGGTAGGTCTCCTGCCAGTCTAGCTCGGGGACTTCCTTGAAGTTCCATGCATCGCCCTGCTGGAGCAGGCGCAGGTTTGGTTTGGAGACTTTTGTGGGGACGCCCCTGCATCCGACAAGCACTAACAACATCAACAACGGCCAGCGGTTTTTCATGCACTTTCAGTCGCGTGGCGCACAGGAAAGTTGCAACGGGTAAACTCTTTCCATGCAACCTATTTCCGAGATCGCCCACAGCCTGGGCCTCACCGACGATGAGTTTGAGCCCTATGGCCGCCAGATCGCCAAGCTACCGCTGAGTGTTTTAGAGAAGCGCAAGGGTGGGCCGCAGGGAAAATTAGTGCTGGTGACCGCGATCACCCCCACCCCCGCGGGCGAGGGCAAGACCACCACGACCATTGGTCTGACCATGGGCCTGAACAAGCTCGGGGTGAAGGCGGTCGCGGCGCTGCGGGAGCCGTCGCTGGGGCCGGTCTTTGGTGTCAAGGGCGGCGCGACCGGGGGAGGCAAGGCGCGGATCGAGCCCAGCGACCAGATCAACCTGCACTTCACGGGGGATTTGCATGCCATCACGGCGGCCAACAACCTCCTGGCGGCGATGATCGACAACTACCTGCTAGCGGGCAATCCCAAGCGCCTCGACCCGCGCTCGGTCAGCTTCCAGCGCTGCCTGGACATGAACGACCGGGCGCTCCGCAAGCTCATCACGGGCCTCGGCGGCAAGAGCGAGGGGGTTCCGCGTGAGACCGGGGTCGAGATCACCGCAGCCAGCGAGGTCATGGCGACTCTCTGCCTGGCGGAGGGCTACGCCGACCTGAAGAAGCGCCTCGCACGGATTGTCGTGGGCACCGACGAGACCAATGAGCCGGTGACGGCGGCGGATATCCAGGCGGAGGGCGGGATGGCGGTGCTACTCAAGGACGCGCTCAAGCCGAACTTGGTGCAGACCATCGAGGGAAATCCCGTGATTGTCCATGGCGGCCCCTTTGCCAATATCGCCCATGGCTGCAACTCCGTGATCGCCACCCGGCTCGCGCTGGCGCTGGGCGAGGTCTGTGTGACCGAGGCGGGCTTTGGTGCCGATCTCGGGGCGGAGAAGTTCCTCGATATCAAGATGCGGCAAGCCGGACTCGCTCCCGACATGGTGGTCCTCGTGGCGACCCTGCGCGCGCTCAAGATGCACGGGGGCGTCCCGCTCGATAGCCTCAAGGCCGAGAACTTAGTGGCGCTGGAGGCGGGCTTCTCTAATCTCGCACGCCACGCCGAGAACCTCAAGAAGTTCGGGCTCCCGGTCGTGATCGCCATCAACCGCTTCCCCACCGACACGCCTGGCGAGGAAGAGGCACTCGAAAAACTCTGCAAGGCACATGGGCTGAAAGTGGCGCTCTCGGATGTCTTTGGTGCCGGTGGCGCGGGCGGCGAGGTGCTGGCCCGGCTGGTAACCGAGACCC
The DNA here is from genome assembly GCF_014202505.1 of Armatimonas rosea. Taxonomy (NCBI): domain Bacteria; kingdom Bacillati; phylum Armatimonadota; class Armatimonadia; order Armatimonadales; family Armatimonadaceae; genus Armatimonas; species Armatimonas rosea. The sequence continues at coordinate 1,431,588 of NZ_JACHGW010000002.1, read as the reverse complement.
TGGCGACCGAGACCGCGAGCTTTGCGCCGCTCTACCCCGATAGCCTGCCGCTTCGCAAGAAGATCGAGACGGTCGCAAAAGAGATCTACCGCGCCGATGGGGTCGAGTTCCTGCCCGCGGCCAAGAACCGGCTGGCCTACCTCACCAAGCGTGGCTACGGCAACCTGCCGGTCTGTATCGCCAAGACCCAGTACTCTTTTTCGGACGATCCCACGAAGCTGGCGGCCCCCGTGGGGCACACGCTGACGATCCGAGATGCCAAGCTCTCGGCAGGAGCAGGGTTTGTGGTGGCCTACGCGGGGACTCTCCTCACCATGCCCGGCCTCCCCAAGCGCCCCGCCGCGCTGGACATGCACCTCAGCGACGACGGTGAGATCTCCGGGGTGATGTAGGGCTGGCCGGGGATTTGCCGGGGGCTGAAAGTCCCCGGCACAGGGGAGGGAGCGCCCCGTGGGCGCGGAGAGCGCTTGTTTCTGCGCGTCCTCGGGACGCTCCTTACCTTCTGCCGGGGCATTCATTCCCCGACCAGCCCCCGGCCCAAATTGGCGCGGCCCGGGTAGGTTGTCCTACCCGGGCCGCTTTATTATTCTCAATCCACCTAACTCAAACTAAAAATCTCTTCGAAGAGAGACAGATGCAGGGGCCGTGCCAGAGTGGGTACTAGCCGAAAAACCCCGTAAAGCTTACGGCCAGGTGAGTGCGGGGATGGTTGTCAGGAGCGACTCACCATCGGAGGCGACAATCTGGCTGCCATCGGCGAGGCGTAGTAGGCGTAGGCGCGTGCCGTCGGTGATGAGCTCGGCCTTGAAGGTATCGCCGGTGAAGCGGTAGCGGTGCAGGCCCGCGGCCGGGTCGGGGAGGCGCTCTAGTGTCAGCTCGTCGGGGAGGCCATCGTGCATCAGGAGCAGGACGCCATCGTGCTGGGTGCCCACGGTCGGGAAGCCCTTCTCCCAGAGCGCCGTGGCAAAGAGCTGTGGCGGAAAGAGCGGGAGCGCGTCGTCGTCGGGGAGGATCGTCCGCGAGGTCTGGGGAGCGTCCAAGGTCCAGCTCAGCTCCTGCGCCTCCACCAGCCCCACAAACGGCTTTCCTGGGAAGCTATTCTCGATGCGCTGGGGCTTGCCGCTGCTATCGGTTGTCACGCTTCCAGGGAGCGAGCGGCCATCGACAATGGCCCGGATCGTGTAGCCACCGTCCTTGGGCTCCGCGCGGAGCGAGTAGCCCGGCTCGCGATAGGTCATGGTCAGCACGCCGTCGTCGCTCTTGGTCAGGGGCGAGGCCGCCCGGAGCGGTGCGCTCACAAAGGGCGGGTCGGCCCGGAGGAGCTCGCCGGACGGCCCCAGGTAGAGCGTGCTCCGCTGGGTCTTTCCGGTCAGCCAGAGCTTGATGCTGGCGCGGTAGCGCTGGGCGAGCACCCGCTTGGTCCCCACGACCATCGACTCGGTTCCCGCGGGCGTGAGCTCCACCCGATCGAGGCCGGGGCGCTCGCTGGCGTAGCCCAGCTGCCAGAAGCGCAGGGGCTTGCTCCCTAGCTCCTCGATGCGCTTTCCCAGAAAGAGCCGCAGGTCGTGGAAGGTGAGCAGAGGGGCATCGAGGGGTAGCGCGCCTCCTTGGGGCCGCTGGAGCCGCCAGCCGCCCTTGAGGGGGAGTGCCTCCCAGCGGGTCAGCTTCCCTACCACACTTGCGGTCGCGCCGCTCACCGCATAGGGCCGAAACACCGAGCGGGTATCGTCGGAGTCCACTTGTACCGCGCCCTCGGCGGTGGTGGGAAGGGTCAAGCGCGCCGTGGTTCGAGTGCCATCGGCGAGGCTGATGCGGTAGGAGATGGGATCGGCCAGGAGAAGGCAGAGAAACGCAGCGAGCATGCCTAGTGCTTCGACAAGAGGGGGGCGTTTTCCTGCCCCCTCAGCGTATTGCCTCCCCCCGCTCGTGCCTCGCGACCCCCTCCGGCTTCGCGAAGGGGGATGGGCGGCACGCCCTTTACAGCGGAGCCTGCGACGCTCTCCAGCCCCCCCCCTCTAACGGGGGTGGTGGGTCGAGAGCTTGGGCAGATCGGCCTCGCTCACCAGGCCCTGACGGGCGGCCCAGACCGCGGCCTGCACCCGATCCGAGACCCCGAGCTTGCCGATGATGTGCTCGACATGGGTCTTGACGGTCCCTTCGCTGATAAAGAGCACACCCGCGATCTCCCGGTTGGGGAGCCCAGTGGCGACCAGCTTGAGCACCTCCTCCTCGCGGCGGGTGAGCGGCTCGATCAAGTCCGCAGCCTGCACCGACTCCCCGACCACGCGGAGCGAGCGGATCAGGTCCTGGGTGGAGAGGAGCTGCTCGCCGCGGAGGACGGCGCGCATGGCCTCCAGGAGGGTCTCATGGTCGATTCCTTTGAGCAGGTAGCCCGCTGCTCCCCCCGCGACGGCGCGGGCCATGTAGGTCGGGTTGTCGTAGGTAGAGAGCATCAGCACGACAGTCTTGGGCAGAGCAGCTTTAATCGCCACGAGGGCGCTGAAGCCATCGCCGCCCGCCATACGAATGTCGAGTAAGACCAGCTCGGGCGTGGTCTCCTGCACCACCGCAATGCCTTCGTCGCCGGAGGCCGCCTCGCCCACGACCTCGAACTCCGTCCCCCGGAGCATCGCCTTGACACCACCTCGGACAATGGCATGGTCATCGACCAGCACGACACGAAACCTCTCACTCATCGTCACTCTTCTTCCTCTTGGTAGGGAATGGGCACGGTCACGGTTAGCTGCGTGCCTTGCCCGGGAGCGCTCTCGATCTGCAGCGTCCCCTCCAGCAGGCGCACCCGCTCGGTCATCCCATGGAGCCCAATATGTTTATCGTCGGCGTGGGAGCGCCCCGGCTCAAACCCATGGCCATCGTCGGTGACACTCAGGGTCAGCTGGGTCTCGTCCTCCCGGAGCAGGGCGACCTGAACCCGGCGTGCCCCCGCGTGCTTGCGGGCGTTGGTGAGCGCCTCCTGTGCCACCCGGTAGAGCGCGGTCACCACGGGGGTGGCGAAGCGCTCGCCCTCGACATTGTGCAGAAAGTCCGCCTCCGCCCAGCCCGCGCGGCTCTTCTCCTCTTGGACCAGCTGCGCCAGTGCTCCTGCCAGCCCCATGTCATCGAGTGCCAGGGAGCGTAGCCCATTGACCAGCCGCCGCGACTCCACCACGGCGTCCTTGAGGTACTTCAGCCCCAGCATCAGGTCATCGTCGGCGGTCCCGTGCACCCGCTGAAACGCCGAGAGGTGCATGTGCGCGGCCATGACATACTGGGTAAGCCCATCGTGAAGATCGTAGGCGACTGCGCGGCGCTCTTCTTCTTGCGCGGTGATCAGCCCGGCTACCAGCGCTCGCTGGCGCTTGAGCAGCTGCCAGTTACGGATGGCGACCGCCAGGTGCATCGAGAGCGCCAGGATCGTCCGCTCGTCCGCCTCGGTGAAGCCACCGGGCTTCTCCGTGAGGTAGATGCTCCCGAGAACCGTCGTTTCGTAGCGAATGGGCACCCCGAGAAAGCTCTCCATCGGCGGGTGGTGGGCCGGTATTCCCGCGGACATCGGGTGGGCGGTGAGAGACTCTAGCCGGAGGGGGGTCTCACGGTGGAGGAGCAGCCCCAGCACCCCGACACCGTGTGGCTTGGCACCGATGGCGCGCTCCTGCTCGTGGGTGAGCCCAGCGGTGAGGAACTCCTCCAGTACTGCGCCATCGGCGCGTGCCACGCCAATGGCGCAGTACTGGGCACCAATGAGCTGCCGTGCAGACTCGGCGAACTGGCGCAGGGCCTCCTCGCCGGTCTGGCTGGCAAGGATCTCCGTGTGGATACGGTCGGAGACCCCTTGAAGCTGTTCCACCGCACTCACCTGAGCTTGGAGCCGCTCTAGCTGATCCTCACGCATTGGGGGCATTGTACCTTGCCACCACCTCCGCACGGTAGGGCAGGCCGGGCTGGGCACCGGGGCGGGTGACCTTGAGGGCGGCGGCGGCGCAGGCGAAGCGGATCGCATCGGGGAGGGAGGCACCTTGGGCAAGCTCGACCGCCAGCGCTCCGGTGAAGCAGTCCCCCGCCGCGACCGTATCGACCGCGGTCACCGCGGGAGCCGCAAAGGTCTGGGGCACCTCTCCGAGCTGCTCCAGACGCGCCCCCTCGGCGCCCAGCGTGGTGACAAGGGTCGCGACCCCGGCACGTAAGAGCGCCTCGCTCCCTCCGAGCAGGGTAAGCTCGCTCTGGTTGGGCGTGAGGATCGTCACTTTTTGCAGGAGCTCTGCGGGCAAGGGACGCGCCGGTGCGGGGTTGAGAATCACCGGGATGCCCCGCGCGTGGCCGGCCTCCACCGCCGCAAAGACCGCGTCATCGGGGATCTCCAGGGAGACAAGCACGGCAGCGGCACCGTCGAAGGCAGCGCGGGCCGCTGCGAGCGCGATGTCGTCGGCGCTCAGGCAGGCATTGGCCCCGGGCGCGACCACGATACTATTCTCGCCCGTCTTCTCATCGACCGCGATCAGCGCCACCCCCGATGCCACTCCTGGTGTCGCAAAGACAAAGCGTGTGTCGAGCCCCTCGCGGGCAAACCCCTCCCGCGCCAGAGCCCCGTAGGCATCGTCACCGAGCCGCGCCACAAAGCGGACACCGCCCCCCAGCCGCGCCGCCGCGACTGCCTGGTTGGCTCCCTTGCCTCCGGGGATGGTCTGGAGCGCGCCGCCCAAGACAGTCTGCCCCGGCGCGGGAATCTGCGTGACCGAGACGACCAAGTCCGTATTGGAGCTCCCGACGACAACAAGAATTGGCTTTGGATTCATGTGGGCATTTTACGGCACCGAGGAGGGCCTTTTGCACGAATCGTTGGTTCGCCCAATGGAATTGGGCGTCATCAGTGGCGTCGTCCCTCCGCCATGGCAGACGCCGGTTTCCAACCGGCGGCGGAGCGATTCATGAAAAAGGAACCGAGGAGAGAGAATCCGCCATTTCGAGGAGGTGTTTTAGCGGTCGAAGCGGTTATGCTGACAGCATGAGTCGGACTGCGGATGGACGCTGCTTGCACTGTGACGGCATAGGCTGTGAGGCCTCGGTGCCGGTTCCGGTGTTGCTCGGCGGTGTTCGTCCTAGTCCTGCCGCCCCGCCCCGCTGGCTCTTCGTCCAGGAGCAAGAGGCCTGGAAGCACTACTGCCCTGCCTGCGCCCTGAAGATCGTCGCCAGCCGCCGAATCCGTCGTTTTGCGGATTCTCTCCCCTCCGATCCGGCCTAAAATCAAGCCATCAACGACCTTTACTGGAGCCTCAAAATGAAACTAGAACCTCTCTTTCGAATCGCCTACACCAAGATCCTCGTGCCGGTAGACTGCACCCCGACATCGCTCAATGTGGTGCTACAAGCGGCGCGCCTCATGGTTCCTCTCACCGGCGCGCAGATGACCCTCCTGGCCCATGTCCCCCCGACCGAGGGCACGTCCCCCGAGATGGACACGATCCGCCAGGCACGCTGGAAACACGCGGAGCAGGCGCTCGATGTCGCCCGGAAGTCCCTGCGCGACTACGGCTACTATGTCCGCACCCGCATCCAGGTCGCAGAGGACGCCTCCCAGGCTCTCCACGCCGAGGTTCTGGAGAACCACTACGACCTCACCGTCATTGGGAGCCACTTCGGCCACCGCGAGGAGCCCTGCGCACCGTCGGAGGCCGACAAGCTCCTGCAAGGCTTCCCTGTGCCCGTGGTGGTGGTGGATAGCCGCGGCAAGTAGCACAAAAAAAGCCGAGACGCTATACTGGGGCTGTTGAGATAGGAGAACAGCCCCATGTATTCTGGTCAAGGACAGACCCCTAGCCCCCAGCCCCCCAGCTACACCCCGCAGCGCACTCAGTTTGAGTTTGTCGGGGAGTCGTTTCAGCTCTTGCAGAGGCAGCTCGGTGCCTGGGTAGGTGCTGCAGCGGTCGCCTTTGCCGCAATTATCGCGGTGGTCGCTCCCTTCTACGCCTCACTCGGGGCCATCTTTCTTCAGATGCTCCGCCGGGGCGACTCCAAGCTCGATCCCTCTGTCTTGGTGGGGCTCGTTGGACCTATGCTCTTTATGATCCTGGGGCTGACGATCCTCGGGACCGTGACCCATGCGGGCCTCCAGATGATGGGGATCAAGCAGCTCCGCGGCCACCAGCTCAAGGTCGGGGATATCTTTGGCAGCTTCTCCAAGTTTGGGAGTGTCTTTGGCCTGAACGTTCTGATGGTGCTGGTGCATCTTGCGGTGGGGATTGTCTGTGGGCTGGTGCTCCAGTTCCTAGGCCCCTTTGCCAACCTGGTCTCCATGATCCCCGGTGCCGTCCTCATGGGCCTCTTCTCCCTCGCCCTGCCGCTGGTGCTGGACCAGAACAAGTCGCCGATGGACGCGCTAAAAGAGAGCGCGAACAAGGTCCGCTCCGAGCTGTGGATCGTGACGGCCTACATGGCTATCTTGACCGCAATCTCCCAGCTCGGAGGACTCGCCTGCCTAGTGGGTGCCCTCTTTACCATCCCCATCCTCTCGATTGGCTCGTCGCTTCTCTACCGTGCGTTCTACCCCGAGCGCTTTGGTGTGGCAGATATGAGCGAGGGAGGCTAGCCATGTACCCTCCGCCGTCGACGCATCTCAATATCGGGCTGGCCACCCATGCCTGGGCGCTCTACCGCAAGTACCCGTGGCAGTGGATCGCCGCGGCGAGCATTGCCTGCGGTATCCAGGCCGCGCTCTGGCTGCTGATCGTTCGGCTGGTCGAGCGCCCCGAGCCAGAGAGCACGAGCCCTGCCCTCTACTACCTCTTTATCATGGGCCTCTTGGCGCTGATCTCGGGGTGCAACAATCTCTTTCAGGTGGGGCTCTGTCGGCTCGCACTAGACCAGCTTGCGGGGGAGCCCTTGCGGCTGGGGCGGCTGTTCAAACCAACCGCAGGTATTGGAGTGACACTGGTCACGTCGTTTGTAGTGGCCTTGGTTACCCAGCTCGGCTATGGGATGTTCTACATTCCGGGGCTGGTGCTCCAGGGCGTGTTTCTACTGGTCACCCCGATCCTGGCCGAGCGTAAGCTGGGGATGCAGGCGACCCTGAAGCTGAGTGTGGAGACCCTCCAGCCCGAGCTCATCAATGCGATTCTCTTCGCGATGTTCCTGGACTTCTTAACGGGTTTTGCGGGCTCGGCGATGTCGTCGCCGGTCTGGCCCCTGACGCTGGCGGGGGTGATCGTGATCTACCCGCTGGTGCCGCAGATCCAGGCGCTTCTCTACCGGAGCTACTTCCCCTACCGCACCTACGAGTACCGGGGCTAGAGCGGCCGCTACGCGGTGGCGGCGAGGCTGGTGAGGAGGCCGGAGAGCGCCTGGGCGAGGAAGCGCACGTGCGTGACCGCGACCCCGTAGTCCATGCGGGTGGGGCCGATCACCCCGATACTGCCCCGCTCGCGGGTTCCGACAAAATACGGCGACGATACCACGGCAAACGACTGGAGCTCGGGGCGGCCCAGCTCCTTGCCGATCCGCACCTCGACATCCTTCTCGGCGGCCTCCATGCGCAGGAGCTCCAGCATCGCGGCGCGCTCCTGGAGCATCACAAAGAACTGGCTCAGGCACTCAACATCGCGAAACTCGGGCTGGGCCAGGACGCTCTGCGAGCCCTCCACAAAGACCGGGACATTCTCCGCCACGCTCTGGATCACCAGTGCCAGCTCGCGCACGAGCCGCTGCCAGAGCCGCCCCAGTCCCGCAAGCTCACTGGGCGCGGCCTCGGTCTCTCGTACCGTGCGACGGAGCTCGGTGAGGGGCTTGTCACAGAAGTGGGCGGTGAGGGCATTGGCAAGGATCAGGGCATCGGTCGCGCTAAGAGGTGCCTCGGCCAAGAGCCGGTGCTCCGTGCGTCCCGTGGAGAAAAGAAAGACCAGGAGGGCCTTATCCGCCGCCGCCGACGAGAGAAAGACCTGGCGTAGGTAGGTCTCATCGGGGGCCTCCGGCGAGGTCGCCACCGCAGGGAGCTGGGTGAGCTGGGTCAGGAGCTGACAGGTCTTGCGCAGGATCGCATCGAGCTCACTCTCGGCGGAGCGCAGGGCCTGCTGGATCTGGAGGCGCTCTAGGCGTGCCAGGGGGGAGAGTACCATCAGCCGATTGACATAGAAGCGGTAGCCAAGGTCGGAGGGGACGCGACCGGCGGAGGTATGGGGCTGGCGCAGAAACCCACGCTCACTCAGCTCTGCCAGCTCATTGCGAACCGTGGCCGACTTTACCCCAAGCTCGTAGCGTTCGACGAGCAGATGGGAGCCAACAGGTTCCGCCGTGAGGACATAGTCCTGAACAACCGCATTGAGAATCCGCTGCTTACGCAGATCGAGGTCCATTGCCTCGCTATTTTAACGAGGTGTGAGGGAATTGTCAATCGAAAATAAGATATAATTGCGGCATTATGAGATATGCCTGGATTGCCCTGTCACTGCTGATGGCTGCCCCTGTTGTCGGTGCACACGCTCAAGACAACAACGCGGCCCCTGCCTCCCGCGCACCACGCCTGCGGCCCCTGGAGACGGTTCTCCAGGCCCTGACCAAGAACGCGGGAATCACCGTGATCGCGGAGTCGTCGCTGGCGGGAACGCAAGCGGCCTACCCGAGTGTTACGGCCACGCCCGAGAACCTGGAGAGCCTGCTGGATGCGGTCGCCAAGTCCCTGCCCCCCGGGACGATCTGGAAGAAGGCGATGCTCCCGGTGAGCACCCGCTTCTACAAGGGCGATGATGTCGCGGACTTCCTGGATGCCCAAACCAAGATGCTCGGGCGTACTCCCCCCGCCAGTGAGCAGGCCTCGGTGGAGATCCTGGGACAGAAGCTCACCCCGGAGAAGGCCGCTCCCGTGGTGAGTACGCTGGGGCTTAAGCCGGTCTATGTTCTCATCAACCCCAACAACCGCCGCAACCGCTCTGCCGATGGCCTTGGGGCAGCCAATGGCCAGACCGACTTCTCCCAAGTGCTAGGGAGCTTTATGACGATGGATCCCGCCGCCCGCATGAAGCTCATGCAGCAGTTCGGCCAGATGATGCAGAACATGAGCCCGGACCAGCGCCGACAGCTCTTTGGCGGAGGCGGCGGCGCTCCCGGCCGCGCGATTCCTCCCAAGTAACACAAAAGCGCCCTCCGCAAGCCCGGCTTGCGGAGGGCGCTTTTTTTGTATCGGGTCCTACTTGCGGCGGCGTTTTACCGCAAGGCCGGCCAGCCCCAAGGCGGCCAGAGCCAGCGTCCCCGGCTCAGGAATCACCGCAGAGGGCATCACTGCGGAGTCGAAGAGCTGGACGTTGTCGAGCTCATAGCCCCCGTTGGCCGCCGCCTGGCTAGTCACGTACAGACGGAACGCGGTCACACTGGCACTATCCTGGATCGGAACATTTCCGACCAAGACATTGTTGAGGTAGATATGCGCTCGGGCAGCTGCCACCGCCCCTCCGGTGCCGTAGTTCACCGTACTGGCGGAGCCGTTCATCACCACGGAGAACGAGTAGTTGGTCGCACTGGTGAGGGTTACCCCGGAGACCGTGCCCCAGGCACTGGTTGCGCGGCTCTGGAGGATTCCCCCCGTGGTTATCTGGAATCCTGCCATCAGATCCGCAGACGCGAAGGTGGAGTTACTGGTGAACGTGGTCGCTCCGGTGCCCGCCCCAAAGAAGAAGGAGCTCCCGGCCGAGAAGGCGGTGGGAGTCCGGAGGTCGAAGCTTAGGGTCGCCACATCGAAGGCGGTGTAGGTCCCCGAGGTGACTCCGAGTCCCGTCAAGCTTCCTGTGGTGGCCAGAAGCTGAGCCGAGGCCCCCGTCCCAAAGCTTGAGGGGTTCTTAAAGGCAAGGATGGGGGTTGCCCCCGTACTGATACGCGCGTAGGTAAACGCGGTGTTGCTCGTGGTGATCGTCGTTCCGTCGGTATTGGTTCCGAAGTTCTCCGAGAAGAGAGGAACCTGGGCATGAGCTGCAGCCGAGATAAGTCCAAGTGCGAAGAGTGAGGCGAGGCGAGTGATTGTCATTTATTTTCCATCCACATCGGGTAAAAGCGCGGCGAAACGGGGCAAGAGCGCCTAGGGTGGCCCCTAAGCACTGCCTGCAATTCTACCTGATACCTCGTCGTTTTGCGTGCTCGTGCAGATGAAATTTGCGTTAATCCTGGTGGCTCCCGCAAGGAATCGGCCGTGTTTCGGGTATACCCGTAACTATGCTTGGTCTCCCCCTCCCCCTTAGCGTCCGCTCGCGCCTTGTCGTGCTTGTGTTTGGTGGTACTCTCCTGCTGGCCTGCCCACCGCTCGCCCACGCGCAGCAGTCTCTTCGGGTCGTCACGTGGAACGTCAGCGCCTACGACACCAGTGCCACCACCACGGGTCGCCTCACGGACTTCCGAACTGCGATCTACGGGGTCAATGCTGCCAATGGGCTCACGATGGCCCCCGATGTCTTTATCGGGCAGGAGTTTATGAGCCAGGCCGCGACCACGGACTTTCTGACCAATGTCCTCAATGGCGCTCCGGGTAGCCCCGGGGACTGGGCGGCTGCACCCTTTGTCGCCACGTCGGGCAATGGGACGGGTCTGGCGGGCGAGAGTGCGTTTTTCTACCGAACCAGCAAGGTGCAGTACCTAACCACCACCACGGTAAACGATGTCTCCCAGAACTTTCCCGTGGTCAACAACAACGAGCAGCCACGCAATACCTACCGCTACGACTTCCAGCTCAACGCCGATACCAGCCAGAAGTTTGGTGCCTATAGTGTGCACATGAAGTCCAGCACGGGCGCAAGTAATGAAGCCCGACGCCAGCTAGAGGCGGACCGGATTCGCCGCAATGCCCAGGGGATCGACACCAACGGGGCACTTGCGGGCGGTGGGCTCCCCAGCGGCTACCACTATCTTGTGGCCGGGGACTTTAATATCGCCAGTAGCTCGGAGACCGCCTACCAGACCCTGACCTCAGGTAGCTACAATGGCTCGTCGGTGGGGGCGTTCTTCGACCCCATCAAGACTCCGGGGAACTGGGATATCAACAACAACTCGTTTCGCTTTGTCCACACGCAGGACCCGGTGAGCAACATGGACAGCCGCTTCGACCAGATCCTGCTCTCCCCTAGCCTCGTGGATGGCACGGGTACGGACTACAAGGGCAACTCCCAGCTCGCCTACAGCACCACGACCTGGAACGACCCCAACCACTCCTACCGGGCTTGGGGCAACGACGGCACAAGCTGGGCGACCGGGCTCACGACCACCAACAACGGCATGGTGGGCACCGCGATCGCCACCGCGCTCAAGAACTCCGCGCTCTCCGGGGGGCACCTGCCGGTCTTTTTGGACATCAACTACACCGCCCTGACCGTCCCCGAGCCAGGGACACTCGCCCTCGCCGTCTTGGGGCTGGGCGCGCTGGTGCGCCGCCGACGCCCGTCCCCCCAAGAGCGCGGTACCTAGAGCCGGTAGGCAGTCTTTGCCAGGTCGTAGCAGAGCGCCGTTGCCATCGCGGCGGCATCTGCTTCGTCGATGACGTGCTCGACGACCAGCCCCGCGAGCCAGTCGGCCACCACGCGCCGCCAGACATCGTGGCGGGCGGGAATCGAGCAAAACGCCCGGGTATCGTCGTTGAAGCCCGCCAGGTTCCAGACTCCGGCGGTCTCGACCACGCCCTCCAGGAAGCGGCGCATCCCCAGGCGGCTGTCGAAGAACCACCAAGGCGGCCCGAGGCGCAGCACCGGGTAGTGCCCGGCCAGCGGGGCCAGCTCGCGGGAGTAGAGGGTCTCGTCGAGCGTAAAGAGGATCAGCGAGAGGCGTGGGTCGGTGCCAAAGGCATTAAGAAGCGGCAAGAGATTGCGCGTAAACTCCCCCGCGACCGGGATATCGGCCCCCTTGTCCGCGCCAAACCGCTCAAAGACCGTCTTATTGTGGTTGCGGTGGCTCCCGACATGCAGCTGCATCGTCAGGCCATCGTCGGCGCTCATCCCTGCCAGCGTGTAGAGCATGTGCGCCGTGAAGCGTGCGGCATCCCCCGGCTCGGAGCGCCCTGCCAGCGCCCGATCAAAGAGCGTGCTCGCCTCCGAATCGGAGAGGGGCGTCGTGTCCGCGGTCACGGCGGCGTGGTCGGTCGCCGTGGCCCCGAGGCTCTTGAAGAACGCCCGGCGGTTGCGGAGCGCCTCCAGAAATGCCGCGTAGGTCGTCACGCTCACGCCACTTGCCTGCTCCAGCGCCGTGATACTCTCGCGCCAGCCCAGCGCATCCAGATTCACGACCGCATCGGGGCGGAAGGTCGGCAGGATCTTCCCGCTCCAGCCCGAGCTCCGAATGGCCTGGTGGTGGGTGAGCGGGTCGCTGGCGGCATCGGTGGTGCAGAGGACCTCGATCTTGAACTGCTCGAAGAGCGCCCGTGGGCGGAACTCGGGGGTCTCTAGCCGCGCCGCGATCGAGTCGTAGAGGCGCTGGGCATTTGTCGGGCTGGGCTTCTCGGTGAGCCCAAAGACCTCGACTAGCTCCTGGGTCAGCCACTGGCCACTCGGGGTCCCGGCAAAGAGATAGAAGTGCTCGCAGAAGACCTGCCAGATCTTGCGGTGGTCGCTCTCGGTCGGGCCGCCGTCGCGGCGCGGCACGCCCTGCGCCTCCAGCGAGATTCCCTGCGAGTAGAGCATGCGAAAGACATAGTGGTCCGGGATGAGCAGCAGCTCGGCGGGGCTCCCGAAGCGGTAGTCCGGGTTGGAGAAGAGCGCGGGATCGACATGGCCGTGTGGGCAGACCAGCGGCAGGTCTTTCACCGCGGCATAGAGGGTCCGGGCCACCCCACGACGAGCGGGCTCGGGCGAGAAACAGCGATCAGGATGGAGGTTCATGACAGGGGTTTCGTCGTAAACCGGTTGATATCCTCCTAGCAGGAAACCTCCGCTTGCCTGTCGAAGATGCGGGCATGAAACATCGCATACCGCTCGCGCTACAGGTGCTGATCGGGGTGGCTCTGGGAATCGCGCTGGGGGCAGTCTTGGGGAAGTGTGAGCTGACCGAGACGCTCGGGGCGATTGGGACCCTCTCGATCAAGGCGCTCCGGGCGCTGGCGGTGCCGCTGGTGTTCTTTGCGATCCTGGATGCCTTCACCAAGACCCGGATCGAGGCGAAGAAGTTCGGGCGGCTGATGCTGATCTGCCTGGTGAATGTGACGGTGGCGATGGTGATCGGGCTGACCATCCTGAATGTCTTTCAGCCGGGCAAGCTCTGGCAGGGGCACCTGGAGACCCTGATCGCCCAGACCAAGGCCAAGGCCCCGGAGCTCAAGAAGGTCGAGGACCCAGAGGCACCCGGCGCGACCCTGGAGCTACTCCCCAATGTCAGCTACTACGTCCCGTCGTCGCTGGTGCGCCCCTTTGTCTACAACAACCTCATCTCCGTGGTGCTGCTGGCGCTGCTGACGGGGGCCGCGATCCGCCGCGTCCGTGCCGAGCAAGAGGCCCACGGCGAGCGGACGATCCAGACGGTCGAGAGCTTTATCGCCGCGTGCTACCAGGTGCTTCTCGTCATGCTGGAGTGGATCGTTAAGACCGTCCCCTACGCGGTCTTCGGGACAGTCGCCAAGGTGGTCGGGGCATCGGGGCTGGGAGTCTTTGCCCTGCTCTGGGTCTTTCTTTTGGTCGCGCTCTCGGGGCTGGCGCTCCATAGCCTCATCTACTACCCGACGATTGCCTGGCTCTGGGGCAAGAAGTCTCCCAAGGTCTACCTGGGCAACGGTGCCGATGCAATCCTCACGGGCCTCTCGACCAACTCCAGCCTCGCGAGCGTCCCCATTACCCTCAAGTGCCTGGAGAAGATGGGAGTCTCCACGGCATCGGCGCGCCTGGCGGCCTGCGTGGGGACCAACCTCAACAACGATGGCATCACGCTCTACGAGGCGATGGCGGCGCTCTTTCTGGCGCAGGCGCTGGGCAATAATCTGGGTCTGGGCGCACAGTTTCAGATCGTGCTAGCATCAATCATGGCCGGCGCAGGGATCGCCGGAATCCCCGAGGCGGGCCTGATTGTCCTGCCGCTCGTCCTCTCCACTGCTGGCCTCTCCGCCGAGACCATCGCGGTCGCGCTCCCCCTGCTGATTCCCGTGGACTGGATCATCGCCCGCGCCCGCTCGGGAGTCAATGTCATGAGTGATATGCTCGTGGCAATCCTGCTGGATGCCGGACAAAAATCCACCGAGCCCTTGGAACCCAATCAGCTCTCCTAACGCCCCATGACCGAGCTTCTGCGCCTGCGCCTGCCCACCGACAACGCTTTTGTGAGCGTTGCGCGGGAGGCGGTTGTCTCGGTGGCGCGGAAAGAGCGTATCAAGGAGCCCGACCGTGAGGCGCTCCGCCTCGCGGTGGGCGAGGCGTGCAACAACGCGGTCGAGCACAGTGGTGCGCGGGGGATGATCACCCTACGCTGCCTGCGTGACCATGCCTTTCTCTATGTCGAGGTCAGCAACTCCGGCGAGGCCCCCCTCCCCGACTCACCCGCCGCCATGCCCGATGCCAATGCGGAGGGCGGGCGTGGCCGTGCGCTCATGGAGGCCCTCACCGATGGGGTGGAGTACTTTGTCTCAGAAGGAGAGACCCTCGTGCGGCTCAAGAAGCGCTTGCCGCTCTAGCCACTTGGGATACAAAGCGAATCAGGAGAAAATCTATGCGTGTTCTCATCATGTCGGATATGGAAGGTGTCAGCGGGATCGTGACCTGGAAGCAGGTCGAGGGCGGCTCGCCGATGTACGAAGAGGGGCGACGGCTCTACACCGAGGAGATCAATGCCGCGGTGCGCGGGGCTGTTGCTGCGGGTGCGACCGAGATTGTCGCGGTGGACTGCCACGGTGCGGGCGGCGACTGGACCTTTAACTCCTATGTCCCCGAGCTGCTCCACCCCGCCTGTGAGTGGGTCGCGCACCACACGTGGAGCCGCTACACCGAGCTCCTGGAGCAGGGCTGCGATGCCGCGCTGATGGTGGGGATGCACGCGCGCGCCGGAACCCCCGATGGGGTCATGTGCCACACGATCTCGACTGTCACCTGGCGCAACCTGTGGTTCAACGAGGATTTAGTCGGGGAGCTGGGGATCAATGCGGCGCTCTGTGGGCACTTCGGCTGCCCGGTCGCGCTGGTGACGGGCGATGAAGCCACCTGCCGTGAGGGGCGCGAGATCCTGGGCGACGACCCGGTCTATGTGGCGGTGAAGCGCGGCCTCTCCCGCTACTCCGCCCGCCAGATCCCTCCCGTACGCGCCCGCCAGATGATCGAGGACGGTGCCCGCGAGGCGCTCTCTCGGGTCAAGAAAGGCCGCGTCTACGCGGTCGGCTCCCCCACGACGATCACCGTCGAGGTGGAGACAGTGGAGCGGGTCGGGCAGTTCCGCAACCGCAAGGGGGTTGAGGTAGACGGCATGAAGGTCTACAGCCGCGCCGAGAACTGGATGGCGGCGTGGGACCAGATCTGGCCGCAGGCAGAGAAGTAAGCACCGGCCTCCCGGCATCCCTCCCCCCGGCCCCCTCCCTTCCCCTGAAACCCAACTTCGTTGGGGGGAAAGGAGGGGGTGAATCTACCAAACCCACCCCCACTCGTTCCTCGTCTCCCCTCCCTTCGTCCCCGCGAAGCGGGAAACAGAGCGAAGGGAGGGGCCGGGGGAGGGATGCCGAAGGGATGTGGAGTTTTATACACGTTTCCCTATGCGATCCTAGGGGAAAATGGTATTAAGGTTCGAGACGTAAAATCGATCTTAACCGACTATTGGAGCCATGACAATGAAACACTCCCCTCTCCTCGGCGCTACCCTCGCCGCTCTCGCTCTCGTGCATCCCGCCGCCGCACAGCCGCCGCCGCCCGATATTAAGGCCGTTCAGCTCACCGCAGAGCTCTTTCGCGCCATCCGGCTCGGGGATGTGGCTGGCACAAAAGCAGCCCTGGAGCACGGGGCCGATGTGAACCGCCCCAACTGGATTATGTTCCAGCCCCTAGACTGGGCGGCTGTGATGAACCAGCCGGAGGTCGCCAAGCTCCTCCTCAGCCAAGGGGCCGCGACCAGCGGCGGAGCCAACGGCACTGCTCTCGTCAATGCGATCCTCGGCGGGCACGAGGGCATGGCTCTGGACCTGCTCCGCCAGGGAATCTCCAAAGAGGCCAAGCGCCCGGACAAGGCCACCACGCTGATGCTCGCCGCGGCCTACTCCACTCCGCCCGTCCTCACCAAGCTCCCCCAAGACACCGCGGAGCTTGCCCAGCAGGATATCGACGGTGCCACGGCGCTGATCTACGGGGCACGCCTGGGCAAGACCGCCAATGTCAAGCTCCTCCTCGCCGCCGGAGCCAAGACCGAGCAGACCGACAGCCATGGACGAACCGCGCTGCACTACGCCGCTATGAATGGCTTCCCGGAGACGGTCGATGTGCTCCTGAAGGCGGGGGCAAGTGCCAAGGCGCTCGATAAAACGGGAGCCACCCCACTCCATCTGGCGGCGCGCTACAGTGCAAATCCCAAGATTGCACAGAGCCTTGTCAAGGCAGGCGCGGGGCTCACGGGCCGCGATAGCACGGGCAAGACCGCGCTCGGCCTGGCCCAGGCACGCCGCCATACCGCGCTGGCCGCGGTGCTCAAGGCGGCAGGCGCGCGCCCGGAGCCGCTCGCCGCGACACCCGCAACCCGCCCCGCGATCCAGAAGAGTCTCACGGCCATGGAGGCGGGCATGACCCGTTTTCTCTCTCGCTCAGAGTGCTCGTCGTGCCACCACCAAGGATTGGGCCTGGCGGTCTTGGGCAATGCCGCACTCCGTGGCTTTGCGGTCGACCGTGGCATCATCAAGGGCAACCTAGACCGCATCGGTGAGGTGGGGCAGCAGGGGGCTCCGCTGATGCAGCTCGCCCTAACCGATCCCAGCAAGTTTCATATCGTCCCCACCTCGGAGATGGAGGAGTTCCCGATTGCTGCTTCCTACACCTTCTGGGCGCTGGATGCCAACCAGGTACCTGCCAACCCTGGCCTGAGCGGGATGGCCGAGTATGTCCGTCGGCAACAGCAAAGTACAGGCAACTGGAGCTTCATCCTGCACCGCGGCCCGATGCAGGAGAGCTTCCAGACCATGACGGCGCTTCAAGTGCTGGGAATGCGCCGCTTCCTGGAGAAAGACAAGGGGGACGAGACCGTGAAAAAGGCGCGGGCGTGGTTTGTCAGCGCTCCCACCAAGACCGTCGAAGATCGCTCCTCGCGCCTTCTTGGCCTGCGCTGGACCGGCTCCGAGCCCCGTGTTCTCCAGACCGAGGTTGCCCAGCTCGCCAAGCTTCAGAACGCCGATGGTGGCTGGAGCGGGAAGCCGGGTGCCCCGAGCGATCCTCTTACCACCGGGCTTGCGCTCTACAGCCTGCGGGTCGGCGGGGCAGCTCCGCTCAGCCATCCCGCGGTGCGCAAGGCGACGGACTACCTACTGCGCCACCAAGACGAGAGTGGGGCTTGGTATGTCAATAAGACGGTCGCGCCGTTTAACTACTACTTCGACGGTGGCTTCCCCGGTGGGGAGTCGCAGTATGTCTCGTTTGCGGCGACGGGCTGGGCAACCCTCGCCCTGATGGAGGTCAGTGACACGCCGAAGGTCAAGACTGCCCGGCGGTAGTCACCCGCGACTCTCTTGCCCAGGATTCCCGTTGAAGAACGCAAACGAGCGCTCCCTTGGCGGGGTTCCAAGCGGTGTGGCGGCAGCAAAGCCCAGCTGCCGCCACGCCTCGTAGACCGTGACAGCGACCGCGTTGGAGAGGTTCAGGCTCCGGCTCCCGGGCATCATCGGCAGGGTCAGCACGGTCACCTCGGCGAGAATCTCCTCGGGGAGGCCGCGGGACTCCGAGCCAAAGAGCAGCGCATCGCCGGGCTGAAACTCCGTCTCGTAGGGAGTGGCCGCTCCGCCGGTCTCGATGGCAAAGACACGCTGCCCAGCCAGCGCCGCCTTGCACGCTGCCCAGCCCGCGTGACGCTGGACCTCAGCAAACTCCTCATAATCCAGGTGTGCCCGGCGCAGGCGCTTGTCGTCCCAGGCAAAGCCCAGCGGCTCGATCAGGTGCAGCGCCGCACCCGCGTTGGCACAGAGCCGGACGATATTGCCGGTGTTCTGGGGCATGTCGGGCTCGTGGAGAATGACGGAGATCATGAGGGGATTTTACCGCGTCGCCGGGGATTGGAAATCCCCGGCACAAGGCAGGGAGCGTCCCGAGGACGCGAAAACCAAGGGAGTTTCTGCGTCCTCGGGACGCTCTTAAAAAATCTACCGGGGATTTCAATCCCCGGGCAGGATTCTGGCATGGCTCTGGCGTAAGGTTTTACCCGGAAGGTTCTTTCTATGGATACAGAAATCACAACAATCTCCGAGGGCGGCACGGTTGAGGCCAAGCCCCTCCGTGTCGGCTTTATTGGCTGTGGTGGGATCGCGCAGACCCACATCGGCTACATGACCAAGATTCCGGGTGTCTCGATTGTCGCGGGGGCGGATATCCGCCAGGTGGCACTGGATGTCATGCACAACAAGCATGGGGTCGCCACCGACCACCTCTTCACCGATTTTAACGAGATGCTCAAGACGGTCGGGGACGATATCGACGCGATCTCCGTCTGTACGCCCAACGGGGTGCACGCCAAGGCGGCGATTGCGGCGGCCAATGCGGGCAAGGACATCCTCTGCGAGAAGCCCATCGCGATGAACCCGACCGAGGCGCAGGCGATCGCCGATGCCGTGCATGCCAATGGGGTCAAGTTTGTCATGGGCTTCCAGCACCGCTACGAGCCCAAGAGCAAGTATGTCCGCGATCTGATCGAGAGCGGCGCCCTGGGCAAGATCATGTATGTCCGCGCCCAGGCCCTGCGCCGCCGTGGTATCCCGAACTGGGGTGTCTTTGGCCGCAAGGAGCTGCAGGGCGGTGGCCCGATGATCGATATCGGGGTACATATCCTCGATACCGCGCACAGCCTGATCGGCAACCCCACCCCGATCACCGCGACCGGCAACACCTGGACCTGGATGGGCAACAAGCCCAGCGAGGTAAAGAGCCAGTGGCCGGGCTGGGACCACGAGACCTACACGGTCGAGGACCTGGCCGCCGGTATGATCCGCTTCGACAATGGGACGATCCTGACTCTGGAGTCGAGCTTCTGCAACCATATCAAGGAGGATGTTTTTGACATTCAGATCATGGGCGAGAAGGGCGGCGTCATCTGGAGCACGTCGGAGACCTACACGGACTGGGAAGGCTACATGATCAACGCCACCCCCGCGTTCTACCCCAAGTGGGACATGTGGCAGTACAAGATCCAGCACTTCATCGAGGTGGTCCGCGACGGCCGCGAGAACGAGTGCCCGGTCGAGCACGGTGTGATGGTGCAGAAGATGCTCAGCGGCATCTACGCCTCTGCCGAGCAGGGCAAGGAAGTCGCGATCTAACCGTCGCCTCGCTCCGTTTTTTGCGCCCCACTGGCCCTCGCGGTTGGTGGGGCGTTTTGTTTTGGTTGGACGGGCGTTTTGGGTTCGGGCGCATAAACGCCCCAGGTATAATCCCCCCATGAGCACAGCAAGCACAACCACGGAGAATTGGAAGCAGATCGCCCGCACCGGGTCGGTGACGTGGCCGCAGCTCGCGGCGAAGCGGCCGGAGCGTGGGGTGGCGTTTCATAGCCAGCGGGGAGCGCTGGCATGGAACCCGCAGACCGGGGAGACGCGGCGTTTGTTGCCGGAGGGCGTGGGAAGCGGCTTTGGATTGCTCTCCCCCGATGGCGAGTGGTTCTACTTCTTCAAGGACACCAAGGGCAACGAGAAGGGGCACTATGTCCGCGCCCGCTACGATGGCACCGGGGAGCTAGAGAGCCTCACGCCCGACTTTGCCCCGTACTCCTCGTCGCTGACCCCGTTTCCGCTACCGATTGTCTCGATGAGCGCCTCGGGCAACCGCATTGCGTTTATCTTTGTCGACGGCGACGGCTACCACCTGTGCACCGTTGAGATTGCGAAGGACGGAGCGCTGGGTGCGCCGAAGATCTTACACGAAGGCAAGCCGCTCCTGCGTGGCCCGATTCTCTCGGCGGATGGCGCGGTCTGTGTGGTCTGCACCAACGAGCGCACCGGCAAGCAACAGTATGACCTGCTCGTACTCGACACGCAGGGCGAGGAGCTCGCGCGCTGGAAGGGCTGGGGGCCGACCAGCCTGGAGACCACGGCGTTCTCCCCGATCCCCGGCGACTACCGCTTGCTCTGCACCAGCGATGACTCCGGGGTGAAGCGCCCGCTGCTCTGGGACGTCGCCCTGGGCGAGTCCGAGCTTCTCTTGGGCGAGGGACAGCTTCCCGGTGAGGTCGTGCCGCTCTGCTGGTCGCCGGACGCCAAGAGTATCCTGCTGTGCCGGAGCGTGGACGCCGCGCACGAGCTCTGGGTTTGGAAGGCAGGAAAGCTCACACGGCTGGAGCACCCGTCGGGGACCATCACGTACTTTGGAGGGCTGGGGGCGACTCTGAGCAACGACGGTGTGGCGAGCGTTCTCTTTTCCAGCGCACAGCAGCCGCGTCAGCTCCTGGCGTTCTCGGCGAGCGGTGCAGGGAGAGTGCTCCTCTCGGGCGGCGAGGCACCGCAAGGGACAACCGTACGCTCGGTGACCTTTCCGTCGTCGGATGGCGTGCCCGTGCAGGCCTGGCTGGCGACCCCTGAGGGCGCGGGGCCATTTCCGACCGTGATCGAGGTACATGGCGGGCCACACGGAGTCACCAACCAGAGCTTTGGCATGGGCGCTCCCTATCTGGAAAACGGCTACGCCTTTCTCTCGGTCAACTACCGCGGCTCGACGACGTTTGGGCGGGAGTTCTTGCAGAAGATCTGGGGCGATGTCGGGCACTGGGAGCTGGAGGATATAATCGCCGCGCACGCCTTTGTGGTTAGCGAGGGGATCGCCGACCCGAAGCGTGTCGTCATCACGGGCGGCTCCTACGGGGGCTACCTGACCCTGCTTGCTCTCGGAAAGTGCCCCGAGCTCTGGGCAGCGGGCGTGGCCCATGTCGCCATCGCCAACAACGCCCTCACCTACGAAGACTCGTCGCCCTTGCTCCAAGGGATCATGCGTGCCAGCTTCCAAAGCACCCCCGACCAGAACCCAGCGCTCTGGGAGCGCAGCTCGCCGCACACCTACGCCGCGGCGATCCAGGCCCCGGTTCTGGTGGTTCAGGGCCTCAACGACACCCGCTGTCCCCGTCGGCAGATGGAGGTCTACGAGGCGCAGCTCAAGGAGCTCGGCAAGCAGATCGAGGTGCTCTGGTTCGATGCCGGGCACGGTGTGGGCAATACCGAGCAGTCGATTGGCTTTACCGAGCATATTCTGGCGTTTCTTCGCTCCAATTGCTGAGGCAGTGTGCTAATATGGGAAGCGTGGCAACTCTCTCTCCTCTCTCGCTCGGACGTGCTGTTCTGTGCCTTCTGGGGCTCCTGTCCTGCCTTGCGCCTGCGCGGAGCCAGGAGCCGACCAAGAACCCGGAGGAGTACTGGTACCGCCAGGTCGAGCCGCTGCTGGATAGGTCTTGCCTCAAGTGCCACGCGGGTGTGCGTCAGCAAGGCGGCCTGGACCTGCGCTCGCTCCAGACCATCCTGCGCGGCGGCGACCAAGGCCCCGCCGTGATTCCCGGAAAGCCCGACCAGAGCCGCCTGGTCCAGTATGTCCTGCCCCAGCCGGGGCCGCACATGCCGCCCGACCCGAAGAAGCAGCTCAGCGCCGATGCCATCACGATCCTCAAGACCTGGATCACGCTCCTGCCCCCCACCCCGGCGGCGACCACGAAGAACAACACCTGGGTGCCCGCCTACCTGGAGAGCTACCAGCGCTCGCTACCGTCGGTGGGGACTCCGCCACCGGGCCAGAGCCCCAGCGCGACCATCGACTGGTACTTGCAGGCGAGCTGGAAAGCGGATCGTATCACGCCTGCCCGCCCTACCAGCGATACCGCTTTCGCCCGGCGTGTCTATCTGGATCTGGCGGGGCGTATCCCCAGCGACACGGAGCTCAAGCAGTTTCTGGGCGACTACCACGGCGACAAGCGCGCACAGCTGGTGAGCAAGCTCCTGGCCTCCGACGACTACGTGCGCCACTTCCGCGAGGTCTTTGACACGCTCCTGATGGGCCGCCGCTTGGGTAAGAACGGGGCGTGGAACACCTACCTGGAAGATACCTTTCGGCGGAACCGCCCTTGGGATCAGGTGGTGCGTGAGCTCCTGATCGCGCGTCCCAGCGACGGACCAGCCCGAGGCGCGACCTGGTTTTTGGCGGCCCGCAACAACAACTTCCAGTCGATCGCGGAGGCAGTTGCCCCCGTGGCCTTTGGGGTGAAGATCGGGTGTGCCCAGTGCCACAACCACCCGCTGGCCTGGGAGATCGAGCAGCGGCACTACTGGGGCCTGGTAGCGGCCTTCAACCGCGGGAAGAATGTTGACACCGGCATGGGCCAGGCGGTCGCGGAGAGCGCGATTGGCGGCTTTATCAACTTCGCCAACCTCAAGAAAGAGTCCCAGCCCGCGGCGCTGGTCTTTCTGAATGGCAAGTCTGTCGCGGAGCGGGTGCCCGCCACCGATGAAAAAGAGGTCGATAGGCCCGAGCTCTACGTCGTTCCGCCCACGCCGGGGCGCGCCGCAGTGCCCAAGTTCTCCCGTCGTGAGGCCCTCGCCGAGGCGGTGACCCACGACAATCCCCTGCTGGCACGCGCCTTTGTCAATCGGATATGGGCCAAGCTCATGGGCCGCGGCTTTGTCCAGCCGGTCGATCAAATCGACTCCAAGCACCGCGCCAGCCACCCCGAGCTCCTCGACTGGCTCGCCAAGGACTTCGAGCGCAGCGGCTACGACATCAAGCGGCTTGTCACGACCATTGTCCTGACCCGTGCCTACCAGCTCGACACCAAGGTTGCGGGCAAGACCCCACCCCGACCGGAGTCGTTTGCGCGTGCCCTAGAGCGCCCCCTCTCCGCCGAGCAGCTCCTGCACTCGCTCCAAGTGGCCACGGGAACCAAGCCCGATAGCCCCGAGACCGAGAAGCTAGAGAGCGGCTTTATCACCGCCTTCCCCGAGCTCATGCCCGACACCTATAATCCATCACTGCAGCAAGCGCTCTTTCTGACCAACTCGCCGCTGGTCGATAGACTGCTCAAGCCCGCCCCCGGCAACGCCACCGCGGCCCTCGCGGCGCTTCCCACCCCCGAGGCCCGGGTTCGCGCCGCCTTCCAGCTCGCCTTCGCCCGCCTCCCGGACCCGACCGAGCTGGTGCAGTGCAAGGCCCTGCTTACCACCACGCCCTCGGCGGAGCGCGGTGTCCAGAATCTCTTGTGGGCCCTGCTCACCAGTGCCGAGTTCCAGGTGAACCACTAATGTCCCCCCTAACCCCCGCCTGGCGGGGGGACTGATCAGAACATTCCTACTATTCCCCCCGTTGCACGGGGGTTAGGGGGCAAAAAAATAGATGAACGACGACGAGACAACGATTGCAGAGGAGGGGAGCTGCACGCCTCCGGAGCACACACTCCACCGGCGGCTCTTTCTCCAAGGACTTGTGGGCGCGGGCGCGGCATCGGCGCTCAGCTGGACCGGGCTCTTCTCCCCCGCGGCGCTCGCGGCGGAGGCCAAGCGCCAGCAGAAGCACTGCATCCTGCTCTGGCTCTGTGGTGCCCCCAGCCAGTTTGAGACCTGGGACCCCAAGCCCGGCAGTGTCTTTGGCGGACCGTTCCGCGCGATTCCCACCAAGCTTCCCGGTGTCCAGTTCAGCGAGCTCATGCCCAGCTGCGCCAAGATCGCCGATAAGCTGGCTGTCGTGCGCTCGATGAAGACAAAGCCCAACGAGCACTTCCAGGCCATCGACCTTCTGACCCGCGGTGCCGCGCCGCGCGAGCCCTTTGTGCGCCCGATCCTGGGCTCGGTGCTGGCACAGCAGCTCGGGCACCTCGATAATCCCATCCCCAACTTTGTCTTTCTCGATCCCAACCCCCGCGGCAATGAGTTTGAGTCGTTCAAGGCGGGCAACTGGGCGGGCTGGCTGGGCGCGCAGTACGGGCCGGTGCGGGCGGGCGGTCAGTACAAGCTCGCCGATGTCAACCGCCTCGCCGACACGACCACCCAAGACTTTGAGCAGCGCGAGGCGCTCCGTCGGTTCCTGACCAAGAAGTACGAGAACGAGCGCACCAGCGCAGCAGCCAGCTCCCAGAATGCGATCTTCTCCCGGGTGAAGGGCCTGATGAGCTGCGCCGATCTCTTTGACCTAGATAAAGTCAATCCCAAGGACCGCGAGCGCTACGGGCCGGGGACCTTCGGGCTCCACACGCTCCTGGCGCGCAACCTGGTGGAGAACGGCGCTCCGTTTGTGATGGTGGCCAATGGGATGCCCTGGGACTGCCATGTCTTCCAGCACGAGATCTACCAGATGCTGGTCCCGGAGACGGATCGGATTGTCGCGCACCTGATCAACGACCTAGAGGAGCGTGGCCTGCTGGACAAGACCCTCGTGGTGGTGATGGGCGAGTTTGGCCGGACCCCCTGGCTCAACGCCGCCCGTGGCCGCGACCACTACCCCGATGCCTGGAGCCTGGCCATGGCCGGCGCGGGGATCAAGCGGGGTGTCGTGGTGGGCGCGACCGATACCGATGGAGTCGATGTGACCGAGAAGCCCTACAACGAGAAAAACCTCTTCGCGACTATCTTTACCGCGCTGGGCCTTGATCCCTACGCGGAGTACGAGGCCGACGATATCCCGACCTTCTACCGTGTCGAGGACCGCGCCGAGCCGATTCGGGAGATCCTGAAATGAGCGAGCCCACCCTCAAGCCCCTGAAAGACCTGAAGCTCCCCACCGCGGTGCTCGCGGTCGCGGCGTCCCCCGATAGCAAGCAGCTCTTCGCGGCCTGCCTGGATGGCGGTGTCTGGGCGGTGCCGGTGGAGTCGGGTGTCCCCCAGCGCCTCGGCAAGCACGAGAGCTACGCCAGCGGGGTGTGCTACCTGAGCAAGAGCCAGCAGGTGCTCTCGGCGGGCTACGACGGCACCCTGCGCTGGTTCTCCCCCACCGAGAACAAAGAGCTGCGCACGGTCAAGGCACACAGTTTTTGGTCGTGGAAGCTACGGCTCTCCCCCGATGAGCGGCTGGTGGCGAGTGTCACAGGGCAGTATCTTGCGGGCGGCTACAAGTACGAGCCCGCCGCCGAGCGCGAGCCCAGTGTCAAGGTCTACGATACCGAGACAGGAGCCCTGCGCTGGGCTCTCTCGCATGTCCCTCCTGTTCTCTCGGTGGCCTTTAGCCCCAACAACCGCTACCTGGCGGCCGCCAACCTCATGGGGGAGATTCGGGTCTGGGACCTGGAGAGCGGCAAGCAGCTCGCGGCCTGGACCACGCCAGACTTTACCTGCTGGGGGATCATCAAGAGCCCGAACTATATCGGCGGTATCTTCGACCTCGCCTTCACCCCCGATAGCAAGGAGCTGCTCGCCTGTGGCATGGGTCCGATGGAGGACCCGATGGCGGGCAATGGCAAGCAGACCTGGCAGCGCTTCGCCTGGAGCGAGACGCCCCCACGAAAAGTCGCCGAGATTCGGGCGTCCGATGCGGGCGCGGGGCTGATGGAGTCCCTACGCTTTCACCCTAACCAGAAGCACTTTGTGATGGCAGGCAAGATCGCGCAGGGCAAGTGGAACGCGGGGCTCTTCGACGCCGGCTCCGGTAGCCTGGTCCAAGGGGTCGATAGCAAGATGCGCATCACCGACTCGCTCTGGCTGCACGGCGGGGCGCTGCTCGCGCTTGCGGGAGCGACGAGCCAAGAGAAGAAGAACAAAGAGGGCCGTTCCCCGGACTTTGGGCACATCAAGCTGTTCGAGTGCACATCGTGAAGAGAGCCGCCTCGCTCAGAGAACCGTGAGACAAAAGGCGCGCGTATCCTCCACCCAACCCCAGAGCGCCCCGGTCGGGACATAGAAGAGCTGAGTCGTCCCCGGCCAAGGGAGTGTCGTGCGCTTGGTCTCCACAAAGATGCCGTCTCTCCACCGGAGCTCCACCAGAGCTGTCCCTGCCGCGACGAGGAGCTGCTTTTCCGTGAGCAAGTAGGCGCTGACCTCCCCCAGCTCGCCCACGGGGACAAAAGCACCCCCTTTGCGGTAGTACAGCCTTTTCGCACGCCCCCACTCCTGTGTCCAGAGAAGCACGATGGGCAGCTTGGGATCGGCGTCCAACCGGGGACGAGCACTTGCCGTTTGGCCCGCAATAGGAATCTCACTCCAGCTCTTGGTCGCCCGGTCTAGCCGGAAGACCCCACGCATTCCCGAGCCCAAGACCTCTCCAAAGCTAAGACAGAACTTGGGGAGGTCGTTTTGAAAGAACACAGGCGGGTCAAAGAGTGTGCAGGCCTTGCTTGGCAGCTCGACATAGAAATAGACAATCTTTTTGGGCTCAGACACCCGCTCGCCTATCCCCCAGATCGCTCGGTCATTGGTGGTGAGAACCGTCGCATTGCGGAGTGGCTCGGGGAGGGCGATACTCTT
The DNA here is from genome assembly GCF_014202505.1 of Armatimonas rosea. NCBI lineage: Bacteria > Bacillati > Armatimonadota > Armatimonadia > Armatimonadales > Armatimonadaceae > Armatimonas > Armatimonas rosea. The sequence continues at coordinate 1,405,073 of NZ_JACHGW010000002.1, read as the reverse complement.
GTCACCGGAGTTCGAAAAGAGCTGGCTCTCGCCACGGACATGCCAGGCCGGCCGGGCTTCGAAAAAGTTTGCGGAGCCGGGTGTTGGCTCCGGTGGCCCCGTGAGCGGCACGGGCGGGAGGTTCCAGGCATTCTCGTGGTGGGGCTGGTAGCGGTCTTGGTCCGCGACCGGAACCCAGGCCTGTGTCTTGAGGGAGTAGCGCAGCGCCTCACCAGAGTAGCGCGTCTGGGCTCGGCTATTGCTTTGGTAGCGAGGGCGCACCACCAGAACGGTCCCCTCGGGCTCCCGTGCCACGACAGTCGGTGGACTCGCCCTACCCTCGTTCGCCTTTTGGTAGACCGGAGCGGGAATCGGGACGACGGAGGCAAGGGTGCCGCGGCTATCGAAGAAGGCCAGCTCGTAGCGCTGAAGCTCGCGCTCTTGTCGCTCTTGCCCCAAGCGAATCGCCCAAAACTCCCCTGTCTCCGTCCCCAAGGCGTGCGTGTAGGTGTAGGCGTCCCCCTCACGCTCCGAAGACGGCGTAACTCGCTCCAAGGCAAGCTTACTTTCCTTCTCCGCGACCGTATAGAGCTCCCCTGTTGTGCTGAGAAAGCGTACCTGCCCCTGGGGCGTCTTGACCATTGCCAGGGGAAGTAGGCTCCGGGGGAGTAGGTTTAGCGGGGGGAGGTCCAGAGGAAGCCTACGCACGACTCCGGTAGTACGCTCGACCACGAAGAGCTCGGGGGGGGTGTATTTTTCGCTCCCGCGAAATCCGCCGTTTACTTGGATGGGGGCAAGAGAGAGGCGCTCTGCGGTCAGAAGGAGCACAAAAGGGGGGGGGACTGCTGTCCACCCTCCCCGGGCCAAGCCGATGAGCTCCTCCGGCTTGGGACAAGCAAGCTGGGCGAGGAGACGCCAGCGGTCTTTTGCGCTCTCGTAGACGTAGAGCGCCACGGTAGCATCGTCGGCACGCACCACGGCGGCGGCCCCGTCGGCGCTCGCGGTTACCTGGAGGACCTCCCGGCCCGGAAGATAGAGCGCGACCGGCTGCCCTTTGGTCACGCGCTTGATGCCATCGCGAGTCGCCACCCAGGTGGTATCACCATAGGTCACGGAGTGCGTGTGCCTGTTGACCAGAGCGCTGTAGAGCACCATCCGGCCACCAAACAGGCCAAGACGAGAATAGAGGTACTTGTCCGCCCCCTCCCGCTGAGAAGGCACAAGGCCACGTCGCAACATTATCAGAGACCTCCCTCGCAAGTAAGAACCATGTGGCGCTTGCTTGCTTCAGTTTCTCTATTTTACACAGCGAGATCCCCGCCGGAAGCTCCCGGTGTGTGCCTTCGGTTCATGCGGTCCGGTGCCGCTCCGCGAAGCCGTCGGGGGCCGGGAAGGTCTCGCTCTGCTCCTGAACCGGCTCGGGGCGTGGGTGGAGGCAGGGGAAGTCTTTCTCGACAAAGTAGGTAAAACTCTGGTTGGCGCTGGTGAAGTAGACCCCCTCAGTCTCGGGCTGGCGGAGCGTCGCGAGGGAGTCGGGCGAGAGCGTCAGGACGACCGTCCCTGTCGCGGGCGCTTCCAGGCCACTCCCCTCCCCGAGCTGTAGGGTCACGGACCAGCCGCCTGGAAAGGTCGCCGCCAGTGTTGTGGGCTCGCCTTGCTCCAGGGCCGCCAGCTCACTCGGGGTGATCCGCAGGCGTAGGGAGCTCTCCATCCAGCGCACTTTCATGATGCCCCCAGTTTCGGCACCCGCGCTCGCTCTTCCTGCTGTCGTTGCGCTTCGGTAAGAGAAGCGCGTATACTACCGCAAACCCAAGGAGTCTTAACCGATCATGACGATTCGTCCGCTTCTTATCCCCTGCCTTATCCTGGGCTCCGTTGCCCTCGCGCAGGATGTTGCCACCGTCCCCACGCGCACGCTCGCGCAGAAGAAAGAGCTTCTCTTCTCCGACAACTTCCAAGGCCCCGAGCACGACAAGCGCTGGCACCGGGTCGTGGATACATTTGCCTTTGAAAACGGCGCTCTCAAGGGCACCCAGACCCGCGAGAAAGACATGCCCTCCGCCGATGGCAAGTCGGTGATCACGGCCCATGCTGCGGTCTACGGGCTTGAGCTTCCCACCAAAGACAGCGTGGTGGAGTGCAAGATTCGCTTTGAGGGCGCATCGATGATCGATGTGGAGTTCGACGACCGCAAGTTCACGGGCTCGCACTACGGCCACCTGTGCCGCGCCCAGGTGCGGCTCAATAAAGTGACCCTAATGGACGAGCGCGACGGGAGCCAGAGCAATGCGCTGATCGAGCTGCGTAAGGACCCAGTCGCCAACAAAGAGGCGATCCGCAATCTCCAAGCAACCCACAGCGCGAGCTTCCCCGCCCAGCTGGAGGCCGGCAAGTGGTACACGTTGGTGGTCGAGACGGTCGGGGAGGAGATGCGGGTCACGATCGACGGTAAGCCGGCGGGCTATCTGAAATCACCGGGAATCGGCCACGCCACCAAGTCCAAGATCGAGCTAGGAGTCGGGGGAAAAGACGGCTGGTTCGACGATATCAAAGTCTGGAACGCCCAGCCGGCGAAATAGGAACGTTCCCACTCCCAACTATTGCTCGGGCTTGCCCGATTAAGGATTGGGATGACCAGGTGTTGTCGGCTTGTTGAGGTTCTTCTCCAGAAACGCAATCGTGCGGCTGGCCATGTCGAAGAGGTTGGGGATGTGGCCGCCGGGCAGGATAGTGCGCTCCTTCGGGTCTTTAGCCGCCGCAAAGAGCGCCTCGCTGCAGGCCTTCGGCACGACATCGTCGGTGGCACCGTTCAGAAAGAGCAGCGGGCGCGGTGCGGCGTGGCTGATCGCGGGCACGGGGTCGACATCGGCGAGGGCTTGGCGAATCTTGGCGGCATCGGTCTCGCCCGTGTCTCGGAAGCGCTTGGCGAAGGGATGGGCACTGGTGGTGATCAGGGTGCCCCAGTCGCCGCCCGCCACCCAGAGCGCCGCCGCCGCAACACGTGGCTCGTCGGCGAGGAAGCGTGCGCCCAGGACCCCGCCCAGCGAGACCCCCACAAACCCAATCCGCTTGGTGTCGATATCGTCGCGCGAGGCCAGGTAGTCCACGGTCGCCCGAAGGTCCTGCACCGTCTGCGCCGCGATCGTCCGCATCCCCGCCAGATCCTGCTCCCCCACTCCCTTCCCATTGACCTTGGGGCGCTCCCCGTGGCCGGCCACATCGATCGCCACCGTGAGATAGCCCTTGCCATTGAGGAGCAGCGCGAGTGCCTGGAGCTGGTTCTTATCGCCCCCGAGGCCATGCAGCAGGATCACGGCCGGGCGCTTGCCCTTCGCCGGCACATTGGGCACCGAGACCAGCGCGGGAACACGGGCACCGCTCCCACCCAAAAAGCTCAGGTTGTAGAGCGAGAGCGGCTTCCCCTGGGCATCTTTGCGCTGGGTCAGCTGCGGCTGAAGCGCCGCCGCCGGATCGTAGACAATTCCAGCAAGGCTACTGGTCTGGGCTGCAGCGTGGGGCATCACCAGACAGAGTGCCAAAAGCGGAAGAAAGCGGCTATACTGCATGGAGAAAGTATATCCGAAATATCTCATGACTGAGCTTAGGAATGTCCAGCGCCGCTACTTTCCTCTCGCCCTCACCGGCCTGCTGCTCCTTGCAGGTTGTCGCTCGGAGGGCTGGCAGAGCATGCCTCTCCCGCCACCAACACCCCTCCCCCCCTGGCCCGAGCGCTCCGCGGAGCAGCTTCCCTTCCTCTTTCGCGAGACCGAGAGTCGCCTAAATCTCTGTGGCAACGAGGCCCTCTTTGCCTGGCGGCGGCTTGCGGGGCTCTACCAGCACTTGGGGCAGTCGGAGCAGGCAGTGCGCGCCCTGGACAGAGCCGCACAGCTCCTCGACAAGGCCCTTGCCACGCCGACGCAGCAGAGCACCGAGCGCTCCGCCCTCGCCGACCAGTACCTGGCGCTCAAGCAGCCGGAGCGTGCCCGGGGCCTCTTGACGGCCTACCGCTACCAGGGTGTCTTGCCCACCAGCGCCGCCGCGCTCAAGCGCACCACCCTCACAGAGAACGAGCTGCGCAACCTCAAGAACCTCGATATTCTCCTCTACCCTCGCCTGCTGCTCGCGCTAGTCGATCAGGGACCGCAGGAGGCACTGCGCCGCGAGCTCCAGCCGCGTCTTGACTTCACGCTGATGCGCGGCCCCGAGGGCGGGCGCACCGAGCGCTTCCATAGCGCGATCCTGCTCCAGTTCCACCTCAGCAAGCCCGAGGCCGCCCTCAAGGGCACGGAGCTCCAGCCGCCCCAAGAGCAGCTTCGAACCCTCTCTTGCCTCCTGTGGGGAGGAACGATTCAGCCCTCCGCCATTCTCTTCCAGCGGGATCGCTTTAAGACACTGCAAGCCCGAGTCACACCGCCCCTGAAGGCCGCTCTGGAGCAGCGTCTCACCGGGGCACTGGGCCGACTCACTCCCGATCCCCAGCTCGATATCGACCTCGCGGCGGTGGCGACACTCGCCCAGCAGAGCGGTGCCCCCGCCCTCGCGACCCTGGCCCTCACCCGGATGGCGAGCCGTCCTTACCAGGCACAAGCGCACGCGGAGCTCCCTCAGGGCCCCTACCTGAGCCTTCCCCCCGTCCCCCCGACCCTCCGCACCTTTGAGCGTAGCACGTTTCTGGGGCGCAACCTCGGGCGCATCATGGGCCTCGACGATAGCCGCTACCAGGAAAAGCTAATCGAGCAGTTCTTTGCGGAGCTAAAAACCGATAAGGACAGGCTCCTCTTTAGCTCGCATGTTGCTAATCTCTGCTGGAAACTGGAGCGCCCCGATCTCATCGACCGGCTCTTGGGCCTCTACCCCGAGCCTGCTTTTCAGTGCCACCAGACCCTGAAAAAGTGTGAGTGGGCCCTCAAAAAAGACAGTCCTGTCCAGGCAGCGGAAGCGCTGAAGCGGGCTCTGGCACAGCTCCCCCAGATCCACAAGGTAAGCCACCAGCTTCAGGAGGCCATGCTCGCGGTGGACCTTGCCCGCAAGCTGAAGGACCGCACGAGCCTGGGGCAGCTCCGCACGCAGATCGAGGGGTTGCTGCCCCAGGTGACGATCATGGCGCTTCGGACGGAGGGGAAGGTCTATCTGGCGGGGCTTCACCACCAGCTGGGGGACCGCGCGGGCTACGAAGCGCTCCAGGCGGAGCTGCACCAGTTTGACGCCAGCTACCCCTTTGAGACGCTGGCGCTCCAGAGCCGACTCCAGCGCATGGCGACCGAGCTCAATAAGCTCAAGGCCCACGGACTCGCCGTCAAGACCTTGAGCGATATCCGGAGCCCCTTGATCCAGGCCAATGGGCTCATGGAGCTGGGGGAGGCTCTGGTGGGTGCGCCGCCGCAGCCCCTCTACGGCCCCACCGCGAGCCTCCAGAACGGACCCGGAGCCGGGCGGGGCCTCGGGAACCTGCGCTAGAGCCGCAGAGCGCGGCGGACCTGCTGGAGGGTCTCCTCGGCGACTGCTGCGGCCTTCTCCGCCCCGCGCTTGAGCAGACGATCCAGCTCGGCGGGATCGCTCTCGTAGAGGGCGCGGCGCTCACGGATGGGCTCTAGCATGGCGTTGAGCACCTCGGCGGTCTCGCGCTTGCTCTGCACACAGCCCCGTGCCCCAGAGCGGCACTCGTCCCACTGCGGCTGGAAGCCCTCCGGGTCGTAGAGCTTGCGGAGCTGACAGACCGCACAGCCCTCGGGAACCCCGGGATCGTCCTTGCGGATCTTGGTGGGTGTCGTGAAGGCCGTCTTGAGGCGTGTTACGACCTCGTCGGGCTTGTCGGTCAGGTAGATACAGTTGCCGTAGCTCTTGCTCATCTTGCGCAGTTGCCCGCTCTCGTCGGCATCGAGTCCGGGTAGCACGCCGGTGGCCTCCGAGATCAGCGCATCGGGGATCGGGAAGACCTCCTCGCCCACCAGGTGATTGAAGCGCCGCGCGATCTCGCGGGAGATCTCCAGGTGGGGCGCTTGGTCCTTGCCGACCGGCACGACATGGGCGCGGTAGACAATGATATCGGCGGTCTGGAGCACGGGATAGCCCAGGAGCCCGTAGCTCGGCCCCGAGTCCCCACCCCCCTCGCTGACAAACTCGCGCTTCTCTTTGTAGGTCGGGACACGCTCCAGCCAGGAGACAGGCGTGAGCATGCCGAGGAGCACGGCGAGCTCGGCGTGCTGGGGGACCTGGCTCTGGCGGAAGATCGCACACTTCTCGGGGTCGAGCCCTGCCGAGAGGTAGTCGAGGACCACCTCACGGCTCGCGGCTGCGATATCGGGGGGGGCGCTATTGAGGGTCGTGTAGGCGTGCCAGTCCGCGACAAAGCAGAACATCTCGTAGCTGTCTTGGAGCTTGGTCCAAGGCTTAAGCGCCCCTTCGTAGTTACCTAGATGCAGCCGACCGCCCCCGGTCGGCTGCATCCCTGAGAGCAGTCGTTTCTTTTGCATTTCGTACGTATTTAGTCCACCGGCGGAAGCATGGGGAGCAGCAGGTTGAAGAGGAACTTGATAATTGGCAGGAGGAACCAGCCAATCGCCCCGGAGTACGAGAGCCCCAAGAGAACAAAGAAGCCGTACTTCTGCATAAAGGCGATGTAGCCACGGCTCAGGTTCTCGGGCAGGAGCGCCGCGATCACATGGGACGCGTCCATGGGGTGCACGGGGATCAGGTTCTCCGCAAAGACCAGGATATTGAGCATGGTCGCGATCATCATGCCCACAAAGACATAGATCGCCCAGTCCGGGAAGCCGCCCAGGTAGCCCCCAAAGGCAAGGCGGACAATGACCGAGAGGAAGGTGGCAAAGACCAGGTTCATCACCGGCCCCGCGATCGCCACCAACGCCATTCCGGCGCGCCGTCCGACCACGGTGAACTTATCGGGGTCGGTCTTGACCGGCTTACCCCAGCCCAGAGGCATCCCCAGGAGCGTGGTCACCGACATCAGGATAAAGCCAAGCGGATCGAAGTGGGCAAAGGGATTGAGTGTCAGCCGTCCTTGCTCACGCGGCCCCGAGTCGCCCAGCTTTGTCGCCATCCAGGCATGTCCGAACTCATGGACCGTCGTGGAGCTAATAATCCCGATCAGGACCATCAGCCAGAACCACCAGGGAAGGGCAGGCTGGGCCATGCCCATTGAGTGAAGGGTGTGCAGCAGAAACTCTCTCATTGTCTATTCCTCCAAAAAGCGCTGCGGGAGCCGCTCCTGTCGCAGCAAGTCGTCGTAGCTCTCCCGCTCCCAGACCACATCCGCCTGTCCGTCGTGGACAAAGACCACCGCGGGCCGTCGGAAGCGGTTGTAGTTACTGGCCATACCATGATTGTAGGCACCCGTGGTCTGCACCGCGAGGATATCCCCGGAGTGGACCTCCCCCAGCGCGAGCTCGGGGAAGAGCAGGTCGGTCTCACAGTGCTTCCCGGAGACCGTCACGGTCGTATCGGTCGCCTGCGCGGCGCGCCCTGCCACCAAGACCGAGTAGCGGGCATCGTACATCACCGGGCGTGGGTTGTCCGAGAGGCCGCCGTCCACGGAGACAAAGGTCTTGGTGCGCTCGGCCAGCTCGATCTTCTTGATCGGCCCGACCGTGTAGAGGGTTGTCCCCGCCTCCGCGACCAGCGCACGCCCCGGCTCCAGCATCAGGCGGGGGAAGGGAAGCGCGTGCTTCTCCAGGGCCCCCACCACCGCGCTCACCACCGAGTCGGCGAACTCCTCATAGCTCGGCGGGTTGTGGCTAGGCAGGTAGCGCACCCCCAGCCCCCCTCCGATATCCAGGTCGGTGCAGACAAAGCCGGTCGCCTCGCGGATCGCGGCCACAAAGCCCACCATGATCTCGGCGGCGTCTTCGTGGGTGTGGCTGTCGAGGAGCTGGGACCCAATATGGCAGTGAATTCCCTTGAAGTCAATACCGGGCAGGGAGAGCGCCTCTTGGACAGTCGCCAGTGCCAGACCGGAGGACACACTGATCCCGAACTTGCTGTCTTCCTGGCCCGTGCTGATCTTGGCGTGGGTGTGGGGGTCGATTCCCGGGGTGACACGCAGCAAGATCGCCTGGGTCTTGCCCTGCGCCGCCGCCAGCTCGGAGAGGCGCTTGAGCTCGTAGGGGTTGTCCACCACAAACCGCCCCACCCCCGCAGCCACTCCCATGGCGAGCTCTTCGTCGCTCTTGAAGTTGCCGTGGTAGAGGATCTTCTCCGCCGGGAAGCCCGCCTTGAGCGCGGTGTAGAGCTCGCCGCCCGAGGCAACATCCAGCGCAAGGCCCTCTTGCTGCACCAGGCGCACCATCGCCATGGTCAAAAACGCCTTGCCCGCAAACGAGACCTCGACCTCACCCGGGTAGCGGTCGGTGAAGACCTGCGTAAAGCGGCGGCAGTTCTCCCGAACCAGGGCCTCGTCCATGACATAGAGGGGCGTGCCAAACTCCGCGGCCAGCGCGAGTGTGTCGCACCCCCCGATCTCTAAGTGCCCCTGCGCGTTGATTTTCTGGGTCCCCAGCAACATACCGATTCTGATTCCTTGATCCCTAAGATGTGAAAAAACGCGCGGCGGTTGCTAGTTCAACCGTCGCGCATCGTTTTTTTATTCTACCACGGTCAGTGCTTGCCAAAGAACGCGATAACATCTCCCAGAGCGTCTTGGACCACTGTCAGGTGCTCGCAGTGGGGGTAGACCTTGCACTCTATCTTGAGCGCCTTGGCGAGGCTCTGGGCCATGGGCTTGCCAAAGTCCGCCTCGCCCGCCCCGACCAGAAACGGGGGGAGCGTGCCGGGATCGGAGCGCACCGCGCCACCGCCGCCCAGCACGGCAACCGCGGCAAAGAGCTTGGGATTGGCCTGCGCCGCCTGCACCGCCATCGCCGCCCCCATCGAGTGCCCGGTCAAAAAGACACGCTTGGGGTCGTAGGGGTAGAGCGTGCCGAGCTCGGCGAGAAGCTCGGGGAGCTGGCCCAGCCCCGCGCCGTTTCGCAGGGTCAGCAAGAGCCAGCCCCGCTCCTCACAGAGCCGCACGAGCTTGCCCGCGCCGTAGGTATCGAAGAACATGTTCTCCGAGCCGCCCGCCCCATGGAGCGCGATCACCAGCGGCAGGGGCTTGCCGGACGCTACCGCCTTGGGGGCGAGCAGCCGCACAGGGGCCTTGGCCAGCGTCAGCCAGAACTGCCCGGGGCGCTTCTTCCCCCAGAGCGGCGCACTCTTCGCCGCCGCCTCGGCATCCCGCAGGAGCTTCAGCCCCGGAAAGTCCGTCTCCAGCGCCTCGCCCGCCGCAAGCTTTTTGAGGGTCCCGCGCAGGTGCACCACCGACGGCTCTTTACTACTCTCCAGTGCCGCCAGTCGCACACCGAGATCTTTGACGAGCGCCAGGTTCAACAACCTGCTACCAATACTCCGGCGAGGGTCGGCTCCAGCATCTACCTCAACACTGAGGGAGGGTTCGCCTTCGCCACCACGATAATTATCCAGAGGATACGTGAGGGTCTGCGGGAGTGCCTTGAGCGATTGCACTACTACACTCGATGATCGTATTGAAACGACTCCCGTCGGGCCAACCGTGAACGTGACCGCTTCCGGAGCTTTCTCGGAGGTCTCGTAGAGCGACGCGAGGGTGAGAGTGACGAACTTGGCTCCACTGTCTAGGAGCCGCACTGAGGGGGTGACGGCCAGCGATGCAACCCACGGGTGCGGTCGAAAACTCTCACTACTCCGGAAGAGCTGGGCCGATGCCAGGTCCAGAGGTTTCGCACTGGCGGCGGGGCCGCCCGCAAAGAAGCCCATCACGGCCTGATTGACCAGCGGCAGGACCTGGCGCTTCTGCTCAGGAGTCGCCGTCTCCCAGAGTAGCTCGAACTGACGCAGGCGCTGGCCGGTCTCGTAGCGCGCCGCGACGGGGTCTTTTTGTTGCCTCATGGGGCTATTGTAGCACCGAGTCTGGTAGAATCCGGGCATGCGTCCCCGCTCCGGTTTCACCCTCATCGAGCTCCTGGTTGTGATCGCCATCATCGCGATTCTCGCAGCGATTCTCTTCCCGGTCTTTGCCCAAGCTCGGGAGAAGGCGCGCCAGACCTCCTGCGCGAGTAACCTGCGGCAGCTCGGGCTGGCGGTGCTTCAGTATGTCCAGGACTATGACGAGCGCTTCCCCCTGATCGGCTACCCGACTAGCACGTCGCCGTTTTACTCGAACTGGCACGATCTTCTGGACCCCTACGCCAAGAACGCCCAGATCAGCCTCTGCCCCAGCAGCCTCATCCCCAAGACCGACTCCAACGGCAAGACCAGCACGCACTTTGGCTACAACGCGGTCTACCTCACGGGCATCAGGCTGGACTTCTCCAACTACCAGACCGCCGCCGGAGTCGCGCTTGCGGAGATCAACACCCCCACCGAGACCGTCCTGCTCACCGATGCCCAAGCCAGCATCACCAGCTTCTGCGGCCCCGACGGCAAGTACCTGCTGCCCCCGAGCAACCCGACCACCCCCTGCTGGGGTCGCCCCGCCACGGTGCACAGCAAGGGAGTCAATATCCAGTGGACCGACGGCCACATCAAGTGGCAGCGCCCCGAGGCCTTCTACGCCAACCAAACCCCCACCGATAAGTTCTTCGACCTACAGTGAGGAGCCAGCAAGCCCCTCAAATCCTCGCTCTCCAGTGTCCCAAAGCAAGCTCAGGTTTGGCCCCTACCGCCATGAGTAAAGGTCTTGAGTACGAGTCTGCCCAATCAAGTGGGTGGTAGTTTTTGTGCATTCGGTTGGGATCGGCTCCGCAGTCCAGTAGCACCCCTATAATTTCAGGATAACCATCATCCAATGCTCGATGCAAGATGGGCCTTCCCGATTTCTCGGTGCAGTTTGGATCGCAGCCGTGCGCCACCAGTTTGCGAATGTATGCCGGACGCATCAGGGCACTCCAGAGTAGGCAGCTTGCTCCCGATTTTGCATACTTGGCAAAGCCTTGGCTCAGCAAGTAGTCAAAAGCTTCATCGTCGTTGTGGCGCATGGCATGACGCAGCCATTCCGTCCGTTCCCACCGATTGAGCACCGACAGATCACAACCCCGACGCCAGTAATCCACAGGAGAAGCTTCCTCTCCTTGGAGCGCACTCAGGAGCCTTGCTTCCCAATCTATAGGTGGCGGAAGACGCACAGGAGTGCCCCTAACTATCCCGCAAGATTGCAATCAGCACTCGCGTCAGCCTCTCGGTGTCACGAGGAACTCCTAGAATCTCTAGGTCTTGTGTGATGCGCTTCTCTGCACGATCCAGCCGTCCAAAGCGCCAGAGATCGCCGAAGGAAACCGCTCCATAGATCACGTTGGAGGTCATGTCCCCTTGCTGGTCTACCGCGATCAGCTCCGCACAGAGCTGCGAGAAGCCTCGGCTCAGATCTCCCTGCTTTGCTTCGACAACACAGATATTTTGATTGGCACGCAGATAGTAGTCGAGCGAGCCCTTGAGCTGGTCGCTCACCCGAATCCCGTACTCGGAGCGCAGGTTGGCATTCAGATACTGAGCAACCTCAAAAAGCACCGGCGCGATCAGAAACTCCCGCCGCATCATCTCGCTCTCAAAATCAAGATGCGAGACCGCATAGGTCAGCTTGCTCTGAAGGGAACCAAGCCACGGCAAGTCTTCCGGCGCTTCCGAAAGGGAGAGGTTCTCCGCGACAAAGCCAAACCCAAATGCCTCCGCCAGATCACGCGGGCTGGCGGTGAGCTTGTAGTAATCATGGAAACCACGAACCGTGGTAGGCAGTGTAAGTTGCATCGTCTCTCCTTAATGTTGAGTGGCCTTATGGTAGCAGGTCGCCGTCAACCGAAAACTGCCGCACTTCTCCGTTGCCAAGCGGCACGTCAAAGGTTGAAGCATCCAAAAATATAGCGGCACCAACAAAGGCACATTCTGCAATCACTGCTTCCTCGGGTTGCCATCCCGGCTCTATTTTCGTTTCAATCTCAATAGGTTCACAATACTTTCCAGTGAGGACGTTCCCAATAATGATAAAGCCACAGATAAAAGTGCCCCCTTCAGAAATACTCTCATACGGGTCGTCTTCCTCGTCATGGCTCCACCAAGCAAGTTTGTCCATTGTGCCCGAAAAACAGAGAACGAGATGAGAACCATTTGAACTGAAAACGGGATACTCCGCCAGCGTGTTCGAACCATAATAACTTAACTCAGAACGCTCTTGTAGCCCCCCATTGCTCCAGTGAAGAAAATCTACGCCGGCCTCTGTCTGGTCGCGCCAGACTCCCACCGCCTCACAGCCAGACGGTGAGATCACGACCGCTATCACTTCGCCGAGGCCAGCCAGGTGTGTTGCAGAACCCGTCAAGTTCCCACTAGGCCATTGGTGGAGTTCATAGGTACGATCTCCCCAGCCTTTCCCGAGCAGGTACTGATTTCCATTATCGAACCAGCGTAGGGCTTCCACTTCACCAAGCTCGGCGACTTTCGCCCCAGAGTCAAGCCGATAAATTCCACCTCGGCTGTGCCCCTCGCTCAGCGCAATATGGATCCCGTCAGGGTGGCGATCCAGTACCATGTGTTCATGGAATTTCAGCATCGGCGGTCTCTTATTTATTTGGGGCGACGGGCTGAATCTTGGCGCTCCACTCTAGCATGCGGCGTAGGGGAACCTCGGATTTCACGCGCAGGTCCTCGTCCATGTGCAGCTCGGGCTGGCCGTCTTTGAGGCAGAGGTAGAGTTTTTCCAGCGTGTTGAGGCGCATGTAGGGGCAGGTGGCACAGGTGCAGCCGGAGTTGGGCGGGGCGCAGACAAACTCGGCATCGGGGCGGGCTTTTTCCATCTGGTGGAGGATTCCAACCTCGGTGTTGACCACGAACTTCTTGTGCTCGGGGTGGGTCTTGACATAGTTCAGCAGCGCCAGGGTCGAGCCGATAAAGTGCGCCTTCGCCAGCACGGCCTCCTCGCACTCGGGGTGCGCGATCACGCAGGCATCGGGGTGGGCGGCCATCAAGGCGGCGAGGCGGCGGGCGTTGAACTGCTCATGGACAATGCAGAAGCCCGGCCAGAGCACCATCTCGCGTCCGGTTTGTTTTTCGACCCACTTGCCCAAGTGCCGATCCGGGCCAAAGACAATCGGCTGGTCTTTGGGGATCATGTCCACGAGCGCCACGGCGTTGCTGCTGGTGACAATCAGATCGCTCATGGCCTTGACCGCGGCCGAGGAGTTGATGTAGTTGACCACATAGTGCCCGGGGTACTGCTTGAGCCACTCGGCGTAGACATCGGCGGGGCAGCGGTCGGCGAGCGAGCAGCCGGCATCGAGGTCGGGGAGGTAGACGGGCTTGGTGGGATTGAGGATCTTGGCGGTCTCGGCCATGAAGTGGACACCGCAGAAGACAATGCAGTCCGCCTGGGTCTTGGCCGCGGCCTGTGCCAGCGCGAGCGAGTCCCCCACGAAGTCGGCGAGGTCCTGGAGCTCGGAGTCCTGGTAGTAGTGCGCCAGGATCACCGCGTTTTTCTCTTTTTTGAGCTTGAGAATCTCGGCGACGAGGTCCAGTGACGGATCAATCGCAGCGGCGCGGGCGGTCAGGTCGTAGGGGTTGGACTGGTGCATGTCCCGCACCAGGGTCAGGTTCTTCATGGCCTATTGTACCCCCCTCGCCCTAGAGACCGGGAACCGTGTCGTAGAGGAGGAGCCGTAGCAGACCTGAGCCATTGTTGGTGGTCAGCAGGAGCGCAAGGCCATGCTCACCCCAGTTACACGCGGAGCGGATGTCGGAGGCGTTGACACTCACGGGGGTCGAGAAGTCCGCGAAGTTGGGGAGGAGCCTCGGGAGTGTCAGGGATGTCTGCTCGGTGAGTGTCTCGGGAGTGATCACCGATAGCTTCGTGCTGTTTGTCCCATTGTAGAAATCGCTCACCGTGAGATACGCGTGGTTGACCAGGACCTTCAGCAGAGGATTGGATCCGTAGCTTGGCGTGAGAGAGCTGAGGAGCTTTCCGGTTGTGGCCTCGTAGATCCGGCCAAACCCATCGACAAGCTGCCCCTGGTTGTAGCGTCCACTCGCGGTTTTCTGAGTCTTCCCCACAAATCCCTCTGCCCCAATCTCTGCCCGGAGCCCATCAGTGACTCCCCCAATAAAGGCGACTGTTCCGTCGTCGTTGCAGGACAAGGTATTGAGCGTGATGTAGGTATCGGGTGTCGCGAGCACCCCGCGTAGAGAGATCGGCCGCGGCGTCTCGCCGTCGTAGACCCAGACATCCGGGTCCCCATTGAACCAGCCGACCAGGACCCGATTCGGAGCACCGGGGAGGGGCGTAAAGAGCGGGCGGCTCCCCTGGCTATTGGCAGGCGGGAGAATCCGCTCACGGACAATGCCATCGTTGAGGGTGATCCGCAGGATCGTGTTGATCGCGCTGGCGTAGGCATAGACCGAGCTGCCATCGGGGGTGAGAACCAGGTCCGAGAGCCCGCCCCCTTGGATCACATACGGCGTGCTCAGCGTGCGCGTGGCAAGGTCAAGGCTCTGGAGAGTGTTAGAGATCGACGTGGCGGTGTCGGCAAACCAGATTCGCTGCCGCCGCGCATCCCACACCAATTGGTACGTATTCAAGCCAGTGAGCGAGCTCCCCGAGCCGAGAGGCACCACCCGGCTTACCGTGATAGTCTCGGGCGCACTGAGCTGGTCGTTGACCCGCACGCGCACCCGTGCCGTCCCCTCCGCGACTCCATAGAGGATGCCAAAGCTCAGCGCACTGGCGGGGGTAAGGGTCGTCACGGTGCCACTTCCCTCCAGGATCTCCACCGCCACCGAGCCGGGGCTGAGCGCCAGGAGGTTGCCCGCACGGTCCCGCGCCGAGAGCGCCAGGTTGCTGTAGCTCCCCACCGGAAAGACCTGCCCTGGGGCCAGGGTCACCGATGCCACCAGGCCCTCAACCACCACATCCGGGAGGAGGCCATCGGGCGCGGTGAGCTCCACCTGCTGCTGGGCCACCGCCACGAGAGTCCGGGTCGCGCCATTGTCGGAGTCGAGGTAGTCGTAGAAGCGCACGGTGAGCTCCACCCGACCCACGGGGATATCGGTCGTGAGCTCGTAGATCTTGGTGTGCTCCGCCGCGGTTCCGTAGTCCCGAAAGGCTGAGAACGAGGCGGTTAGCTCAGTGAGGACCAGCGAGCGCACCGAGATCTCCGCGAGCCGAGCGCTGGCGGGCCCACTGAGCGCACGGCTACGCGCCGCCCAGCGGATGGCGACACGGGGGCGCAGGCGGATGAGGAGCCCCGGTGCAGGGATGTCCCCGCCCCCACCACAGCCCGCCAGTGCAAGCCCGGTACCACCGAGCAGTAAGGTTCGACGTGAGAATGGCATGTGACAATTTTATCCTAACGAACTTAACCGACTTGATCCAGGATAACCAAGAGCGGGAGCGTCGCCCCCGTCGCGGGGCTTGCCAGCAGCGCGACCCCCTTCGCTCCCCAGCCCTGCGGTGGGAAGTGCCAGTTGGATGTCCCTCCTGCACCGCTCGCCTGGTACGGCAGGCCGGTGGGGAGCGCGTAGGTGGCGGGCTCAAAAGTTGGGGTGGCACGCACCACGGAGAGCGAGTCCGACGTGTTGTAGGGAAACCCAAGGTAGCGCCGCTGGAGCGGCGTGCTCGGGACCACACTGCCGAGGCTGGTCGTGGTCAAGGGTGCCCCTGTGACCAGGTCGTAGACCATGCCATCGAGGGCGAGGAGCTGGCCGAGGTAGGGACGACCAACCGTCACCGCTTCAAGACTTCCCACCACAAACCCCTCCGGCCCGATCGCCACCCGCCAGCCGTGGGTGCCGGCCCCCAGGTCTGCAAAGTAGGCATAGCTGCCATCATCGCGGACCGTGGTTGTCCCCAGATAGACCTCATTGGGCCCCAGGGGCATCCCCGCGGCGGCGAGAACCGTGCGGACCGTGTTGGGCCGCGCTACCTCCCCGTCGTAGATCCAGGCTTCGTCGTTGTAGTAGCTCCCCAGCCGCGCTCCCGAGATCAGCACCGTGTTGGAGGCTCCGGGCAGGGGACAGAGATGCGGGAAGCGGTTGAAGGAGCTGTAGGGAAGCTTCACGGGGATACGCTCCTGGATCACCCCATCGGAGAGGCGAATCCGAACCACCGTCCGGCTGCCGTCGCTGTAGCCGTAGAGCGATGTGTTATCCGGGGTAAGGACGATCCGCTGGAGCCCTCCACCGGGGAGGGTGAACGAGACATCGGTGGTCCAGGTCAGTGGGTCAAAACGGTACAGGGTATTGCTCCCCGTGAGCGCCCGGTCCACGCACCAGAAGCGCTGCCGCGACTCGTCCCAGACCAGCTCCGCCAGGTCCAGAAACCCACAGCGGATCCCCTCGGCAAGGGAAAGAGACGCCACGACGCTCACCGCGACGGGCGCACTCACGGTGTCGCCCAGGCGAACCCGGACGCGGCCCGTTCCGGGAGCCAGCCCCCGAATCACCAGTGCCGCCACCGTGTACGGGTAGATCGGGGCCGCCGCCTCCTCGCGTAGCACACTTCCCGCCCCCTCGACAATCTCATAGACCGGCAGGTGGGGCTGGAGCGCCAGTAGGTTCCCCTGGCTGTCCCGCGCCTCAAACCCTGTCGTGAGGATATCGTTGGTGAGCAGCGTCGGGCGAAACAGCACCTTGAGCTGGGCGATCTTCCCCTCCACCACCACATCGGGCAGGGTGGGGTTCTCGCTGCGGAGCTCCACCTGCCCCTGCGCCACCGCCACCAGCGTGCGGTGGGTCTCGTCGCTTCCCTCAAACGCCCGGTCAAAGAAGCGCGCTGTCAGCTCCACGGGACCGGCGGGAATGGCGAGGGGAAGCTCGTAGGTAAGCGTGTGCTCCAGGTTCGTCGTCCGTGAGATCAGGAGCGAGGCGATCTCCTCCGGTGCGAGCAGCGAGCGCACGGTGACATCGACATAGTTCGCCGTGCTGGGGGCATTTAGCGCGCGCCCTTGCTGCGCCCAGTGCAGGGTCACCTTGGGGCGAACGCGTGGCAACGAGGCAAGGTCGATAAGGGGCTCACTGCCACCACAGCCGGCGAGAGAGAGTGCTGCTCCTCCCAGCAGCAGGGTACGACGAGAGAGAAGCATGGGCTAATTTTAGCCTACCTGCGTGCACTCTGCACACAAGCAATACCGTGCGAGGGGTTGAAAATCCCTCGCTAGGGGCCGGGTGCCCTCTGGGCGTTGCCGAACGCCCTCACGGGCGGGTAAGTCCACACCTCCTCGTCCGGCAGGACATTCCGCCGAAGGCGTTCAGCGAGGAATTTTCAACCCCTCGCATTCGTTCGCCTCTCTAGCCCCCATCGGGTACACTGCCTGCCGTATGTCCCTCACCCTTGCCCCCGCTCCGCGCACGCTTGCGGAGACTCTCGCGCTTCCTTCCTGGCTCCTGGTTCCTGCCGCTTCCCTCGTGATCGCTGCCTGTGCCCAAGTGGCGATTCCCCTGCCCTTCACGCCCGTCCCCCTGACCGGCCAGACCTTCGCTGTCTTGCTCACGGGCATGGCCCTCGGGAGCCGCCGCGGGGCGCTGGCGGTTGCGCTCTATGTCCTGGAGGGCGCACTCGGGCTACCGTTCTTTGCCGGCGGCGCGGCGGGGCTGGCGAAGCTGGTCGGCCCGACCGGCGGCTACCTCTGCGCGTTTCCCCTCGCCGCCTTTGTCGCCGGCCTGCTCGCCGAGCGGGGCTGGGACCGCAAGCCGCTCACCACCGTACTCGGAATGCTGGCCTCCAGCCTGACCATCTTTCTCTTTGGCGCGCTCTGGCTGGCGCACTTTGTGGGGGGAATCACCCCGGCAGTGGTGCAAGGCGTGTTGCCTTTCCTGCCGGGGGATGTGCTCAAGTCGCTCCTAGCCGCCGGGCTCCTGCCAGGTGCCTGGCAGCTGACCCGCAATCAGACGCGCTGACCCACCCCTTGGGTCGTGACCACGAGCTCCAGCCGAAGCTTCGCCTTACGCGGAGGAAGCGTGAACGAGATATCTTTACTGAGGTCGTTGATCTCTAGGACGCTGTTCTCCTCTTTGGTAGAAGAGTACTTAATGTCTTTTGTGAACGTCGGCTTCTGCCCTTGCGCGACACTCGCAGAGAAGTGGTAGAGCGAGCGCCCTTCCGCATTGACCTGAACCTCAAACGACGACTGTCCCTGGGTGGCGGGGATCTCCTTGGTAGTCAACCGTAGCTGCTTCAGACGGAGCGCGATAGGCAACGTGAGAGCCTTCGGGCCACGGGCGGTGCGGCTAATCTCCACAAAGGTTCGGCGCACGATCGTGTAGGTCACTTTCCGGGTCGTGGCCGCAGTCCGCTTGACATCTGCCTGGTTGTCGATGCGGTCAAAGGCCATTCCCACGTCCCCTGCCGTGCTCGGGAGCCGCTGCAGCTCCTCGAAGGCAAACCACTTTCCCGGCGTCAATCCCCCCGTCGTCAGCTTGGATGTCGTCGTTGTTGTGGTGGTGGTCGTGGTGTTTCCGTTTTCGTCGGTAGTGGTGGTGGTCGTAGTCGTCGTGGTCGTCCCGGAGTCGTCTTTGCCACCACCTTTATCGCCGCCCTTGTCTCCCCCGGAGCCAAAGAGTGCCACCCCGGCTTGGATAACCGCAGCGGCCGCTCCCACCACGGCTGCGCCCGCCACCACAAGCTCAAGCCCACCGACCACCGCGGCGGGGGTGTCTGCGCGAGAGGGCTTAACGGGGATCAAGAGAACCGTGGTCGCCAGCAGGAGCGAGACTGATTTTTTCATTCGTGTTGTCATCTTAGTTTCCTTTTTGAAGCGCACGGCGGCGGACGATCCAGACAAGCCCCCCCACGGTAAAGAGCCCAATCGTTCCCGGCTCCGGCGCAGACGCACCAGCCGAACCGATCAGCGTAAAAACAGCGGGAGTGCTATCAAAGAAGAAGTCCGCCTTTTTCCCGACAACCAAGTCCACCGTGTCTCCTGCGGTTAGGGCGAGACTGGTGCTAAAAAACGGGTTGGTATCCGTTGTCGCAGCGAAGAAAAGTGGTGAGCTTGTGTTGTTGTTGTGGACTACAAACATCTCCGTATCCCCGAAGTCACCGATAAAGCACTGCGCCGAGAGGCTGTAGCTTTCGGTACTGGGGGCAGTAAATCGCAGAACCGTGTATTCGATAGGGCCAGGATGGAGATCCAGGAAGCCCATGGGAATACCATTGACAACACCACCGGTATCGTTGCGCCCAATGGTGGGGGCACCGAGGCTTTGCACGACGCTATGCTTCCATGAGGGAAAACTATCGGTGACATCAAAGAGGGTCAACGCACCGCCCAGTGTGCTGGAGAAGCCGTAGCTCCAAACGCCGTTGGCGTTGCCCTGGGTGATCGAGAAGTCCGTGGTGGCGTCGTAGGTCTGTGCGTGGGCAAGTGCCGTGAGCGAGAGCGCAAGAAGCGCGGTGAGAAGTCGTTTCATGGGGATATTTCCTTTCATTTAGCACCCGGCCAAGCAGCGCCTTTGGTGGGAAGTGACTGAGCAAGTGCCTTGCCCTCGGCAGTTTTCCAAGGGAGGCCGTAGAAACCGCCGCGCACGGCGGCAGTGGGAACCAGGCGTGCATCAAAAGCGGAGCCGCCTGTGGGGATCACGGTCTCGACAAAGTAGGCATTCTTTGCCAGGCTTAGCCCCGCGCCCTGCTCCGGGTGCGGCGCGATCGTGCCATCGGAGTTGACCGTGAAGCGCCAGGTGCGAACGAGCTTGCCCTCGACACTGTACTCCACCTCCCACTTGCCGGGATGGTCGCTGAGATTCACAAACGGGCTCTTCTGCGGGGAGGGCGTGTGGCTCCAGTCGAGGGGCAAGAGCAGGGAGACCTGCTGGAAGCGCAGGTACTCCGACGTGCTATAGCGCCAGAGCTGGTTCAGCACAACCTCGGCGGGCGTTCGGTCTTGGAGGATGCCATTGAGCTCGGTCATGACGGTCTTGCCATCCACGGTCAGCTTGCAGCGGCCCTGGTGAAAGGCACTATCCACCGTTGGGGAGAGCCAGAAGCTCAGCTCGACCGAGCGCTGAGACTGCACCGCGCCTCGTCCCCGCTGGTGGTAGGTCGGGTAGCGGGAGCCGCGCAGGTAGAGAATGCTATCGAGGACCTCACCGTGGCGCGAGACCACCAGTTCGGTCTGGTCCCCGAAGCGCACCGCTCCGACCTCAATGGTCTGGGTTCGTGCGAGATGCTCTCTCTTGGTGTCGCCGTCTATCACGAAGACCTTGACCGTGTAGAGCCCTGGGCCGGGGAGCTCTTGCTCGGTCTCCAGCGCCAGTGCGACCAGGAAGGGCTCGCTCCCTGCGACACGCTGCGCCTCCCTCTGGCCCGTCGCCACGGGCTTGCCATTCTTCTCCACCACGACCTTGAAGGTGCTATAGGCGGGGGCGCTTCCAAAGCAGCGGAGGGCAGCCTGGAGGAACCAGTGGCTGGTGCGCTTCCCATTGGCGGTTGTCGGTTTGTTCACCGCGCTAAAGAGTGTGTAGCCATCGTCCCAGAGCCAGCCATCGGGGAGCTGGGCATGAGCAGTGGCGGTGAGTGTCGCCAGCACTGCGGTACAAATAAAGAGCGCTTTCATGGTCTACTTCATCAACCGATCTAGAGCGACAGCATGCTGCTGAATCTTGATGCTTACCTGCGCCTTCAAGCCAGGTGCGGCGTGCCCTTTGGGGATCGTGCTCCCCGAGCCGGGCTTGATGCTGGTGGAACCACCACTCCCCCCACTTGCTCCCGTCTCACTCCCCGAGGACTCTTTAATGTCCTTGCTTTCGTCATCCTTTTTGCGCGCGGTGCTTGCGCTGTTTGCTCGCCCTCGCCGTCCTTGATTTCCTCCGATAAGCTGCTGAAGCAAGGAAAGAAGCTCACGTGTCTGGGTCTCAATCTCCTTCAGATCCTGCTCTCTCAAGGTTACGCCCTTACTTTTCAGAGTGCGCTCCAGCTCCTCACGGAAGGCTCCGGGGAGCGCGCCCCACTCGCTCCGGGGCTTACCGCTGGCCGCGAGATTGAGCGCGTAGCCGTAGGAGCAGACAGCAGTCAGAGCCTTGAGCGCACGCTCTTGGCTAAGAGGCATCCCTCGCCGAGTTCGCCCCAGTGTGCTCTCTAGCTCTGCCCTGAGCTGCCAAAGCTCAGCGGTATCGGTGGGGAGGTTGTCTAGGTTGCCTGCCTTGATGGTCTGGAGAGGGAGGCTCAGTCCTTGCTGTGCCAGAACCGGTCGCTGCACTCCCAGAGAGAGAGCGGCGATCAGTATTAGGGGAAACAGAGGAGACTGCCTCACTTCTTTACCTCCTGGACGAAGCCTTTCATGAAGTCAAACGCTACCTGCGCCGCCGCCGTTGCCAGCTCTTGGGCCGCTGCCGCGCCCGCTTTTACGGTCTCTACCGCTGCCTCGACCGCCTCGCCAGCGGCCTCGCCTGCTTTCTCTGCGGTGCTCTTCCGGCGGGCATTGCTTGTGCTACGCGCCTTCCGGTAGGCCACGGCGGCCTCGGCAATTTTTGTGGCTTGGGCAGGGGTGAGCTCGTGCTCTTTGAGGAGCTTTTCTAGCTGGCTGCGCTTGGTGCTCGCCTCCGAGTCACGAGAGCGCTGCCAGGCAAGACTGCTCGCCTTGACCAGAAGGGCCTTGAGCTCCGAGACATTCTCATTGGTGCAGAGGACGCTGGCCGTGGCCTTGCGGGGGAAGCGCCCGACCTGCTGGTCCAGTGTGCGCACATCGGCCTGTGTGTAGCCCCCTGGGGTGGGCGTGGTCTGCGCCCGGCTGGGTGCTCCCCCACTTAACAAGAGCCCCGCGCAGATCAAGAGTAAAGAAGTCTTTCGCATTGTCGTATCCTCTCCGTGATTCGGAATGGACACAGGTTAGCGAGGGGCGGTAAAAAAATCGTAAAAGTAGCGAGTGGGATTTTACGCCTTCGACGGCTGGCGTCGCTCGATCCGTCGAAGGACCTCATCCGGGGAGAGCTGGAGCCCCTCGGTCCAGTAGTAGGTGGTGCGCTCAGGCCCAAAGGCGGCGGTTGCCTGTGCCTTCATCCGGTCAATGGTCTGCTGGTCGCCCTCATCCAGGGGACGTCCAAGCTCCTCCCAGAGCCGACTTGCAACCGCCAGGGTGACCAGGCCAATGTCAAAGTGATCCCACTCGCCGTAGAGACAACCCAGGTTCCAGAAGGGAAAGTGGGCGGCTCCCCCCTCGCGTAGCTCCCAGAACGCCCGTGCCGCCTCAAGATAGGCATGACGCGCCCTAACTTCATCGCCCAGCCCGCGCGCGGCCTCCCCCAGGTTGTTCCAGACCTTCGCCAGGAGCCGGGGCAGGGCAAGCCGACGTCCCCGCTCTTCACAGGCCTCAAATGCCAAGAGAGCCGTCTCAAAGTCTCCCAGAACCAGTGCGAGCCGCCCACGATTGAAGAGAATATCGGTCAGGAGGCTACTGCGCCCCACCCGCCGTGCCGCATCGTCGGCGAGCGCCAGCAGACGACGGGTCTCTTCGGCATCCCCTCGCCGGGTCGCGAGCTGGGCCAGGGCATCGTAGGAGCGGGCATATCCCTCGGTGTCGTGCAGGGTAAGGCGCAGCGCCAGTGCCTGCTCGTGGTCACGCTTGCTCTGGTCAAACTCCTTCCTCAGAAAGGCAAGCCGGCCCCGCTGCCAGAGTGCCTGTGCCTCCAGGTGCGGCTCAGGGTGGGTTGCCAGGAGTGCCAAGGCTCGCTCCAGGTACTGCACCGCAACCGCAGACGCTTGGTTATCCACGGTAAGCGCTCCTAGCTGGATGCAGAGACTGGCCTCCGTGTGCCCTGAGAGCTCCGGGGCGGCGAGCGCTTGCTTGAGGAGCCCCACTGCCTCTTGGGCGTAGGCGCGGAGCGAGAAAAAGGGGCAGAGCGCGACAATCAGCAGAGCCGCGTCCTCCGCTTGCCCATCTGCAAGGCCCTCTTGAATCGCAGCGCTCAGGTTCTCACGCTCTGTCTCCAAGAGGGCAAGTGCCTGCTCCTCCGCCTTGGGATCGTCCGTGGCCTCGGCGACGAGTGCCTTGCCCCAGCGCAGGTGGGCCACGAGGAGCCCCGCTCTCTCGTCGGTGGTAAGCAGCAAGCTCGCAAAGTGGCGCAGGCTCTCCAGCATCGTGAAGCGAGCCCCCACAGGGAGCACCAGCGATGCCTCGGTCAGCGCCAGCAGATCGCGCAGGGTGTTGTCGGTGGGGCAGACAGCCTCCACCGCCTCCAGGGTCCAGCCCCCCCGAAAGACCGTCAGGCCACGAAGGAGCCCTTGCTGACGGGCCGTCAGCCGCTCGTAGCTGCTCAGAAACGCCGTCTCGACACTCCGGTGGCGCTGGGGGAAGCTCGCATCGTGCGCGGTGAGCAAGGGACCAAACTCGCCCCGCTCCAGCCGCTGCCGCATCTGGCGTGCGCTCAGAGCCCCCGCCCACGCCGCACAGAGCTCGATGGCAAGGGGCATCCCCTCCAGGCTCTCGCAGAGCGCCGCGATATCCGGGCTCTCCTCAAAGCCAGGCCGGACACGTCGTGCACGGTCCAAGAAGAGGGGCACCGCGCCCTCCTGGATCGGTAGGGTAGCGAGAGGAAAGCGACACTCGCCGGCTCCCCCCAGCACTTGGCGCGACGTAACAAGCAGGCGTAAGAGAGGCAAGCGCTCCAGGAGCTGCTGACACAGCACGGCCAGGCTCTCTGTCGCAAGGTGCTCCGCATTGTCTAGCACGAGCAAGAGCGGGTGCCCTCCAAGAAACCCTAGCACGGTCTCCAGCGGCTCCTGGTTTGGATTCAAAGGGAGCTGTACCGCCCTGGCGAGCGCGACCGGAAGCTGGCTCGCCTCCCGTAGCTCGATCAGCGAGACAAAGTACAGGTCGTCGAGCTCCCGCCGACGGGCAGCCTCCAGGGCAAGTCGGGTCTTGCCCATCCCCCCAGGCCCGGTGATGGTCACCCAGCGCTCGGTCTTAAAGCACTCGGCAAGCGCCGCCAGCTCAGGCTCTCGCCCGTGAAAGCGTGTGAGCGGCTGCGGGAGTAGCACTTGCCGGGCACACACAGACGCCCTATCGGGACAGGTGGCCTCCCGGAGCGCATTGAGCCGCTCGCGCTCCAAGACCAGTGCCTCTTCATAGAAGCCGGGAAGGAGCTCTCCTCGCCAGAGCAGGCTGGCCTCACGGAGCCGACCTTGCGTCACCAGAGCCTCCCACTGGGCCACATCGGTCTCGAATGTCCCAGGCAAGAGCCGAATCCCAAAGTGGCTGGCCTCAAAGACCGCCCCCAGCCGCTTGCGGAGCATCGAGAGCGCTTGCTTTAGCCGGTTTCGGCCGCTCTCCCACTCGGCATCGGGCCAGAGCGCTGCCACGAGCTCCTCACGTGGGTGGACATGCTCCGGGCGCAGGGCAAGGAGGGCCAAAAGAGCCGCTGTTTTACGCGCCTCAAACTGGGTGATAGTCTCGCCACTGGCTCCGATCACACGCAAGCCCCCCAGAAGCTCAAGACGCCACTGCGACATACGGGGTACCACTTCAGGATAGAGCGAGAAAACTCCTCCTTTACACGCGTTCCTACTTTTAGCAACACCCTCGCGGTTGTGGATACAGTGTCGTGAAGCAGACAAAATTTGGGAAAAGAATTCAGAACTGGCACCGCCCCCTCGCGCCCAACGCCCTCCGTGCCCGGTACCGTCGCCTGCGTGAGAAAGACCCGGGGCTGTTGACGCGTGCCGGTATCAGCGAGGAAGATCCTGGCGGGGAGGACTGGCCCTCCGACTGGTACGAGGACGAGATCGGGGAGGACGACACGCTCCCCTACTGGCACACCCAGCTCTGCTCCGCCGTCCTCCACGACCACGTGCCTCTCCGGGCCTTGGGGACGCTCTTCCCCGAGACGCCCCACGCCACACCCTCCCGTCTGTGGGAGGGATCGCCCGAGGCACTGGTCGCCTCCCTGGCCGCGCATGTCGAGCGGCTGACGCGCTACAAGGGCGACGATCCCGAGCTGGTGCTGACCCTTCGCGCGGCGCTGGACCGGCAGAGCCAGGAGCGCCTTCAGCAGTATCTCCCGAAGTCCGCCCGTGAGCTCTGTCTCTTCGCTCTGTTTTGGTACCGCTCGCCCCTTACCTGGCAGCCGGAGTCGGGGGTCTCGCTCCCCGAGCATCTCTTTGCCCCGTACCCCGTTCCTGCGTTTCTGAGCCAAGCACTGCGGCGCTCGATCCGCTTCCCGAACTACAAGTGGCTCTGCTGGTTGATTCTCCTAGGGCGCAGTGTCTCCCTCAAGAGCGCTGCCGCCACTTTTGGCTGGAACCTGCCCAGCAGGCTCCCGCACTTTCTGTCGCAGGTTCCCTCCCTGATGGCTCCCGAGCTCGCCTGCGCCTGCGCCGAGGTGCTGCGCCTCGGGGGCACAGAGGCAGACCTGCGCCGCCTTTGTCTGGATCGCTCCTACCTCCTCGACCCTACCGATCCCAACCTGGCTCCCGGTGAGCTGGACTTCTGGCGAGAGACGGTTCGCTGGCTGGGGGCACAGGGCGGAGAGCTCGTCCAGGGGGAGCTTGCGCAGGTCCTTGCCTGGGGCCGTCATCGCCACACTGAGGCACGGGCGCGCGGCGAGCAGCCCTTCCGCTGGAGCGGCCGCAGTGTCCAGGCCGTGCGTGAGCAGAGCCTCCTCTACCAGCGCAATCGCTACTCCTGGCGCTCCGGGGGAGAGCTCTACCGCTGGGATTCCCACGGCTGGGACTGGTCAGGTGAGGCCGCAGACGTCACCGGCTGGAGTGTCACCGAGCTCACGAAGAGCTCCCAGCTGGGCGAGGAAGGCGCGGCCCTTCGACACTGTGTCGGTGGCTACGGCAGGCGCTGCCACTCAGGGACCTCGGCGATCTTCTCCGTGCGCTACCAAGAGAAGCGCCGCGTGACTGTCGAGGTAAACCCCACCAATGGCGTCCTGGTTCAGGTCCACGGGAGCGACAACCGCCCGCCCGAGCCCGACGAGCAGCGGGTGGTGGCTCTCTGGCACCAGAGTGTCGTGCTCCCCGCGCTGGCCAAGGCTACCCCACCTGATCCTTGCTCTGGTACCACGCCTGCCGCTGCGGCTCAGGCGACGGGCTAGCCTGCTCCTGCCGGTAGCGCTCGACCGCGGCAAGAAACTCGGCCTGGTGCTGGGGCGTCGCAAAGAGAGACTTCGGTAGCTCCATGAGCTGGTTCTCCCCGATTCGGAACAGGATATAGCTCTCCGTCACGAGGACCTCGCGCACCCGCTTCCAGAAGTGGAGCTCCTCAGCGGTCTCGCCCCGGATACGCAGTCCCTCATCGTCCAGGGTCACGCGCTTCTTCCCGAAAAACTCGGCGTGTCTCCCTCGGCGCACCAGGGTCTGCACCACCTGCTTGATCTCACTGCGCGCCATCACCGGCGTGAGATGGTACGTGGCAAGCGCTGTCACGACCGCACAGGCAACCACCCCGAAGATGCGCAGCGGCAGTGCCAGCTCCGCCAGGATCGCCACTGCCAGGAAGACCAGAATAGAGACAACCAAGCAGAGCCCCCCGACAACCCCACGGAGCGCCCTCAGGCGCTTCTTCCCACGTTCGGAGTTTTCAAAGAGGGCGATATTTGCCGCCGTCCAGTGCTCCGGCGTCCGCTCGTACTCCAGGGTCACTGACTCGCTCCCGAGTGGGCTCTGTCGTAGTGCCGTGTCAGGGTCTCCAGAAACGCTGCCTCCGTCGGCTCGGTGCCAAACGCCCGCCGTGGGATAACGACATACTGCTCGGCAGGGGCGGCTAGGAAAAGATGACTCGGAGTCGGGTGCAACGCGCGAAGCTCCTCCCAGTCCCAAGACTGCACACCCTGGTCCGTGACCTGCCGTAGCCCAGCCTCCGTCAGAACAATATCACGCGAGAGAAAGAACTCTTGAAAGCCGCCCTTCTTCACGCTCTCTGAGATCGCTCTCTGCATCTTTTTAGGACTGACGGCATTCTTTGTCAGCGCGAAGTAGAGCCCATTTCCCAATGCAACCATAAGGGGTAGGTAGGGATACGGAAGTGCCATGACCCGTATCACAAAAAAGACAAACATATAGAGGGCAGCAGAGCCGAGCGCAACAAAAATAAGACGACTGCGTCTCTGGCTCGCTTTGTACTCCGGCGATTCGTTATTCAAGTACGTATGGAACGCGTGCAGATCGTCTTCCGTCAGCGCATAAGTGATCGTCACTTACGGGTCTCTGTGGACGGCTCGAAGCGAATCTCGATCTCAGGCGTGGGTGAGGGCGACGGATGCGCGTAGCGCTGCTGCATCAGCTCCAGAAAGACCCCGATATTGCGAATCCCCTGCCAGCCCATCGCGGAGATCAGGACGATCAGGAGCACAAAGAGGCGCAGGCTGATGTCCTTGCGCGCCTTGGGGGCCTCACGGTAGCGAGCGTCGAAGCGAATCTTGGTAGGGATGGGGGGCAGCTTTTCCTCGTCGTCCATTTTGCTCACTATACAAGATTTCCCAGGATTTTCCCGATGATTTGGTGAAGTGAGGCAGTACGAATGCAGCGACGGAGTTTTCTTCTGGGGCTGGTGTTTCTGGAGGCAGGGTGTATGGAGCAACAGGGTTTAGAGTGGCGCAGTGTCCGCGGCGACGAAGTAGAGGGCAAGGGCTGGGCGCAGACCGCCGCTCCCTTCGACCGCCTGCCGGAGCGCGCCCAGGCGACGGTCCCCCCGGCGGTCTGGAACCTCTCACGAAGCAGCGCGGGGCTGTGCTACCGGTTCGTGACGGCCAGCCCCCAGATCGGCGTCCGCTGGTCGGTGGGCGGGGAGCTGGCAATGCCACACATGCCGGCGTCGGGGGTCTCGGGCGTGGACCTCTACGGCCGGGGCAGCGACAACAAGTGGCGCTTTATCGGAGTCGGGCAGCCGCGCCAGCAGGTGGGCAACCAGGTGGTCTTTGCCGGCGCGAGCGGCGGGCTGCGCGAGTTCTGTCTCTACCTGCCCCTCTACAATAGCACGATACGCCTGGAGCTTGGCTGTGCCCCGGGGGCGGCGGCACTTCCCGCGCCCCCGCGTGCCCATAAGCCGATTGTCTTCTACGGGACGTCTATTACCCAAGGCGGGTGCGCGTCGCGGCCCGGCATGGCCTTCACGGCGATTGCGGCCCGAACCCTGGACCGCCCTCATCTCAACCTGGGGTTCTCGGGCAATGGGAAGATGGAGCTGGCACTGGCGGAGCTGCTTGGGGAGCTCGACGCGTCAGTGTTTGTGCTCGACTGCCTGCGCAACATGAGCGATGAGCTGGTGCGCGAGCGCCTGGAGCCGTTTGTACGCCGCCTGCGGGAGAAGCGCCCCACCACCCCGATTCTGTGTGCCGGCGATGCCTTCCTCGACAACCCGAAGGAGCCGTCTCGGAGCAAGCTCACCCGGGAGGCGGTCGAGAAGCTCACCCGGGAGGGGCTCCCGCACCTTCACTACCTCCCCATGCGCGGTGCTTGGGGCACCGACGGCGAGGCGACCGTCGATGGCGTCCACCCCACCGACCTGGGCATGTCACGCCAGGCCGAGGTCTTTGTCAAGGCGCTGCGAAAACTTATAGGATGACCGTCAACCACCTCAATATCGTGGTCGGGGACATGGCGCGCTCCCTGGCGTTCTATGTGGGGCTCCTCGGGATGCGCCAGACCTTCGACATTCTTCTGGAGGGAGAGTGGATCGAGGACGTTACCGGCTGCCCCCAGGCCAAGGCGCACTGTGTCTTCGTGATGCCCGACGGCGGGGGCTGCCGCCTAGAGCTCTTGCAGTACCTCACCCCGGAGGGCACCGCGCTCGCGCCGAATTCCCTCCCCAACACGCCCGGCCTGCGCCACTTTGCTCTGGAAGTAGACGACCTCGATGCCTGGTACGAAAAGCTCCGGGGTGCGGGGACTGTCTTTGTCTCCCCGCCGGTGACCGTCCCCTTTCGCATTGTCGAGGGGATCCAGAAGCGCCTCTGCTACTGCCACGACCCCGACGGGGTGATTGTCGAGCTGTGTGCACACTTGCGTAGCTAACAACGACGCGGTATAATCCTTCCTGCATTCGTGGCGGGTGTAGCTCATTTGGTTAGAGCGCCAGGTTGTGGCTCTGGAGGTAGCCGGTTCAATCCCGGTCATCCGCCCTTCGACACAGTACTTACGAGCCCCAGAGAGGGGGCTTCCGCAAGTGCCCCTTCCCCAAACAAACTTCAACAAGAGAAAAATTTAAAGATCGCCTTGACAGACCACCAACTTGTAACTATAATCATTACAAGAAACGAGCGAGAGTATGCGTATTGCCAGCCGGTTTGCCATTGGAATCCATATCCTAGCCCTCATGGAGGTCTACCCTGAGGTCGAGGCCACCTCGGACTTAATGGCGGCTAGCATCGGGGTCAATGCGGTGATCGTCCGCAATGTCACCGGGATGCTACGCCGAGCCGGGCTCGTCCGCACCCGACAAGGGGTTGCAGGGGCCCAGCTTGCCAAGCCGCTCCACGAGATCACGCTCCTGGAGGTCTATCGCGCCGTCCACGCAGTGGAGGAAGCGGACCTGTTTGCGCTCCATGAGAAGCCCCACCCGGCTTGCCTGGTGGGCAACAACATCCAGAAAACCCTGGAGGGAGTCTTCACCGAGGCGCAGCAAGCCATGGAAACGCGGCTCGCCCAGACCAGCATGGCCCAGGTTGTCACGCAGCTAAGAGTCGTCGCCGCGCAACGCGCGGCATAACCCGGTAGAGAGAGTGCCTTCGGGCGCTTTTTATTTGCCACCACTTGTAACTATAATCATTACAAATCAGAAAGAGAAACAACCATGAGTATCGCCCTCACCGGCGCGACCGGACAGCTCGGTCGCCTCGTCCTCAACCTCCTCAAGACCAAGGTCCCCACCGACCAGCTCATCGCCCTGGCTCGCTCCACAGCCAAGGCCGCCGATCTAGGGGTCGCCGTGCGCGAGGCGGACTACGCCCAGCCCGAGACCCTAGCGGCTGCGCTCCACGGGGTAGAGACGCTCCTGCTGATCTCCTCCAGTGAGATAGGACAGCGCGTGGCACAGCACCAGAATGTGATCGCGGCGGCCAAGCAGGCCGGTGTCCAGCGGATTGTCTACACCAGCGTCCTTCATGCAGACAGCTCCCCTCTCAGCCTGGCGGTGGAGCACCACGCGACCGAGCAGGCCCTAGAGGCATCCGGGCTTGCCTACACAATCCTGCGTAACGGCTGGTACACCGAGAACTACACCGCCTCGATCCCCGGTGCCCTGGCAGGGGGCGCGTTTCTGGGCAGTGCGGGCGATGGGAAGATCTCCTCAGCCCCCCGTACCGACTACGCCGAGGCCGCTGCGGTGGTGCTGACAAGCGCCGGGCACGAGGGCAAGACCTACGAGCTGGCCGGAGACAATGCCTACACCCTGAGTGAGCTGGCCGCCGAGCTCTCCCGCCAGACCGGCAAGGACATCCCCTACACCAACCTCCCCGAGGCAGACTACGCGGCCATCCTGGTAAGTGTCGGCCTGCCCGAGGGGCTGGCGCAGCTCTTTGCGCACTTCGATGTCGCCGCCTCCACCGGAGCGCTCTTTGACACGAGCCGCCAGCTCTCCGCCCTCCTGGGCCGTCCCACAACACCGCTCGCGGCGGTCGTGGCAGCGGCACTGTCGGCGATGTAGCCCTCGGCGTGGGCAGACGTGCAGGGCTACCCGTGAAACGGGCTATCGACGACAATATCGAGGAGCAGGGGGCCTTTCTTCGCAGGGGCAACCACAGTCACATCGGCATCCAAGGCAGTGACGAGCTGTGCAAGCTCCGAGGCGGTTCGGAGGGTCTTTCGCTGGAGTGCAAGCTCACGCACGATCCGCCCCTTGGTGGCTTTATTGAAGTGCGTGATGAGCTTCGGAGGCCCCGAGGGCATCTTCTGGAGCACGCGGACGGCCACGGTACGCTCTGCCAGCGCCGGCGTCAGGGGCGCGAGCTTGACATAGGTCCCCGAGCGCAGGTCGATCACGAGCCCCGAGGTCGCTTCCAGAAGCGGGACGAGGTGCGTGCGCCAGAACCCCGCCAGTGCTCCGACACCCGGCAGGCTCGTGTCCCCGGAGAGCCGGTACGCCGGGATCGGCTCGGAGAGCCCGACAAACCCAAAGAGCGCACTGGCGATCAAGACCCGCTCGCTGAGCCAGCGCCGCTGCGCAGCGGTCAGGGAGGGCGCATCGAGCTGGCCGTAGAGCACTCCGGTATAGACCTGCCAGGCCGGAGCCGTGGGAGCCGTCCAGAGCCCCTGGTTGCGCAGGAGCTCATCGCTCTGGCCCGGTGTCAGCCCTAGAGTGGTGCGCGCGAGCTCCGGGTCGCCGGCGCAGAGCGTGGTCAGGGCCTCCAGAACCTGGCGACGGGGCTCCTGGAGGGATGGAAGAGGCAGGGTATCCCCGTCGAGCGGCTTGCCCTTGGCGGGGCTGGTCTTGCCTTCTGAGGGCGGGAGTAGGATCTGCATGGCTACTTCCCTCTCAGGTCGAAGCAGAGCAGGCGGCGTGCTGAGCCATCCACTCCGGTCTCGTTCTGACAGACAAAGAGCAGGCCGCGGCTCAGCGCCGGTGTCCCCCACGACTCCCGCGCCACAAAGAGAGTCGTGCGGCCCAGCTCCTTGTAGCCCTTGGGGTTCAGGTCCAGCCAGGCCAGCTGGCCGTACTCGCCCAGCATCAGGCAGCGGTCCTTGAGGGCGATCAGCGACGCCAGCGCCGGGGCGAGCCGCAGGGTCTTCCCCCCCACCGCAACCTCCCACTCGGGCTCCTCACGCCAGAGCTCCTTGCCGGTCTTAAGCTCCACACAGACCAGCGGCGCGTTCTGTGGCCCGTGGCCGTCGATTCCGTAGAGGTAGCCGTCCTTGTGGATCGCGGTCATGAAGTGGGTACCAAAGCGCTTGTTGGTCCAGAGCGGCTTGAGCGTGCCATCGGGCAAGATATCGAGCAGGGTCCCGCCCATACCGTAGCACTCCGAGAGAAAGACCTGGTTGCCGAGCACCACCGGTGTCGAGGCGTTCACGGACTCGTAGCGGCGCGAGCGCCAGGGAAAGCTAGCCTCGACTTTCCCTGTGGCGGCGTCGAGCATCAGCAGTCCCCCCTGGGTCGGCTGGCTATCGCCACCGAGAAAGGCGAAAATTCGGCGCTTCCCGTGGACCGTCGCGGCCACCGGCGAGGCGTAGCCCGCGGTCCAGCCCTTACCCGCCGCCCAGACCTGCTTGCCCGTGGTCTTGTCGAAAGCAACCACGCTCGGCCCGGAGTCTTTTCCCACGACGACAATCAGAAGATTGCCCTCTAAAAGCGGCGTCGCCCCGACCCCGAAGTAGTTCTGGGGCACCTTGAACTCAGCGGCGACATCGTGCTTCCAGACCACCTGCCCGGTCGCCAGCGAGAGGCAGGTCAGCATCCCCACGACCCCGTAGGTGTAGACAAACTTCCCGTCACTGATCGGCTGGCAGCGCGGCCCCGCACTGAAGCCATAGCGGTCGGAGTAGGGCGCGGCGTAGGCAAGCTTCCAGAGCCGCTTTCCGGTCTCCGCCGCGACGCACTCGATGGTCTCTTGCTCCCCCACCCGGTGAAAGACAACTACCTTCCCCGCCACCGCACACGGCGACGCGTAGCCCTCCCCCTTTATCCGCTCCCAGACCAGTGTGGGGGTCTCCCGCAGCGGCGACTCGGTGGCAAACGCGTTGTGGCTGGGGCCAAGAAAGTCCCGCCAGTCGTGGGTGATCGCGTTTGCGGCGAGCGGCTTGGGGGGTGCATGAAATGCCAGCCCAGCTTCTTTGGCTTGATGCATGGAGAGATTATACTTTGATATACTCAGGAAGGAGAACAAACCATGAGCACAGACAACACTGCCTTGCGTGGAAAAGCTCTTTACCAAGAACACATTCGCTCTCTGGTAGAGACGCAGGAGAGCCTCGGAAAGATCGTCGCCATTGATATCGAGAGTGGTGACTATGAAATCGATAGCGATCTCCTGGTAGCCAGCCGCCGGCTCCGCATTCGTCACGCCTCAGCACGCATCTGGGCCGAGCGTATCGGTTACAATGCTGTCTATGCTGTCGGAGGTACACGGACACGGACCACGATCCCATGAGGGGAGCCGTTCAAAACCTGCAAGCCTGCCTTACGGTGCGTCTGATTCTTCCTAGTGGCCATCAAGTTGGCTTGGAGTTCGTTGTAGACACCGGCTTTGAGGGAGCACTTGCGCTTCCTTTGGAGACGATAGCACAACTTAAGTTGCCATTTGAGCTAGAGCTAGACTCGGTTCTTGCCGATGGTAACGCCGTTCCCACGCCCGTTCACAGTGCGACTATACTCTGGCAAAACAAACAAATAGATGTCGCCATCCTTGGACTAGGGGAGCGCCCTCTGCTTGGTACGGCGCTTTTGGCAGACTATCGCCTCACTGTGGATTTCTTCGAGAGTGGCCAGGTGACCGTTCTTCCCATCACTGTCTAGGTTCACAGCTCCCGCTCCTCCTGAATCAAATAGGTCTCTTGCGTGCGCACATAGGCCCGGTAGACGACGGTTCCGTCAAAGTCCAGCATGTCGCGGAGCCGGTCGTAGATAGCGGGATTGGTGACACGCTCCAGAGCTCTGTCGCGCTCGACCCAGGCGACCTCCAAGCTCTCGGGGCTGGTGGTTGGCTCGCCTTCTAGCCACTCACAGAGAAAGCCAAACATGACGATATGCGAGTGGGTATTGGAGTAGACCCCGACCAGCTCGCGGATATCGACAGTAAGGCCCGTCTCTTCCTGAACCTCGCGCACCAGTGCGTCGGTAAGGCTCTCCCCTTCTTCCACTTGACCGCCCGGAAACTCCCAGCCACGGCGGGGGCTACGAATGAGCAGGACTTTTTCCGTCAGGGGATCGGTGACCAGGCCGGAGACAGCGACAATGTGCCGGGGTGGTTCCATGGCTCTACTCTAGTGGTGCTTCAGCAGGCTCGGATGGAGTAGGTGTGGACTCGGGGACGCGCATGGAGATGCCGCGGCTGACCCCGGGCTCTTGCATCGTGACACCGTACCAGAGCGGGGCGGCCTCCATCGTCGTGGCATTGTGCGTGATGAGAATAAACTGGCTCTCTTGGCCAAACTCCGCCACGAGGTCCGCAAACTTCTCAACATTGGCACCATCGAGCGGCGCATCGACTTCATCGAGGACACAGAATGGGGCGGGGCGCACTTCGAGGAAGGCGAAGAGCAGCGCGGTGGCCGTGAGCGCACGCTCGCCGCCGGAGAGGAGCGAGAGGTTCTGGCGCTTCTTGCCCGGCGGCTGCGCCAGAATCTCGATTCCGGTCTCCAGCACATCGCTTGGGTCGGTCATCACCAGGTCGGTCGAGCCACCGCCAAAGAGCCGGGTGAAGAACTTCTGAAACGCAACATTAACCTTATCGAAGGTCTCGGCGAAGACTCCACGCGTCGAGTCGTCGATCTCCGTGATGGTCGAGAGCAGCTTCGCTTTGGCGCTCTCCAGGTCGGCTTTTTGCTCCGTGAGGAACCGGTAGCGCTCCGAGACCCGCTCGTACTCCTCGACGGCCCCCAGGTTGACGGTTCCCAGGGCGCGAATCTCCCGGCGCAGGCGGCCGATCTCCTGCGCGACATCTTTCTCCACAGGCGCGCCGCCGGTAAGAGCCACGGCGGAGTCTGGGTGGAGGTCGTACTCGTCCTGGAGGCGCTGTCCCACTGCCTCGGCCTGGGTCTCGACACGGGCGGCGCGCAGGCGGGCTTGCTGTCCGCGCTCGGTGGCAAACCCAATAGTCCGCTGCACCAGGCGGATGCGCTCGGTGAGCTGGAAGTTCTCATTGACCAGCGCTTGCCGACGCTCGCGCCACTTCTCGACCTCCGCCCCGGCCTCTTCCAGGGATTTTCGGGCCACCTCGCGTTCGGCAGCACGCTGAACGGCCTCCGCCTCCTCGACAGCGATCACGTTCTCGGCCTCAGCGGCGCGGCGCCGGCGCTCGTCGGCGGTGATGGTCGCACGCAGGGCCCCCTCTTCGGCGCGCTTGGAGTCGCGGGTAAGTCCGACGACGCGCTCTCGCAGGCTTGCTGCTTCGGTGGCGATCGTGCGGGCCTGGTCGCGGGCTTCGTCGCGGCGTACCGTGAGCGCGGCCTGGCGGCGGGAGAGCTCTTCACGCGTCGCCACGGCAGACTCATCCGTGCGGTCGGCGTCCTCGATGGCGGCGGAGAGGGTGGCTTCCCGGCTCGCATCGGCCTCGCCGGAGTTGACGAGCTGCCCCGCGCGGGTCTGGAGCTGGAGCGCTTCTTTCTGGAGCCGCTCGGCCTCGTTGTTCTTGCTCTGGACGCGGCGCTCGGCATCCAGCACGGCCTCCCGTGCACGCTGGACGGCTTGCTCGGCCTCACGCACCGCTTGACGGGCCGTGTCAGCAGCGGCGCGCGCGGCGGTCTCGCGCTCCCGCAGGCGGTCCGTCTCCAGCCGCCCCGCGTCCACGGCGAGATGCAGCTCCGCGATCTCACGCTTTCGGGAGAGCAGGTTGGGCCCCTGCCGCCCCGTGCGCCCGCCGGTGATCGCGCCCGTGGGAACGACCAGCTCGCCGGTGAGGGTCACAATGCGCGCCCAGTCTCGCTCGATCTGCCGGGAGACCTGGGTCGCCGTGTCGATATCGTCCACGACCAAGACACGCGCAAGGTGGACCCGGACCGCCGCCCCGAGCTTGTCGTCGTAGGCCACGAGATCGGCGGCGGAGCCACGGACGCCGGAGAACTTACGCGCCGCCGCACGAAGCGACTGGGGAATCTGCTGGTCACGGAGCGCATCGAGCGGCAGAAAGGTCGCCCGTCCGCCGCGGGTCTCGTTGAGGTGCCGGATCGCCGCCTTGGCATTTGCCTCCGTGTCGGTGACAATGTCCTGGAGACTGCCGCCTAGCGCGACCTCGATCGCCGTCTCCAGCTCCTCCGGCACCTTGATGGCGTCGGCAAAGAGCGTGAACTCGCCCTTGAGCTTCCCCTCCGACGCTGCATTGAGGGCGGCGCGGACTCCGGCGAAGTAGCCCTCCTGCATCGCCTCGGTCTCTTCGAGCACGCGGAGGCGGGACTCCTGCCCAGCGAGCTTCTTCTCGTGGTTAGCACGGCGCTCCCCCAGCGCGGCCACTTCCTCGGCCGCTTTCTTCGCGGCGGGCTCGCGCTCGTCGGTGAGCTGGCGCCGGGCGTCGTCTTGGGCGACTTTTGCCGCAAGAAGCGCCTCTCCAAGCTTCTCCGCCTCGGCGCGGGCGGCCTCGACCTCGGCCTGGCGGGTTGCGGCGCGCGCCTCGGCCTCGACAATCTCCTCTTTGCGCCGTGCGATTCGCTCGCGCAGGCTATCGCGCTCGGCTTTCTGGGCGGCGAGCTTGCGGGCGAGCGCCAGGTAGTCGGCCTCTTGGCCCGCCAGCATCCGGGAGAGCTCGCCCAGTGCCTTCTCTGCCTCGCGCGCCACCCCCTCGTGCTCCGCGAGGACCTTGGTCTTCTCCGCAAGCCCCGCCTCGGCGGTCTTGGCCTCGGTCTTGAGCGTCTCCGCCTCGGTTGCCAGACGGAGCTTGTCCGAGTCCAGGGTCTCCAGGTCGGTGGCCAGCGACTCCAGTGTCCGCCGTGCGCTGGTCTTGCGCTCCTCGGCCAGCGCGATCCGGCTCTCCAGGCGCTCCACCTGGGTCATCGTGAGCTGCTGACGGATGCGAGCGGCATCCATCTGGCTCTCGGCCTCGGAGATGCGCAGCCCCAGCCCCGCCGCGCTCGCCTCCAGCTCCCCGACCTCGACCCCGAGCTCCTCGGCTTCTTTTTTCGCGTCCTCCGCGGTCTTCTCCAGCTCCGCGAGCTCGTCCTTGTAGCGCTTGTAGTCCGCCGCGAGCTGCCCCACCTCGACCGCGCGTAGGCGCTCCGTGAGCTCCCTATGCCGCAGCGCGACCTCGGCCTGCTCCCGGAGCGGCTCGACCTGGGTGCTGAGCTCCCCTAAAATATCGCGGACACGGATCAGATTAAGCTCGGTGTTCTCCAGCTTGCGCTGCGCCTCGCGCTTCTTGACCCGGTACTTCTTAATTCCCGCCGCCTCTTCAAAGAGCTCGCGCCGGTCCTCGGGCTTGGCGGAGAGAATCCCGTCGATCTCGCTCTGGTTGACAATGGCATAGGCTCCCCTGCCCACCCCCGTGTCCGTAAACAAATCCGCGATATCTTTGAGGCGGCAGGCGACTTTATTGAGCAAGAACTCGCTATCGCCATTGCGGTAGATGCGGCGCGTGACCGTCACCTCGGAGAAGTCC
This sequence comes from Armatimonas rosea, assembly GCF_014202505.1. Classification (NCBI taxonomy): domain Bacteria; kingdom Bacillati; phylum Armatimonadota; class Armatimonadia; order Armatimonadales; family Armatimonadaceae; genus Armatimonas; species Armatimonas rosea. Next base: position 1,367,912 of record NZ_JACHGW010000002.1, on the reverse strand, counting down.
AGCGGGAGGAAACGGTCCTCGTTGTCCACCGTCAGCGTGACCTCCGCCATCCCCATCGGCTTGCGCTTGGACGAGCCCGCGAAGATGACATCGCGTGCATTGGTGGCACGGAGATTCGACGCCTTTTGCTCCCCCAGGCACCAGACCAGAGCATCCAGCAGATTCGACTTGCCCGACCCATTTGGCCCGACAATACAGGTCACACCGGGGACAAACTCAATCTCCGTCTTGTCCGCGAAGGTCTTAAAGCCATGAAGGGTGAGCCGCTTGAGCCGCATAAACGTTGCATTCTACCACCGACCGCAACAAAAAACGGATTCAGGTATCATTTCTGCTAGATGAGGTAACTTTCATGCAACAACAGCAACAAGAGAAGCGCCCCCTGAGCTGGGCACAGAAGACCCTTCTGGTACTCCCTGCGCTGGCCGCCGCGCACTGCGCCTACTACTACAGCGCCCTCCCCGAGAAGATGGCCTCGCACTTTGGGCCATCGGGACAGGCAGATGGCTGGATGAGCAAGACCAGCTTTATGATCTTCTACTTGGCCCTGGTGAGCATCTTCTCGCTGATGTGGATCGGGATAGGCGCCATCTTGAAGAAGACCCCCAACGACATGATCAACCTGCCCAATAAAGAGTACTGGCTCGCCCCCGAGCGGTGGGAGCAGACAATTGCACGCCTAGGGCACCAGATGTCGGTCTTTGGGATCGCCACCGGTGCGTTTCTGATGGCGGTGATGCACAGCTGCTTCCTGGCAAACCTCAGCGGCGGCAATCAGCTCGGGGGGCTGTTCTTTGTCTACTTTATCGGCTTTATGCTCTTCACCGGCATCTGGACCGTCCAGATGCTCCGCGAGAGCCGCTTGCCCGAGGCCCCCTGACCCCCAAGATTGGGGGAAATACAAGGATTCCGATTCCTTACGGTTCCCCCGCGTGCGAGGGTCAGGGGGCTGGTTTAGATCGTGACGCGCTTGCCGGTGGTGGCAGACTCGACCGCGGCGAAGACCATCGCGAGGCTCTTGATATTGTCGTGGCACTCGCCCATGGGGGTGGCTCCGGTTTCGAGCGCGTGTAGGAAGTCCTCAAGGCTCCCCGCGATTCCGCCCGCAACTTCCTCAAGAATGGGCTCGTCGGTGGGCTCCGTGGCGTAGTGGAAGCCCTCGGTGCCGGTCACTTTGGCGCCCTTTACGGTGCTGTGGCCGTCCCAGAGCGCTGTCCCGGTTGCTCCGCTGGCGCGCCACTCGCACTCCCAGCTGGTGTGCAGGCCCTCCGCGCACCAGGAGCCGCGGTAGGTAAAGCGCAGGCCATTGGCCATCTCGAAGAGGCAGGTCGCCGATGCCGCCCCTTTGTACCAGGACCAAGCGGGATTGAACTCCTCGGCATAGACCGCCACCGGATCGGCTCCGGAGAGATAGCGTGCCTGATCAAACGTATGGATCGCCATGTCCAGAAGCAAGACATGGTCCATCTCGTCGCGGAAGCCCCCAAAGTGTGCCCCGATATAGAAGTCGGCGTTGAGGATTCCTAGCGGGCCGCAGGTCTTCTCGATCAGCCGACGGTAGGCGCGGATGCGGTTGTCGTAGCGGCGGGACTGGCTCACCATGTAGAGCTTGCCCGCCCTCTCACTCGCTGCCACCATCGCCCGTGCCGCCTCCATCGAGTGCGCCATCGGCTTCTCGCCAATCACCGGGATGCCGTGTGCCAGCGCGGTGAGGGTGACATGGTGGTGGGCCTCCGGGATAGTGACATCCACGACAAAGTCGGGCTGAACCTCCGCGATGGCCTTCTCTAGCTCGGTGCCCGTCCAGAGCCCCGAGAGCGCGTGCTTCTCCGCGGCGGCAGCGGCAGCACCATCGCGGATATCCACCCAGCCGGCAAAGGCGACCTGATCGGCGTGGGCGACGAGGTTCTTGGCCCACGCCTGCCCCATCCCGCCCGCCCCGACCAAGAGCGCCTTTCTCACGACTTTTTCTCCCAGCCGAGATTGGGGTTGGTCTCAAACCAGCCCTTGGGGGCGTGGGGACAGACACGGATTCCCAGCTCGGTGGTCGGTGCGGCCCACTTACAAGCATTGGCGATCACGCGCCGAATCTCTGGCTGGTAGTAGATCGGGTAGGTCTCGTGGCCAGGCGAGAAGTAGAAGACCTTGCCGCGCCCTCGACTCCAGCAGCACCCCGAGCGAAAGACCTCGCCGCCGCCGTAGCTGGAGATAAAGATTAGCTCGTCGGGCTGGGGAATATCAAAGAACTCGCCGTACATCTCGGTATCCGGGACCGTGAAGACGGGAGGAAGACCCTCGGTGATCGGGTGCCCCGGACGCACGGTCCAGACACGCTCAACATCGTCGTCACGCCAGATCAGCCCGCAGGTAGTTCCCATGAGCTTGCGGAAGATCTTGGAGAAGTGCCCCGAGTGCAGGACAATCAGCCCCATCCCCTCCAGCACGCGCTGGTGGACCTTAGTGACAACGGCATCGTCTACCTTGTCATGGCCCATGTGCCCCCACCAGGTCAGGACATCGGTGCTAGCCAAGATCTCATCGGTCAGGCCATGCTCCGGCTGATCCAGGGTCGCGGTACGCACCGTAGCGGCTTCCCCAAGGAGCTCTCGTAGCCCCTCGGCGATGGCGTTGTGCATACCGTTAGGATAGACCTTTTGCACCGCCTCATGCTGTTGCTCGTGGAGGTTCTCCCCCCAAACCGTTACAATCATTGTCGTTCTCTCCAAAACAAAAAGCCCGGCACCTTCGTGCCGGGCTCCAAAACCAAGTTAGCGCATTCGACCGGCGAACTGGGGCTCCCAGCCACCTTGTACGGGACGGCTCCGGTAGTCGATAAAGATTCCCGCCATGAGCATCAGCCAGACAAAGCCAAGCACTGCCCAAAGGAAGGTCAGCTTGGTGCTTCCCTTGACGTTCATGAAGTTGCGCACGACCAGGTAGGCCTTGATGCTCGCCACAATCATGGCCACGACAAAGTTCCACCCTACCCACTTCATCGCCGCGCTCAGGTCGATGTAGTAGAGCAAGACCGTCACAATGAGCAGCACAAAGAGTCCTGCATAGGTCTGCCAGTAGAGAAGCGGCTTTGGGTGATCGATAACCTCGACCGCCGGGTGTACCCGCCCATGACCGTGGCTATCGTGTCCGTGTGTTATATCTGCCATCGTCTTTCCTTTACGAGATCAGGTACATCAGCGGGAACAGGAAGATCCACACGATGTCAACAAAGTGCCAGTACAAGCCAATCATTTCCAGCGGCATGTAGTCATCGACACAGGGATGCTTGATTCCATAGAAGAGAATCAAGAGGCCCATCATTAAGATTCCCAGGGAGACGTGGATTCCGTGTAGCCCGGTCATGGAGAAGTAGATACTCATGAACAGGCGAGCATGGTTCGCCTCAGAGAGGTACTTACTGTAGGAAGCATCCGGGACCGAGAAGGCGATTGTGTCCTTTGGAACCTCGGTGAGGCTCTGGTTGATCCCCCCCGCGACCTGCGCCGTCTGAGTCGCTGGGATCTCGAGCCCCTCTTCGGTTAGCTTTGCCCCCGCCTTCTCCGCCGCCTTCATCGCTGTCCAGGCCTCGTTTGCCCGAGGATTCTCATGGCCCTCGTGCCCGGCAGCATGTTCGGTCTTGAGGATGTAGAGAGCGCGTGCGTAGTTGAAGTTCCGGTCCGGATAGAGGCCTTCATGGAGCTTATTGGTGTACTCGAAGTACTTGACCACCATAAAGCCAAATGCACAACCTACCACCGTCAACAGCCAAAGGATAGTCTTGATCCGCTGCCCGATCTGAGCATTGTAGACCGCGAGCACCATAAAGAGTGAGCTGGTCAGCAGGACCGTGGTGTTGATCGTCCCCAGCCAAGGGAAGCCATTGTGCATCCCGAACCAGCCGTACTGGAGCAGGAACTGATGCGCCTCCAGGTAGGTGTTGAAGTACATCACCCGGTAGAGCGCGTAGGCAAGGAACAGCCCCCCAAAGAACATGATCTCCGTGACCAGGAATGACCACATCCCAACCAGGTAGCTCTCGTTTTGCTGGTCGATGTTCTCGTACTGCATCGAGACGCGCTGACCAGCACCGTGGGCGTGCTCAGCACCCGCGCCGGGCTCTAGAGCGTGGAGACTCATACGTGGGTTTCCTCTCGAACGGGTGCGACCGTCTCGTGATCGTGGTCATGAGCATGATCCAGAACGTCGTGTGCAGGATGCTCACCCGTGTACTCATACGCCTCCCAGGTGACGACGGGCGCTACCAGGAAGTTGTGGGTCACAGGCGGTGAGGGAATAGTCCACTCCAACCCGACAGCTCCCCAGGGGTTCGCGAGTGCCTTGGGGCCCTTGAACCACGACCACAGCAAGTAGCAGACAGGGAGGGCAAACCCAACACCAAGCACCGTAGAGCCTGCTGTCGAGGCAATGTGCCAGATCTGATACTCAGGAGCGTAGAAGTGATAGCGGCGGGGCATGCCCAGGTAGCCCACAATAAACTGCGGGAAGAAGGTCATGTTGAAGCCAACAAAGGTGATAATCGCCGAGAGCTTTGCGGGGAACTCGGGGTAGAGGCGCCCCGTGATCTTGGGCCACCAGTAGTGTAGCCCTCCCATGAAGCCCATCAGGGCTCCTCCCACCATGACATAGTGGAAGTGTGCCACCACAAAGTACGTTGCCGTGAGGTGGACGTCCGTGGCAAGGGACGACAGGAACAGGCCCGTGAGTCCACCCACCACGAAGAGACCGATAAAGCCCAGCGCAAAGAGCATGTGGCTGGAGAGCTCGACACTCCCCTTGAAGATGGTCGCGATCCAGTTAAAGACCTTGATCGCCGAGGGCACCGCCACGAGGAACGAGATAATCGAGAACACCATGCTCGAGTACATCGACTGAGCGGTCGCGAACATGTGGTGGCCCCAGACCACGAAGCCAAAGGCGGCAATCGCAAGGGAAGACATCGCCACAAACTCGTAGCCAAAGATGCGCTTCTTACAGTTGGCCGCGATGATCTCATTGGTGATTCCCAGCGCGGGAAGCATCATGATGTAGACCGCGGGGTGCGAGTAGAACCAGAACATGTGCTGGAAGAGCACCGGGTCGCCGCCCAGCTCCGGGGAGAAGAGGCCAAACCCGAGGGTGCGCTCCACCAGAACCATCAGAAGGGTCACCGCCACAACCGGCGTCCCCAGCATGATGATCACCGACGTTGCATACATCGCCCAGACAAACAGCGGCAGACGGAACCAGGTCATGCCCGCGGCGCGCATCTTGTGGACCGTGACGATAAAGTTCAGCCCGGTGAAGATCGACGAGAACCCTCCAAAGAAGACGCCTAGCAGACACAGCGCGACATTTCCATTCGCGTAGATACTAGAGTAAGGCGTGTAGAAGGTCCACCCGGTATCGACTCCTCCAGAGAAAAGGGAGATCAGGATAAACGTCCCTCCGGTCATGTAGACATACCAGGAGATAAGGTTTAGCCGCGGAAAGGCAAGGTCACGGGCACCAATCATCAGCGGGAGCGCAAAGTTCCCCAAGATCGCCGGGATCGCCGGGATCAGGAACAGGAACACCATGATGATGCCGTGGGCCGAGAACACTCGGTTGTAGGCCTCACTGGAGAGGATCTGTCCCTTGGGCGCGGTGAGCTCAAAGCGCACTAGGCCCGCTGCAAGCCCTCCCAGAAGGAAGAAGGCGGAGACGGAGAAGAGATACAAGAGCGCGATGCGCTTGTGGTCAACTGTCAGCAACCAGGACTTGATCGAGTGGTCGGTGTTGATGTAGTTTTCGTTATCAACTCCGTAGGGACTCTCTCCGTGAGCGGCGCGGGCATGACCGTGTGATGCCACAGGGACATCGTGACTATCCAAAGTACTCACGCTCATTTGTACTGTTCTCCTCCGTACATGTAACGGAACTGCTGGTTATCCGTGTCCGCAGGAATCGATTCCTGCGCCGGATGGCCCGCATCGGGCTCGTCCTTCGTTCCAATTGTCTTAATATAGGCATTGACCGCGAGGACATCCGCTTCAGATAGAACCCCCTTGTAAGGAGGCATCCCCTGGGGCCAGCCTGCCAGCGCAAACTCATTCGGGTAGAGAATGGCATTTCGCAGGTAGGCATCGTCGGCGGTAACCACCTTCCCTCCCACAAGCTGGCGGCTCTTGCCAAAGATCCCCGCAAGGGAGGGACCACGGCGGGTCGCGTCTGAGTTAGAGCCACCATGACAGCCAACACACTGGTACTTCTCGTAGAGAGCCTTGCCCTGCTGTGCAAGGGAGAGTGCCCCACGCTTGGCCTCGATCCCCCCTGGGCTCACCGCACGTACTCCCCCACTGGCAACCCACTTATCGTAGTCAGGGCGGCTCATGACATAGACCCAGCCCCCCATCTCGGAGTGCTGCGTGCCACAGTACATGTTGCAGTAGATATGGTACTTGCCCACACGGGTCGGCTTGACCCACATCTGGGTGTACTCCCCGGGCTGCACCTGGCGCTGCATGCGAAACTCTGGGACATAGAAGGCGTGAATGACATCCTGGGAGATCATGGTGAACTTGACCGGCTCGTCCACCGGGATATGGAGCTCGTTGTTCTCCCGAATCCCATTGGCGTGCTGCATGTGCCACATCCACTGCTTGCCAATGATGAAGATCTCCTTGGCATTCTTTGGCGGCTGGTAGACCTCACCAAAGAGCTTCGCGGACCAGACAAAGATCCCCAGTCCCAGAACGAGCGCAGGGAGGGTCCAAGCCATCTCAAGGCCCGTGTGGTGGTCCACAGGATTGGAGCGGTCTACATTGTTTCCACGTTGGTACCGCGCTACTAAGAAGATCAGCAACGCCAGCACGAGGACTGTCGAGACGACGGTCAGCGCGACAAGCGCAAAATAGAGCGCATCCACATTATTTGCGAACTCCGATGCTGCCGGAGCCCGCATAGGCATTTCACCCATTGGTAATCAAGCCTCTCTGTCAGACGTCTTGTTCACGACGTCTCCTCCCGAAGTTCGGGTTAACTGTTGTTCCCGGGCCTCGCGCCGGAAGTTAATGATCATAAACGAGCCAAGTGCCAGAATTGTCACCACGCCCAGTACCTGGGTCAAGCGAAACGCAGCGAGCCCGTAGGTATTGCGCTGCGGATCGTAGTGGTAGCAAAACAGCAAAACCTTCTCCGCCAGACTCCCAATCCGTCCCTGACCCGCTTCTGTCAGCGAGAGTCGCACGTCCTTCGGTGAGTAGCTCACGCCAAAGTGATAGCGCGAGATCTTGCCCTTGGGAGTCGCAACAAAGGTCGCACTAGCATGGGCATACTGGTCAGTGCGCGCATCGTAGACATACTTGTAGCCTAGCGCATCGGCAACCGCCCGGATGTCTTTCTCGTCACCGGTCAGAAAGTGAAACGACTTCTCGGCCCCGGCTAGCCCTAGCTTACTCAAGTACTCTTGCTTCTTGGCCGCCGCGATCTCGGGGGTCTCTCGGGGGTTGATCGAGATCACCACAATCTCAAAATCACGGCCAATCTGGTAGCCCAGGCTCGGCTCGTGCATCACCGAGATCATCCCATCCACCATCATCGGACAGGTACCGGTACACTTAAAGAACGGCAAGACCATCCAGACAGGCTTCTTACCAAAGTACTCCTTGAGTGCCACCGTCCGCCCCAGCTCGTCGTGAAACTGTGCCTCCAGCGGAAGCTCGGCATCCAGGTTCTGGTTGATGGCGACATCTCGGGCAGCATTGATGCCCGTGTCAAAACGTGGACGGGAGCCCGCCGGTGCTTGCTGGGACTGGCCCTGTGCAAAGGCAGAGGGTGCCAGCACCCCCAGTGCCATCACCAGAGCGAGCAGACCACGACGAAACATTAGTGTTCGCCTCCGGCATGCTCTGCCTCGTGCTCACCCTCGGCCTCGGTAGGCTTGGCCTTGTGGTCTACCCCCGCATAGTCGCCGCTGCCCGGGAAGGACTTCCCTTCGGCATGCTCCGTATTGGTGGTAATCCCGGCGAGACCACGCGCAGCAAGTGCCTCTTTAGCCTTGTTCATCGCCTCGTGCTGTCGCTCCTCAGAGGCCTTAAAGACCTCCATATCGAGCTTAGGATCGGCCTGAACCTGGGGGAAAGGTGGCGTGCGCGGTGCCGTCACGAAGGCAGGAACCTGCTTCTCCAGCTTCTTCCAGTCCGGGGTAAAGAACGGATAGGCAAAGAACTGAATCGTCAGGATGGAGACCACGACAAAGGCGGAGAAGATCGACATCCAGAAGACAATCGCCTTCAGGTTAACATCGCGGTGATCGTAGCCGAGCTCCGGGATGGTTCCGTCATTGATATCATTTGAGCCATGCATGGTTAGTGTGCCTCCAGAGCAAGCTTGGTATCCTGCAGACGTGTGTCATGGAGTGGCAGGAGCTCGTTCTGCTTCAGGGTTCGGAAGAAGAAATAGAGCCAGACACCTCCCACAAACAGCAGGGCCGCAATATCGATCCAGACCGTGGAGAGCTGTGAGGGCCCCTTGAAGAAGGGAACCACCTGCCACCAGACGTCCAACATTCGGAAGCAGAAGATCCAGCCCGCAACCTTGATCAGAAGCTCAGGGGTGCGCTTGGCCTTGCCCGAGAGCAGCGCCAGAAACGGACCGAAGAACTGGAAGACAACGATGGCAGCGCCCACCCAGACCAGAGGTCCCTCGAAGCGCTGGACAAAGAAGATAATCTCCTCGGGCAGGTTCCCCGACCAGATGATCAGGAACTGGCTCAGGGTGAAGTACCCAAAGACCATCGTAAAGCCCAGCATCATGTTGCCCAAGTCTTTGGTAAGCGCCGGGTTTATCGCAGCCGCGTAGGGCCGATTCTTGCGCATCAACAGCGTCAGGAAGGTTCCAAAGGCGATCGCCATCAGGATTCCGGTCGCCATGTGCCACGCCCCATAGAGAGTGGAGAAGAACATGGGGTTGAGCGACATCAGCCAGTCGGTGAAGGCAAAGGTGAGCAAGATCACATGGATGACACCCATCGGGGGTGCAAAGCTTCGGCGTGCCTCCGCCAGGCTCTCGTCACGGCTGACATCCTGTGCCTTCGACGAAGCATTCAGGCGGCTGGTGGTCCAGATCCAGAAGACAAAGTAGATCACGGCCCGGATCACCCAAGCGATAGGGTTGAGCCACTGCTGCTTCTGAATGGGGAGCTTGGCCAGAAACGCAGGATCTGCCCAGGGGAAGATCGCATGGCTCCCGACGGTCGCTACCGCGATCGGGATAAAGAACACCCCGATGAGCGGAAGGTTTTTGTTGCCCGCCTCAAGCACCTTGAGGATCGAGAGGCTCCACTGGGAGCGGATCGTGTGGTGCAGGTAGGTCAGAGTCGCACAGCCCAGGGTCAGCGTGAGCCAGAAGATGAAGCCGTAGTGGTAGGCTCCCCAGAAGATCTTGTGCCCTGCACTGCCATCGGTCGCCATCCCTATGCCAAGGCCAACTGCCCCGGCCACGGCAAGGCCGACCGCAATATTGCTTAGCCGTGTGAGCGTAGGAAGCGCCGAGGGGGCTTCTGTTGTTTGATGATCACTCATTATTTTGCGCCTCCCTGTACCACCAGGGTAATGCGTCGGTTCTTTGCCCGGCCTTCGTCGGTGTTGTTGTCCCCGACCGGCTTGCTGGAGCCATAGCCCTTGGCCGTGAGCATCCCCACCGCCACTCCCTTGCTTGTCAGGAAATCACGCACCGCACGGGCACGCTGCTCGGAGAGGGCCTGATTGCTGGCCTCGTTCCCCTTGGAGTCGGTGTGTCCGCCCACCTCGACCTTGGATCCCGCATTCTTCTTGAGAATCTCGGCGACCGCGACCAGGAAGGTCTGGGCCTCAGGCTTTAGGGTCGCTTTCGCGGTGTCAAAGAGAACATCCCCCGAGAGCTTGCTCATTGCGGAGTCAAGGTCGGCCTGCTCCTGCATCAGCGCTTCCTCGGTAGGAGCCTTCGGCGCAGGAGTCGCAGGGGCTTTCTCAGCGGGCTTGGCAGGTGCCTCAGCCACGGCCTCAGGAAGGGCTCCCCCACCGGCAAGCTGCAGGGCACGAACGTAGGCAACCACGGCCCAGCGGTCGTTGTAGTCCTGAATCCGCGAGGCATAACCGTACATCGCGCCCTTCCCGTGGGTCAGGACATCGTAGAGATAGCCATCCTCCACTTTTTGCAGGCGGGGCTGGAGCAGGGTCGCGGGAAGCTTCTGCCAGAAGCCAAGGCCACGCTGGGCGATAAAGCCATTGCCATTGCCCGTGGTGCCGTGGCAGGGCGAGCAGTAGATCGTGTAGCGCTCTTGCCCCCGGTCCAGCATCGCCTTGGGACCACCAAAGCTCTGGACAGCCTCGGCGGGAAGCTGGGCGATAAACTTCGTCCCCTCTTTACCCGTCGTAAAGGCATCGTCGGTGCGGAGCCGTCCCCGAGCGATCGTCCCCTCCGGCACGGCGCGACTGGCCTGTCGGTCGGTGTAGAAATCGCTCTCGTAGTAGGCCTTCATCTTGGGCTGCTCCCACATATCGATGTGGCAACCGGAGAGCAGAGCGCTCCCCCCCAAGACTGTCAAGCCCAGCGCGTATCGCATGGTTGTTCTCACTGGCGCGCAACCTCCGCAACATTCAGGGCTCCCAGCCCATTCAGGAACGCTGCCGTCTCATTGGGTTCGTACTTCGGATCTTTGGTCTCAATGCACAGGAAGAACCGGTCCTGAGTTGCCCGGTCAAAGTTGGGCGCATTGAAGATAGGGTGGTGGTACCGCGGCAGGCCATTGAGCGCCCACTGCGAGATAAAAGTCGTCAAGCCCGTGCAGAGAACCGTGCACTCAAAGGTGACCGGGAGGAACTGAGGCCAGGTGTTGAGCGGCTTTCCCCCGACGTTCATCGGGTAGTCGATGACATTGATGAAGTACTGCAGCCCAAACCCAAGCATACAGCCCGTCAGTCCCCCAAAGAACGCCAGCCAAGGGAGGCGGTCGTCGGTGCCGTTGGGGAGTGCCTCTGCCAGTCCGTGGATCGGAAAGGGGGCGTAGGCATCGGTCTTGGAGTAGCCCGCTGCCGTGGCCCGCTTGACTGCTGCCAGCAGGTCATCGGGCGAGTCGAACTCCGCCACCATCCCAAAGATAGGGTTCTCTACCGGCCCATGATCGTGGCCGTGACCGTGTCCTGCCATTAGTGGGCCTCCTCCGCATGCGCTGCGTCATGCTCATGAGCCGTGTGGCCGAAGGTGTGGTGATTTTTATGCAACAGATCACGCATCTCAAAGATATTGATGAAGGGCAGTACCTTAATGAACATAAAGAGCAAGAAGGTAAAGAAGCCCATCGTCCCCAGGAAGAGTAGCCAGTCCCAGAGGGTCGGCGAGTAGTAGCCCCAGGAGCTTGTGATGAAGTCACGGGTGAGCGACATGGGGATAATGACGAAGCGCTCCAGCCACATCCCGATTCCAATCACGATGCTCGTCACAAAGAGGAAGGGAACGTTCTTGCGCAGCTTATGGCTCCAGAGCGCCTGCGGCCAGATCCCGTTGCAGAAGATCAGCGCCCAGTAGAACGGCGCGTACGGCCCTGCGATTCGGTGGTTGACCAGCGAGAGCTCGTAGACATTGCCCGAGTACCAGCCGTAGAACATCTCCAAGACATAGCCGTAGAAGACAATTAGGCCGGTCGCGAGGGTGATCTTGGCCATCCAGTCCAGGTGCTTCTCGGTGATAAAGTCCTTGAGGCCATACAGGGCGCGTAGCGGCAGACCAAAGGTCAGCACCATCGCAAATCCGGCAAAGACAGCTCCCGCAACAAAGTAGGGCGGGAAGATGGTCGTGTGCCAGCCCGGGACAATCCCCACGGCGAAGTCGAAGGAGACGATCGTGTGAACCGAGAGAACGAGCGGCGCGGAGATTCCTGCGAGGATATTAGTCGCCTGCTCGTAGCGGAACCAGTGCTTGGCACTTCCCCGCCAGCCCAGCGCAGCCGCCCCGTAGAGGACCTTGGCCCAAGTGCTCCGAGAGCGATCACGCAGGGTCGCAATGTCGGGCACGAGCCCCAGGAACCAGAAGAGAACCGAGATAGTGAAGTAGGTAGAGACGGCAAAGACGTCCCACTCCAAGGGTGAGCGGGTCTGTGGCCACATCCCTAGGACATTGGGATACGGGAAGAGCCAGTAGTCACACCAAGGACGACCGGTGTGCAGCAGCGGATAGAGACCCGCACACATCACCGCGAAGATCGTCATGGCCTCCGCAAAGCGGTTGATCGAGTTACGCCAAGACTGGCGCATCAGGAGCAGAATCGCGGAGATCAGTGTTCCGGCGTGGCCGATACCAATCCACCAGACAAAGTTGATAATGTCCCATGCCCAGCCGGTCGGCTGGTTGTTTCCCCAGATACCCGTTCCCCGCAGGATCAGCCAGGTGACCGCCATCAGCATGACATTGAGGCCCACAAAGCCACCTGCCGTCATGATGAACCAGATCAGCGGCGGCCGCGGGTTCAGTACAACTCGCGCGATGATGTCTGTAATAGACTCGTAGTCGTGCTCGTTGTCGATAAAGTTTTCGGGGATGAGCTGCGTGCGCTTGCCGCCCATCGGTTCCGTTGCCATCTAGTGCCCTCCCTCCGCCGCGCTCTCAGCACCCGGCTTCACCAGCGCGGGGTTGGGGTTCTTGATCTTAGCCAGGTACGTCGTCCGGGGCCGGGTATTGAGCTCGGCCAGGAGCGAGTAGTCGTGCGGCTGTTTCTTGAGCAGGCTTACCTTGCTCTTGGGGTTGTTGATATCACCAAAGACAATCGCCTGGGTCGGACAGACCTGCTGGCAGGCGGTTATGATCTCGCCATCCTGAATCTCGCGGCTCTCTTTCTTGGCCTCGATTCGGACCTCGTTGATGCGCTGGACACAGTAGGTACACTTCTCCATCACACCACGACCGCGCAGCGTCACATCCGGGTTGGGGAGCATCTTGAGCACGGGCTTCTCAAAGAAGTTCAGCGTGGTCGGTCCTCCCGCACCCTGGGTCCACTTCAGGAAGTTGAAGCGTCGCACCTTGTAAGGGCAGTTGTTGGAGCAGTAGCGGGTTCCCACACAGCGGTTGTAGACCATCTGGTTGAGGCCCTCATGGCTGTGCACGGTCGCGGCGACCGGACAGACCGGCTCACAAGGCGCCTTCTCACACTGCATACACGGGATCGGCATGAAGTGGCTCTCGACATTGACCAGGTCCGGCGACTCAAAGTAGTGGTCGATACGGATCCAGTGCATCTCGCGCCCTGCCGCTACCTGGTCTTTGCCCACTACCGGGATGTTGTTCTCCGCCTGGCAAGCGATCGTACAGGCGTTACAGCCGATACAGGTGGTCAGGTCGATACTCATCGCCCAGGCATTGAAGCCTGCACGTGAGTACTCCGGGTAGAGGGAGATTAGCCCCTCTTTATTGACCTCTGTCTTGACGGTCGGCTCTTCGGCGACGTACTTCCAGTGGTTTCGCCCAAGACCAAAGGCATCATCGGCAGGGATGGTCGGTAGGCTCGCCGCGTCAACGGTATGCTCCTCCCCATGCTCCTCATGTGGTGCCTCACCGGCGCGCTCTGGCTCCGGGTGGTGCTCCTCGTGCATGCGCCCCTTGGTGTCGATAAAGCGCTTCAGGCTTCCCGAGCGGACAATATCGCGGTTCTCGTGCTCATTGATATGAAGAGCCTCGGCGGCGGCATTGTCCACCTCAGAGCGCATCAGGTGGTGCGGTTGGGTGTAGGCCAGCGAGTAGTCCTCGTTGGTCGCCTTCACCGTAACCCCCGTGGCGTGGTTCAGGCTGGCGCTGGTGCGAAGCGGGTAGACATTGAAGCCCTGCTTCTCGCAGATCGGCCCACCCTGCGTGCGGCCGTAGCCCAGGTAGAGCGTGATGGTATCGTCGGGCTGGCCGGGCTGAACCCAGGCCGCGACCTTGATCTTCGCCTCGCCCAGGGAGACCTCGATCAGCTTCTTGCCCGAGTACTGCGCGATATTGACCGCATCGTTCTGGTGCTCGTCGGAGATCAGCCCCAGCTTCTTGGCGGTCTTGGGCGAGATCAGCGCGGCGTTGTCCCAGACAATCGTGGTCAGGGGCTTGGGCAGCTCCTGGAGCCAGGTATTGGTTGCATAGCGCCCGTCCCAGATCGTCGGATCCGGGCGGAAGTTGACCTCAAGCTCTGCGGAGGCGGGCGGCTCGGGCAGGGTTGCCAACAGGTTGGCGGCAGCGGTCACGGCCACCGCAGGGCTCGCCGAGTTGGCAATGACCCCATCGTGGACCGCCTTACGCCAGACATTCTCACTCAGCGACGCATAGTGCTGGCGCAGGAGCTCCATCCCCCCAAAGGGCTGGTCTACCAGAAGCGTCAGGACCTCGGAGGCAGTCTTGGTCTCGTAGAGCGGCTCCACCAGCGGCTGCTGTAGGCCAATCGTGCCATCGTGCGCCTTCAGATCGCCCCAAGACTCTAGGCCATGCGACTCGGGGAGGAACCAGTGCGAGACCTCCGCGGTCTCGTCGGCGTAGCGCCCTAGGTGCGCCCGAAGCGGACACTTCTCCGAGAGGTAGAGCTCGCGCAGCTTCAGCTCCGCCGGCGCATCGTAGACAGGGTTGCCACCGAGGGTCAGTAGGAAGGTCACCTTGCCCTCAGCCAGATCGCTCGCGAGCTGCTTGAGCTCAACAAGCGAGTCCTGAACCTTGGCCTCGATAGGCGCATGGTAGGTCACTCCCTTACCGATTGCCCCAATGGCTGCGTTCAGAGCGTGCGCGATCGCATGAACCCCGGGGGTCTGCTCATCGCCCGGAATCACCACACCGCCTGCCTTGAGATCGTCGGCAAGGGCGCTGATAAAGGCCTCATCGACACCTGCGGGAAGCGGTGCAGCTCCCGCGCCGGTGACCTTGGCGTAGAGGGCACGCACGAAGCGCTCGATATCGGTGGGCTTGAGTGCCAGACGGTGGTCCGACGATGCCCCGGTGATGGAGTAGCTGCTCTCGATCGTGTAGAGGCGGTTCATCTCCGTGCTGCCCTCACGGACACGGCGTCCGTTGGCAAACTCACGGGCGTAGCGCACGGCACCGGGCAGGGTCAGCAGGAAGTCTGCATCCACAGAGAGGACGGTCTTGGCGGCCTCAAGGTGGTAGACAGGGCTGAGGGGCTTACCGAAGACCAGCTGGGTCCCTTGGCGGACATTGCTCTGGGAGAGCGGCTCCCACTGAATCCACTTGGCGCTGGGGTACTTGCTGAGGAACTTCCCGATCTGGGCCGCGTAGGTGGGGCTGACGATGGTCGAGGTAACCAGGCGAATCCCTGCCCCCCCGCTACCAGCCTCTTTCTTGAGCAGAGGCCGCGCGGTCGCGAAGAACTGGTCCCAGTTGCGGATCTCGCCCCGCTCGACAACCGACTGCGCCCGCTCCGGGTCGTAGAGGCTGAGGAGCTCGGACTGGGTCCAGGCATCGGTTGCACCTAGGCTGGATGGGTGCTCGGGGTTGCCCTCGATCTTGACGGGCCGCCCTTCGTAGGAGCGCACCAGCACCCCGATTCCGAGCCCGCGGCTCTCCAGGGTGGTGGCGTAGTAGACCGACTGGCCCGGAACCTGCTGCTCGGGAGCGCGGACATAGGGCACCGACTTCACGTGGGGCATGATGCGGCAGCCCGAGAGGCCTGCCAGCGCCATTCCCGCTCCGGTGAGCTTTAGAAAGTCGCGCCGATCCAGATCCAGCAGCGTCGCGCGGCCGGGAAACTCATCGTCAACCCACTGCGCATACTCTTGCGTCTCCGCCAGTTCGGCGTAGGATTTCCACTGTTTGGTCTTCATAGTGTTCTTTAGTGATGGCAGACGGCGCAGTCCGAGAGCTGCTCCACCTTAATGTTGTATTCCTTGACGAGCTTCTTGCCTTCTTCAAGCTCCTTGCCCGTGCGTACATACTGGTCCCCGACCATCAACGACTGCTCTTCTTCCGTCAGCCCTGCAATGGTCTCATGTCCCTCGCCCTTGGTGCCGGTCTTGGTCTTGCGGATCTTCTCGTAGAGGCCAAAGACAAACTCGGGCTTGTTGACATACTTCTCCGGGTGACGGTGGCAGTCAAGACACCAGGTCATCTGGAAAGGACGGCTCTTGTAGGCCATCTGCATTGCCTGCACGGGGCCGTGACAGTTGTTACAGTTGACCCCACGCTTGACATGGATCGAGTGGTTGAAGTAGACAAACTCCGGCACCTTGTTGAGGGTGATCCACTTGAGCGGGACGTTCTTGTCGTAGCTCTCACGCACGGGCTCCAGCAGGGGGCTGTTGGACCAGACCTGTGAGTGGCAAGACATACAGGTGTGGGTGGCGGGGTAGCCAGCCTTGGCGGATTTCTCCACCGACGTGTGACAGTAGCGACAGTCCAGTCCGAGCTCGGTGACGTGGTGCTCGTGCGAGAAGGGCACCGGCTGCTCGTAGGGGATCCCCACCTTGGTGACGTAGGCGGAGCGGGTAAATTGCGATATGGTGATCATGATGACCAGCGGAGACGCTGCAAGGCCCATGATGGCCGTCTTACCGATCACATTGCTGCTAGGTCCGAAGATATTTGGCATGGATACTCAGTCCCGACCGGCCAGAGTCGCCGGCATAACTGCGAGGCATAAAAAGCCCGCCACTTTGTACACTATTTCACGAATTTCAGCAAGACCATTTCGAGCCATTAGTTTTACGTTTCTTAACCTCATCCAAAGCGGGCATCTACCGCCAGCGCCAGGAAGAGCAGAGCGAGGTAGAGCATAGAATACTTATATGCCTTGAGGGCAGAGAGCCGGTCCGTCCCACGACGAAGCTTCCAGCTCTGCTGCACCAGCATCGCGCCCAGAGCCACGGCAGGAATCGCGTAGAGCGCTCCCGCAAGGCCTTGGACAACAGGAAGGAGCGAGACCCCCACCGTGATCACCGCATAGAGGATGATCTGGGTGACTGTCTTCTTATCCCCCACGACCGCGGGGAGCATGGGCACCCCGACCGCGGCGTACTGGTCCTTGATCAAGAGTGCGAGCGCCCAGAAGTGCGCCGGGGTCCAGACAAAGATGATCGCAAAGAGGTACCAGGCCAGGGAGCCCTTCAGGTCCCCTGTTACCGCGGCCCAGCCCACGAGGGGCGGGAAGCAGCCCGCAGCGCCCCCAATGACGATATTTTGCACCGTGCGGCGCTTGAGCAGGAGCGTGTAGACCACGACATAGAACACGAGGCCGCAGAGGCTCAGCATCGCGGCCAGCAGGTTCGCCCCCAACCAGAGGGTGGTGAAGGAGACAAAGGCCATGATGAGTGCAAAGCCAAGCGCCTTGCCTGCCGGAATGGTCGCGGTGACCGTCGGGCGCTTGGCCGTGCGGGTCATCTTGGCATCGATATCCCGGTCGATCACCATGTTGAAGGCATTGGCAGCCCCCGCGGAGCAGTACCCTCCCACAAAGAGCACGACAAATAGGCTCAGGCCCGGCCAGCCGTGCGCCGCGACAAAGGCCGCAGTCAGGGTGGTAAAGAGGAGCAGGGAGATCACCCGGGGCTTGGTAAGGTCGCGGTAGTCACGCCAGGTCGGGTGAGCGTTGTCCACCCGTGCAGCAACCGTCGTCTCGGGAGCATCTTTGCCCGGAGAGAAGATGATGTCCTCGACCCGCACGGCACCATCCACACTGGCCGAGTAGGCAAGCAGCACCAGCGCCACCCAGACAAAGTCGGCAAACATCAGGTGGATCACCTGCATCGCAACCGGGGCACGGAGCCAGACATTGGTCAGGCCGATCAGGATCTCGGCCAGGAAGAGCCAGCCCAGCATCCCACCCCAGCGCCGGGAGTCCGACGACGGCCGCAGGTGCGCGACCAGCCCGGCGATCAGGAGCAGATACAGCCCCACCGAGCCGGCGATATACGGGTGCCAGATACGTAGCTTCAGCAAGAATGGCGCGTTGGCCTGCTCCGCCAGCCGCATCACGTCCTCGTGGCTCTTCGCCGGAAAGAGGGTATCCCCCAGAGCCGTGATCGCCCCCGAGATTCCCAGTACCAGCATCGCCAGAAACGCCAGCGCCAGCGCCCCGCTCACCGAGCCTTGGGACAAGAGCCGAACCCGCCCACGGCCCGCAGCATACCAAGCCGTGAGGGCCAGCGCTGCCAGTAAGAAAAATGTCGTGCAGAGATGGACCGACATCGCCACGGCACGCCCCACCGATGCATCGTTGGCGACATACCCCCGCTTGACCAGGACCGCCCCGAGCAAGGCCTCCGCGATGGTCAAGAGGGCGGCTACCGGAGCAGCACGCCGCACACTGTGCCCCTTGGGATAGAGCCGAAACGCCCCGATCAGCAACCCCAGCACCAAGAAACCATCGAGCCCGGAGACCGCGCGGTGGGTGTACTCAATGATGGTGTGCAGGGTGGGCGCAACGGGAATCACCACCCCCTGACAGGTCGGCCAGTGCTGACCACAGCCCGCCCCAGACCCGGTCGCCCGGACAACCGTCCCCACAAGGATAACCAGGAGGTTAAACAGCAAAACCCCCCACGCATACGTCGCGTAGGGAGCATTTTTTCGGGGCTGGCTTAGGTTGGTATCCATTCTTTCGAAGAATATAATACCGCATGGTTTGGGCCATCCCCCTTTTGACAGAGCCGAGTTCGTGAAAAAAATCACGAATTTTTCCGGGCTTATAAATCAGAAACACTTATAACTAAAATCTAGCTACGCCAGCCCTTGCGCAGCAGAGCCTCCAGCGCCGCCGCATCGCCCGCATCCAGCGCCTTCAGCATCGCATCTAGCTCGCCGATACAGCGGTCCAGCGCATCCCCCAGGGGCTTGCGGTTCATCAGGCAGATCTCCCGCCAGAGCTCGGGGTCGCTGCTGGCCACTCGGAGCGCGTCTTTGAGCGATGCTCCCTCCAGCTTGGGGCTCTCCCCCACGGTCGCCGAGAGCGCGTAGGCGATGAGGTGCGGCAGGTGACTCGTGGCCGCGACAGTCGTGTCGTGCTCCTCAGGGGTCATCGTCACCGCCTTGGCCCCCAAGCCCTCCACGAGCTTCTTGACCCGCTCCACCGCCTCGGGCCGTGTGGAGGAGTCCGGGGTCAGTGCCCAGCTCGCCCCCTCAAAGAGATCGGCGCGGGCAAACTCCATCCCGCCACGCTCTCCACCCGCCATCGGGTGCCCCGGGACAAACGCGCCGTTCAGAACCCGCCCCGCGGTGGTGATCGCCCCTTTCACGGAGCCCACATCGGTCACGACTGCCTTCTCGGAGAGAGAGGGAGCCAGGCGCGCCAGCTCGGTGAGGATGGCATTGACCGGGCAGGCCAAGACAATCAAGTCCGCCCCCGCGATCCCGATTCCCAACATGTCGGTGCACTTCTCCACCGCCCGGCGCGTCGTCGCTTCCGCACGTGTGTGGGGGTTGGTCTCGACCCCTACAACCTCTTTGGCTAGCTTGCGCTCCCGCGCCGCCAGCCCAATCGAGCCGCCGAGCAGCCCTACTCCGACAATAGCAATTTTCTGAAACATAGCTTTTCTACATTCTGGCAGGAAATCACAAAAAAAATAAGGGCACTGCATAGTGCAGCGCCCTTATTTTTTTAGATGGGCCGAGCAGGATTCGAACCTGCGTAGCTCACGCGACGATTTTACAGACCGCCTCCTTTAACCACTCGGACATCGACCCACGCTGTCCATTCCCAAACCGAAGCCGACGACAGGACTCGAACCCGCGACCCGCTGTTTACAAAACAGCCGCTCTACCACTGAGCTACATCGGCAAGCTCGCCCCCGCCAAGACGGCGACGCGGGTTGAATATTATCACGCTTCCCTAACCCCCGCAAGGACTTTTCGCGTATACTTGAGAGAATTGTGAGAGCTTACTTTCCCCACCTCGATGGCCTGCGCGGGCTCGCCGCACTCTATGTCGTGCTGCACCACGCCTTTCTCCTGTGCGCGCAGACCTTCCCTATCCGTGCTAAGAACAACCTGACCGATAGCCTACTCTACGGGCATCTGGCGGTCGATGTCTTTATCGTACTCTCGGGGTTCTGCCTGGCGCTCCCGGAAAAAGCCCGTCCCGCCCGTGAGTTCTATCTCAAGCGTGCCAAGCGCATCCTCCCCGCCTACTTTGCCGTCTTGGTGGCGTCGGTGGCGCACACGCTCTTCTGGAACGGAGGGCCGCTGGATCTGCGCGCGCTCGTGCTCCATGGGCTGCTCCTGCAAGATGTCTTCCCCGAGACCATTGTCGCCTTCAACCAGCCGCTCTGGAGCGTCGCGGTGGAGTGGAAGATCTACTTTCTCTTTCCTGTGCTTCTCTGGCTCCTTGACAAGCCACGTGCCACGGCGCTGGTGCTGGTCGCCACCACGGTTATTGGCTACGGCCTGACACGTGCCTTGATGCTCTCGGGGAAGAGCCTCGCGGAGCTGGAGCACACCTGCCCCTGGTATGTCCTTCTCTTTGGGATGGGAGTCTGCGCGGGCTGGCTCACCTCGCGCTGGGACGGTGAAAACAAGCGGCTTATGGTCGTGGTGCTCGCGCTGCTCTCCGGGGTCTTCCTAGTGGGTCTACTCTTTATCTTCCCGATGGAGCACGCGGAGGCCGATCTCGCCCGCGCCTTTCCGATAATCGACCCCGTGATGGGTGCCTTGACCGCGGCGTGTCTGGCGCTCTGGCACCACAAGCCGCCTAAACTGCTGACCCTGCGCCCGGTGGTGTTCTGTGGGACGATCGCCTACTCGGTCTATCTGATCCACTTCCCGGTTCTGGAGATGCTCGCCAAGAAAGTGGTCAAGCCGCTCCTGCCTGCCGCGTCGCAGGAGCTCCAAGCGCTTGCCCTTGTCGGGCTGGGCCTACCGTTGGTTCTCGGAGCGGCTTGGGTCTCGTGGCGGCTCCTGGAGCGGCCGTTTCTTGGCAAGCGTCAGCCTTCGTCGGTGTCGGAGACGATATAGGCGCGGCCGGAGCCAGCGGGGGCGATCTTCTGCCACTTCTTCTGGGTCGGGTTGCCTGCGTAGAACTGGCGCACGAGGCTAGTCGTGTGCAGGCTCGCCAGAAAGAGCGCCAGTGCGGCGACTCCCCCGACAGCCAGCTTGGCGCTTGCCGGCAGCTTTCGGGTGATTGCCTCCAGCGCCGTCAGAAGGAAGAGTACCAAGAGCGGCGCGGCGGCGGTGAAGTAGCGCCCCGCCGACTGCAAGACGTTCCAGTCCACAAAGAGCATCTGCTGAAAGACCACGGCGATCAGAAAGAGTAGCGCTCCCCCTGCCGCCCAGAGCGCTGCCCGCACCACGGGGTCGCTCGGGGCGAGCTTGCGGCGCACCTGGGAAGCGTTCCAGAAAAGGGTCAGCCCGACCACCAGATCGCACAGAAGCAAGTACGCCGCGTTGAGCACCATGCCATCAAAGCTCCCCGGAAGCAGCCCCCCGATCAGCCAGAACGGGGTCCAGCCGGTCGCGGCCCAGAAGAGCACGGTGATGAGGGGTGTGAACTGGGTCGGGGAGCCGGGGGGGCGAATCCCCGCCCCGAAGAACTCGCCCAGTGTCGCGCCATTGGCTAGAAGCGGGTTGTCAAAGGGCCGGACAAGCGGCTTGCCGTAGTTGCCCATGTTGGTGGCGAGCCAGGGAACCTGCATCACCAGCGCCAGGCCCAGCGCAAAAACAAGAGGCCGGAGTGCCCTTTTCTTGAAGACCATTCCCAGCAGCACCACGAGCGCAAAACACCAGATCACCGCGGTCAGCCGGGTCTGGAGCGCCGAGCCGAGCAAGAAGCCCAAGTAGAGCGCCTGCTGAGCACTGGGGAGCCGCGCCTCGCGGCAGTAGCGCACCGCGAGAAGCCACGCCCACGCCCCCAGCGCCAGCGCCAGCGGCTCGTTGGAGACATGGCCCACAAGATGCCCAAAGATCGGCACAAAGGCCATCAGCGGCGCGGCACACAGCGCGACCAGCTTGCTCTCGGGGAAGAGAAGGCGAGCCGCCTTTGCCGCCAGCGCGATGGCAGTTGCCCCAAGCAGCGCGCAGAGCCCCCGCCAGAGGGTCCAGAAGAGCACTCCTTGTCCCGCAAAGAGCTTCCAGAGCGGAACGGAGAGCAGGAAAAACAGCGATGGGTGCTGGGCCTGGTAGCAGACAAACTCATCGGGGCTCTTGCGCTGCTCCAGGGTGGGGCGCGGCGCGACCCCGCGCTCTGCTAGCGAGCGGACATAGATCAAGTACTCTTTTTCATCAGGGCCGATTCCCGCCAGCACGGGAGCGCTCCGCTGCATCTGGGGCACCGAGTCGGGGAGGTAGAACTCTTGGACGGGCGTGCCAGCAAGGTAGGTCCAGGAGAGAAAAAAGTAGAGCAAGAGGGTGCCAAGCAAGCTCGCACGGGCCAGGTTCATGGAGTCTGATTCGCCGCTATCCGATATAATCCCTTTTCAATGGCAATGTGGCGACTATTCCTGCTCGGTGGCTTTCGACTGGAGCGCCCCGGCGAGACCATCACACGGCTCCGCACGCAAAAGACAGTCGCGCTTCTGGCCTGGCTCGCGCTACATCCCCACCGCGAACACGGGCGTGAGGAGCTGATCGAGCGCTTCTGGCCCGAGAGCGAGCTAGAGCAGGGCCGCGCCAGCCTGCGGGTCGCGCTGAACGCCCTCCGCAAGGCCCTAGAGCCGCCGCCCACCCCCGCCGACACGGTGCTCATCACCACCCGCACCCACATCAAGCTCCGCCCCGAGGCCCTCACCACCGATGTCGCCGCTGTCGAGGCCGCCCTCAAGCGCAAGGACCTCCCCGAGGCGCAGCGCCTCTACACCGGCCCGTTTCTCCCGGGCTACTACGACGAGTGGATATTAGAGGAGCAGGCGCGGCTGGAGGCGGCCTTGAGTGCCATCTCTCCCGGGCCATCTCCCCGCGCCTTAGAGCGCTCCCCCTCTTCCCTGGATCGCTCGTCCCTCGCTAGGAAGAGGGGCATTCCAGACAGTCCCTCTTCCCGCGACGAAGGAGCAATAGGGGAAGAGGGAAGCCGTCTCAGCGGCAGGGAGATGGCCGACAGGAACCTGCCCCCGACCAACCTTCCGCTTACCCTTACCCGGTTCTTTGGGCGCGAGGGAGAGCGGGAGCGCCTGACCACGCTCCTCACCGACCCGACCTTGCGTGTGGTTACCCTCACCGGCCCGGGCGGGACCGGCAAGACACGCCTTGCGATCGAGACGGGGCGCAGCCTTCAGGAGCGCTTTGTCGGGGGGGTCTGGTTTGTCCCCCTGGCGGAGACACGGGATGCGGGGCGGCTACGCGAGGGCCTGCGCGATGCCTTGGAGCTTCCCCGCACGGGGGCCGCACTCGATGCTATCCAAGAGCGGCTCGGGGCGCAGCCGACACTTGTGATCCTGGACAACCTGGAGCAGCTGGTCGATGACGCCGCCTTGGAGCTTCCCGTGCTCCTAGCACAGCTCCCCTTTGCCCGGTTTCTGGTAACCTCCCGCATTCGCCTGGGACTGCCTGGTGAGCATGTCTTCCCCATCGCCGCCCTCCCGCTCCCCCCGCCCACCGCGGCACTGGAGCAGCTGGCGAGCAATGCAGCCCTTGCCCTCTTCTGTGACCGTGCCCGCGCCGCACTCCCGGAGTTTGGGCTGACCGCTCGCAATGCCTCGGCGCTGGCTACCCTCTGCCGCCAGCTGGAAGGAGTTCCTCTTGCCCTGGAGCTGGCGGCGAGCTGGGCGGGACAGCTCACGCCGCGGCAGATGCAGGAGCGCTTCACGGCGGCGCTGGCGCTGGAGGGCCGCCGCCTCGACCGCGAGGCACGCCACCTCTCGGTGCGCGCCGCCCTTCGCTGGAGCCTGGAGCTTCTCCCCAATGAGCTCGCGGCCCTCTTTGCCGAGCTCTCGGTCTTTCGAGGAGGATTTACGCTCCCCGCTGCGGAGCTTGTCTGCGAGGCGGCGGTGACCAGCTTTGCCCTCGGTCGCCTGCGGGAGCACTCCCTGCTCCTTGCGGACCTTACCGGCGAGGTCCCCCGTTTCTCGATGCTGGAGAGTGTCCGTGAGTTCGCCGCCGAGTGCCTGGGCGAGAGCACCCCACGGCTTCGTCGCCGCCACGCCGATTGGCTCCTAGGGATCGAGCAAGAGAGTACCGCCGAGACCCTCGCCGAGCGCGAGAATAGCGAGGCAGCCCTAGCCTTTCTCGAAGAAGAGAGCCCCGACGATGCCCTGCGCTTGGTGGCACAGAGTGTCCGGCGCTGGTTCCATGCAGGCCTGCTCGACTCAGGGATCGTCCTTCTGGAGCGGGTACTGACGCACTTCCCGGGCGATCCCCCCTCTCTCTCGATGCGGCTCGCTCTCTCCGGCCTGGCATCGCTCTACTTCTATAAAGGCCACATGCCCCAGGCGCGCCACTACTTCGAGCGCTGCGCCGCCGTCGCCGAGTTACTGGGAGACCAGGCCGCGCTGGGGGAGGCGCAGCGCAACCTGGGGACACTCGCTGTCGCGGAGGGGGACTATGCCGCCGCAAAGACAGCACTCGGAGGGGCGCTCCAGAGCCTCGTGCCTCCCCGTCCCCCTCTGATCGAGGTTCTGCTTCGCACCAACCTAGGGATCACCCACTACGCCCTGGGAGAGCTCCTGGAGGCACGAGAGCACTTTACTGCGGGAGTGGCAGCCAGTGAGGGCCTCCCGGAGGTGCGCTGGGCCGTCAATAGCTGGCATGGGCTCGGCGCGGTCGCAACCGAGCTGGGGGAGCGTGCCGAGTCGGAGCGCTGCCACCGACAGGCACTCGCCTTGAGCCAGCAGACAGGTGAGCCCCTCATGCTCGGCGATAGCCTCAGCCTTGTGGCGACCTGCTGCATGGAGTCCGGTGCGATTGCGGAGGCGGCCCGGTTTCTCTTGGAGGCGGCCGAGGTGCTCTTGCCCTGCCACGCCCACGATATGGACCGCCGGCTTGGGGACGAAGCCGCGCGCCTTCTTCTCCGCAACAACCAGCCCGAGGAGGCCGTCCCCCTCCTTAGTTTCGCACAGCAGCTTATCGACCAGCACCAGATCCATCTCTTCGAGGCTGCCCATCGGGATCGTGAGAAGGTCCGCCAGCAGCTAGAAGCGTGTCTTGCTCCTGCACGCCTCCTGCAGCTCGGGGAAGCGGGGAAGGCACTCACGCGAGCGGAGTTCTTTGCCCTACTCACAGCAACCCTGCAGCCTCTTAGCGTGGCGTGATTCCTAGGCGCTTCTGGAGTAGGGAGAAGCGCGTGCGGCTAACCGGGAGCTGCTGCCCCCCCGTCAGCCGCACCCCGTAGGCATGGTTCCCCAGGTAGAGGAGCTCCTCGACACGCTCCAGGTTCACGAGACAGGAATCATGGATACGGAGAAATAGCTCAGCGGGGAGCAGACGCTCTAGCTGACTGAGTGTGTAGTAGGTGCGGTACTCTCCCTCCGCCGTCTGGACCACCACACGCTTCTCCTGGGCCAGTGCATAGCGAATGTCTTCCACACGGGGCAAGAGAACCGAGTAGTCCTGACGGATCGGGAGCCGCTTGAGGGGTGTCAGCGGAAGCTCCGCCTCCGGGGGATCCTCTCGTTCTAGGTGACCGACGTGGCTGAGCTGCTCCTGGGCACGGGCGAGGGTCTGGGCGAGCCGCGCCGCAGCAACGGGCTTGACCAGGTAGTCCAGAGCAGCGTGCTCAAAAGCGGTCACCGCGTGCTCCGAGTAGCCCGTGACAAAGACCAGCAAGACACCTGGGGAGGTCTGGCGTAACGCTGCGGCGAGCTGGAGCCCGGTGAGGCCCGGCATCTGAATGTCCAAGAAGAGAAGCTCGGGCTGGAGGTCCTCGTTGAGCAAGAGAGCCTGGGTCGCGCTCTCGGCCTCCGCAACGACTGTCACCCCCTGCTCTTCCAGGAGCTGCCGGAGGTAGGCACGTGCCAGCGGCTCGTCATCGACAACGAGTGCTCTCATTGCCTCACTTCCCCCTTCTCTCCCTGCCTCTCTCCTCGGGGGACTCCAAAGACAACCCAGGTCCCCTGTCCCGCCCGGGAAAAGACCCGCAGGCGCGCTCCCCGTCCCCAGAGCAGAACAAGACGCTCACTGGCCAGAGGGATCCCATGTGGGTGCTCGTTCTCCTTCGCCTGTCCCCTGCTCCGTGCCCGCAGGAGGACCTCGGGCTCCATCCCCACTCCGGTATCCCCAATCGAGACCAGCACGCGTTTTTTTTGTGCCCGGACGACAAGCGTGAGTACGGCAGGCTCGACATCGGGGCTGATCCCATGCAAGATTGCGTTCTCGACCAGTGTCTGCACCGCAAACGGAGGAACCAGCACCCCCAGACAGCTTGGGTCGAGGGTACGGACGATGCTCAGACGGGTGCCCAGTCGGAGCGCCTCCAGCTCTAAGTAGCCCGAGACCGCCTCCAGCTCTTCGCCGAGGGGGACGAGGTTGCGTGGTGAGCTCTCTAGGGCACGGCGCATGAGCTGCCCCAGAAGAATAATGGCCTTCTCCGCCTGGGACGGTGCCAGCCGACAGAGCGCGGCAATCGACGTGAGGGCATTGAAGAGAAAGTGCGGGTGCACCCGTGCCTGGAGTGCGGCCAGCTGCGCCTCCGCCAAGCGGGTTCGTCCGCGTTCCACCTCGACACGAAGCTCCTCCGCCCGCTGACGGGCCTGGGCATCGCTAAAGACCATCTGGAGGAGTAAGGCCCCCAAGCCATTGGCACCAATCTTTAAGAAGGCCAGCGACGGTGAAAACAAGATCTCACTCTGGCGGTGGAGCAGGCTTCGCGCCAGAATCGCCCCCGTCTCCGCCAGGGTGATGGCGAGAAAGCACGCGAGGCTCGTGCGGCGCTCGGGGAGAGTACGCCGCACCACTAGCCCCGCCCCCAGGCTCATTCCCAGCGCCAGCCAGGTGCGCATCAGCGCCTGCTCATGAAGAAAGAGTGGTGCCCCCACCCCGACGATCAGCGCTGCAATCGCCCCCACCCGCACCCCAAAACGCAGGGCGGCAAAGGTGATGATCAGCGTGTAGGTATCGTAGGGCGAGCGCTCGCGGGAGAGCCAGAGCTCTACCAGCCCCACCGCACCAAAGATCGCACCGAGCCAGCCGATTGCCTCAAGCCGCTGCCGTGTCAAGAGATAGGCAAAGACCACGATGACACAGGTGCTCTTTAGAAAATCGTCCAGTGTCTCGGGGTTCACAGCACTACTTTATCCCCAAACCGTTGTCCTCGCCGATCTTCTCAAACTGGCCAATCGCACTGTCATAGACAAAGACCTCACCGGTCTCGAACTTGTACATCCAGCCGTGCAGGTTGATCAGCCCCCGCGATGCCCGACTGGCGATCACCGGCAGGGTTCGCAGGTGCTCCATCTGAACCAGGACATTCTCCTCCGCCGTGGCGGTGTAGAGCTCCTCGCCTGAGAGATGGCCGTAGTGGTCCCGGATGATCTCTGCGGTGGCATCACAGTGGCTCAGCCAGCTCTTGAGTGTCGGCAGCGCACTCAGAGACTCGGGGTGGAGCACGCCCTTCATCGCACCGCAGTGCGTGTGGCCGCAGACAATGATGTCCTTGACTCCCAGCACCCCCACCGCAAACTCTACGGCCGCAAGCTCCCCATTGTTCTGCGTGCCATAGCAAGGAATCACATTGCCTGCATTGCGGACGATAAAGAGCTGTCCGGGCTTGGCATTGGTGATCAAGGTGGGGTCGATACGGGAGTCGGAGCAGGTGATAAAGCACGCCTCAGGGCTCTGGCCCGCCGCGAGGCGCTCGAAGAGCTCTTTCTGCTGCCGAAACCCAATATTCTGAAAGTAGTGGACACCCTCAATTAGCTTTTGCATTCTGTCTCCCTGAATATCCTTCGTTCCGTTAATCGCGCTTCACGCGGGGCTGGCCGCTCTTAGCAGCACCATACCAAGCCTCATGTCTCTCGTCGATATCCACGACCCCGCCGCTCTTCTCGTGGGTATGTCGCCAGCTGTGTAGCGCCTCAAAGGCCGCATGGTCCATAAACTCCACCTGGAGATCGACATCCACACGGGCACCACTAGGGATCTTCGCGAGCTCCGCGGTCAGCTGGGGCATGGAGAGGAAGTTGAGTGCCCCCTGAATCGCGACATGCCAGCTCGTGCTCCGGCTCTCTACCTGGATCTTTAGGTAGGCGAGGCGGCGCAACAGGAGCAAGAGGGCCAGCCCCATTCCTAGCCCGACTCCGGCCAGGAGGTTGACAAACGCCACCCCCAGAGCAGTCACCAGGTAGACAACGACCTCGCGGTGGAGATGGAGCTCCTTGATATGGTGGAGGTTGACCAGCCGCACTCCCACATGGATCAGCAGGCCCGCCAGCGCTGCAAGGGGGATCTTATTGAGCTGCGGGGTCGCCACCAGCACGAAGAGAACAATCCAGAGACCGTGCAGGACCGCAGAGCCCTGTGTCTTTGCCCCCGCCGTGACATTGGCAGCGCTCCGCACGATCACGCCCGTGACGGGGAGCCCGCCCAGTAGTCCCGAGAGTGCATTGGCCGCTCCCTGACCGATCAGCTCCCGGTCCAGATTGGCGCGGGGGCCACTGTGGAGCTTGTCGGTCGCCACCGCACAGAGCAGGGACTCCACACTGGCGACCACCGCGATGGTCAGAGCCGCCACAAAGAATCCCCCCAGATCGGCCGGAAGCTGTGGCACCTGGAGCTGGAAGAGGGAGCCATCTTTGATGGCGACGCGGGGGGCTTGCGTGAAGAAGAGATTCCCCAGGACGGTCGCCACCAGCACGGAGACCAGCGCACCGGGGATCAGCCGGACTCTTGCGGGCAGGTAGCCCCAGACAATCAAGATCGCAATGGTCACCACCCCGAGAACTGCGGCGTGCACTTCGGCAGTTGTAGGGTGAGCGAGCAACTGGCCCACCTCGTAGGGGATCGCTTTTAGGTTCAGAAGCGCTGCAGGTCGGGGCTTGCCTCCCAGCATGACATGAAACTGCGCCAGTGCGATGGTCACCCCGATCCCGGCGAGCATCCCGTGCACCACTGCGGGCGAGATCAGCAGGCACGCACGGGCGATCCGTAGGGCCCCAAAGCAGAGCTGGATCACCCCGGCTGCCAGCGAGATCGCGCACATCTGGGTCCAGCCGAACTTCTGCACCAGCCCAAAGACCAAGACCGTCAGGCCCGCCGCAGGACCGCTGACCTGGAGAGGAGCGCCGCCCACGAGGCCCGCGACGATCCCTCCGACGATGCAGCCGATGAGTCCGGAGGCGATCGGTGCCCCCGAGGCATTGGCAATACCCAGCGCCAAGGGCACCGCCACCAGGAATACCACCAGGGACGCAGGAAGATCGGCAGCATGAAAGTAGGAGCGCCGCGCCGTTTGTTGAGAGTCCATCACGTACTTCTTACTCGTGTCTGGGTCAATATGCTCCTAAGATTTGCTCAGCTGCACCAAAGCGCCGCTCAGCGGCCCCAAACTCGAGATAGCTGTAACGCTGGCGTAACGGGCTCGGGCTACTCTAGCGTCATGAGCGAGACAGAGCTACGCCGCTGGGCGCTAGAGCAACTCCAGCAACTCCTGGCACTCCCCTCGGAGCCGGCTAGAGCTCGGCAAGGGTCGCGATTACCCGTGTCGGAGCCAGCCCAGGAGGCGCGGCTGCAGCCTGCTCCCGTGTTCCCACTCCCGTCAGCACCAGAGCCGTAGGAACCCCACAGCGGTTGCCACAGAGAATATCGGTGTCGAGGCGGTCCCCCACCATCACGGCATCGTCGGGAGAGACTCCGGCGAGCTGCAAGAGAAGCTGAAGCCCCAGCGGCTCGGGCTTGCCCATGGTGAGCGGCTCGCGCTCCGCCGCTGTGGCGATGGCGGCGACAATGCTCCCCCCACCGGGGATCACCCCCTGCTCGACCGGGTACTGGCCATCGCGGTTGGTGGCGATAAAGGTCGCGCCACGCAAGAGGCACTGCTGGGCACGGCGCAGGGTCTCGTAGCGGAAGTCCTTGTCCAGCCCCACCACGACATAAGAACACGCCAGGTCACGCTCCTCCGGGTCGGCGACACTCACGACCTCGATCCCAACCCGCCCGAGCTCGTCGTGGATTCCCGGTCCCCCCACCGCAAAGACCGACTTTCCCGCCGCCCCCTGCTGCTGGAGATAGGCCGCGGTGATCGAGGCGCTGGTGGCGATCTCACTCTCCTGGGCAGGCATCCCTAGGCGCGTGAGCTTCTCGACATAGACCCGCCGTGGCTGACTGGAGTTGTTGGTGAGAAAGTAGAGACGCTTACCGGCGGCACGTAGCCGGGCGATGGCTTCCGGTGCTCCGGGCACGACACTCTCGCCGCGCCAGAGGACACCGTCCAGATCAAAAACATAGATAGAAGGCACAGGGCATTGTACCGCGTGTCAGATTTTGGTATATTTTCTCCATCTTCTCCCTCCCTTTTCAAGGAAACAGCAATGCCTCTTTCACTACTTCTCCTTCCGCTTGCCGCTCTGGTCGCACCCGCGCCCCGCTTTCAGGCCGACACGCCCGATCCCGCTGTCATGGCCAAGATTCGCGAGGAGGGCCTCAAGCGCTCCCAGCTTCCCCAGCACCTCGCGTATCTCACCGATGTGATTGGCCCCCGCCTGACCGGCTCGCCCGGCCTACTACGCGCCAATGAGTGGACTAAGAATAAGATGATCGAGTGGGGTCTCGATGCCCGCCTGGAGCCTTGGGGCCCCTTTGGCCGTGGCTGGACCTGCGATAAGTTCACCGCCAGTGTCGTGGGGCCGACCGCCTTCAACCTAATCGCCGCCCCGCGCGCCTGGTCCACGGGCTGGTCAGGGACCGCCGATGTGGTCTTTGTCGATGCCGATAGCCCCGAGGCGCTCGCCAAGTTCAAGGGCAAGCTCAAGGGCAAGATCGCCCTGGTCAGCCCGATCAAGGAGCTTCCCGCACACTTCACACCGCAGGGCTCACGCTACACCGACGAGCAGCTCGCGGCGATGGCATCGGGAGCTCTGGCCGGTAGTGGACGTCCCCGACAAGGTGGCGGTGGTGGCGGCGGGCTTGGTGCGGACATGACCGACGAGCAGCGGGCCGCTTTCCAGGCACGCATGCGCCAGGCACAGATGGTCGGGCAGATCCTGGCCTTCTGCAAGGCCGAGGGCGCGGTGGCGACTCTCTCCCAGGCACGCTCGGGCGATGGCGGAACGATCTTTGTCGAGCAGGCGACTGTGCCCCAGGTGCCCACCGCCCGTGAGCGCGAGGAGGTACGCCAGCCCGGTGCTCCCCGCGCCCCACGCCTGAACGCCTACCAGGTGGCGGCAGAGAAGCTGATGATCCCCCAGATCGCGGTCGGGGCGGAGCACTACAACCGGATCGTGCGGATGGTACAGGCCGGTGAGAGCGTCAGCGTGGCGCTCGATCTCAAGGTCCACTTCAACGGCGATGACAAGAGCATGGCCTACAACACGATCGGCGAGTGGAAGGGCACCGACAAGGCCGATGAGATTGTCATGGCCGGCGGCCACCTCGACTCCTGGCACACCGGCACGGGCGCGACCGACAATGCCTGTGGGGTGAGCGTGGCGATGGAGGCGGTGCGCATCCTAAAGGCAATCGGGGTCAAGCCGCGCCGGACGATCCGGGTGGGCTGCTGGAGCGGCGAGGAGCAGGGCATCTTTGGCTCCGCCGCCTACGTGAAGGCACACTTTGGCACCGCCACCGCTCCCGGCGCAGAGCACGCCAAGTTCTCCGGCTACTTCAACCTCGATAATGGCACCGGTAAGATTCGCGGGGTCTACTGCCAGGGCAACACCGCAATCATGCCGCTCTTCGCCCAGTGGCTCACGCCCTTTGCGGATCTCGGAGCGACCACGGTGACCGCACGCAACACTGGCGGAACCGACCACCTCTCGTTCAACTCCGCGGGGCTCCCCGGCTTCCAGTTCATCCAGGACACGATCGAGTACGATGCCCGGACCCACCACTCCAACATGGATACCTTTGATCGGGTCCAGATCGAGGACATGAAGCAGGCCGCGACGGTTCTTGCTGCCTTCCTCTACAACGCCGCCATGCGCGACGACAAGCTCCCGCGCAAGCCCGCTGCTCCCGCCGGGCAGTAGGCCCCCTCACACCTCAGGCAGGCTACACTTTCTCCAAGCGAGCGTAGCCTGCCACGAGCTTCTTGATCCCCACATTGGGAAACGCGACCGAGACCTGGGCCTCGTCGCCGCTTCCCGTACACGCCACCACGACGCCCTGCCCAAAGACCGCATGACGCACCTTCTCCCCCGGCCGGAAGGGAGCATCCAAAAGCCCCTTTCCCAGTGAGGTACGAACGCCCGGGAGAGGGGTTTGGGGAGAGGTTGGCTGGGCCAAAGCCGAGGCTGTGGGAGTCGGAACGCTCGCCAGGTCCCGCTGCTTGCTCTTGAGGAAGGTGGGGAGACGCGCGCCCTGAGGGATCGCGAGGCGCTCGATGGCGATATCTCGCAAGAAGCGCGACGGCGGATTGAACTGAACATTGCCAAAGATCGTCCGGCGGGTGGCAAACGTGAGATAGAGCTCCTGCTGGGCGCGGGTGATCCCGACATAGGCCAGGCGGCGCTCCTCCTCGATGGCGGAGTCGCTCTGGAGCGAGCGGAAGTGCGGGAAGATGCTCTCCTCCATCCCGATCAGAAAGACCACCGGAAACTCTAGCCCCTTGGCCGAGTGGAGGGTCATCAGCACCACACACTCCACACCGCCCTCCCCGAGCTTGTCCACATCGGCGATCAGCGCGGTCTGCTCTAGAAACGCCCGCAGCGACGGGTCCTCGGTGCTGTCTTCAAACTGGCGCGTCACCGAGAGGAGCTCCTGGACGTTCTCCACGCGGCTCTGGGCCTCGACGGTCTTCTCCCGCTCTAGGTCCCGCACAAAGCCGGTCTCCTCAATCAGGCGCTCGACCAGCTTGGTGAGCGGCAGGGTCTCGCGCTCGCTCCGCAGGTGCATGAGCAGCGCCACAAAGCTCTCCACCGCCTTCTTCAGACTCGGCTTGAGCCCCAGCGCATTGATATCGGCGAGCGCCTCCCAGATCGTGCAGTTCAGCGCCAGTGCCCGCTCCTCCAGCTTGGCCCAGGTCCCCGCCCCGATCCCCCGCGCCGGGACATTGACGATGCGCTTGAGGGAGATGGAGTCGAAGGGATTGTGGATCACCTTGAGGTAGGCGAGCAGGTCCTTGATCTCCTTGCGCTCGTAGAACCGGACGCCCCCAATAATCGTGTAGGGAATCCGGTGGTTGATGAAGATCTCCTCCAGCATACGGCTCTGGGCGTTGGTGCGGTAGAGAATCGCAAAGTCCGAGAGCCTGCGCTCCCCCGCCTCCACCGCCTCGCGGATCACGGTCGCAACATAGACCGCCTCCTCTTGCTCGTTGATCGCCTCAAGGAGCCGAATCGCCTCACCATCGCCATTATCGGTCCAGAGCTTCTTATCTTTTCGCCCCCGGTTCTTGGAGATAACATCGTAGGCAGTATCCAGGATTGTTTTTGTGGATCGGTAATTTTGTTCTAGCTTAATTACTTGAGCGTCTTGATAATCTGACTCAAAGTTCAAAATAATCTGAATATCTGCGCCTCGCCACCCGTAAACTCCCTGATCCTCATCTCCCACTACACAGAGATTGTTCTTTCCACCGGAGAGAAGTTGCGTTAATTTGTATTGCGCATGGTTAACGTCCTGGTACTCATCCACTAAGACATAGCGAAACTTACTCTGGTAGCGCTCGCGAACGTCCTCGCGCTGCTGGAGCATGCGCACGGCTTTCCCGATTAGATCGTCGAAATCGAGGGCGCGGTTCATGGTCAGCTTCTCTTGGTAGAGCGTGTAGAGCCGCGCGACCACGTTCTCGAAGTGCCCAGAGAAGTGCTTGGTGAAGTCCTCGGGGGCGACCAGCTTCTCCTTGGCACGGGAGATCAGCGAGAGCACCGCGCGGGGCGCGTACTGGCGGTCGTCGAGGTTGAGCTGGTGCAGACACTCCTTCATCAGCGTCATCTGATCGTCGTCGTCGTAGACCACAAAGTCCCGCTCTAGGCCGATACTGCTGCCGTTCTCGCGGAGCAAGCGGGCGCAGGTGGAGTGGAAGGTCCCCACCCACATCTCCTTGGTCACCCCCTCACCTAGGAGCTTTTCGAGGCGCTCGCGCATCTCCTTGGCGGCCTTGTTGGTAAAGGTCACGGCCAGGATATTGCGCGGCCGGACTCCCTGGTGCAGGATGAGATAGGCGATTCGGTGGGTCAGCACGCGGGTCTTGCCCGAGCCTGCCCCCGCAAAGATGAGAAGGGGGCCCTCGGTGTGGAGTACCGCGGAGCGCTGTACCGGGTTGAGAGACGCAAGCAGGGGGTCGTCGTTTTCGATCACGGCGCTTATTATACGCCAAAGTGGCCCCCCAGGAATACTCTTGTTTGCTTCTAGCACTTCACGCCACATTGGTATATACTGCTCACGAACTCTATGCTATCCCCGATTGATCCCCACGATCCCACTCCACGGCATCAGCAGGCCTATAATCGCCTCCTTGAGCAGATTCGCGCGGGGCACTGGCAAGTAGGCGAGAAGATTCCCTCAGAGCTGGAGCTTGCCGCGGATCTTGGGGTCGCCAAGCTGACCATCCACCGCGCGGTGCAGACCCTGGCACGCGACGGCTGGGTGACACGGAGCGTGGGGCGTGGGACCTATGTTACTGCCCCTGTAGCGGCACCGCCCCTGCGGCGCGTGGTCTTGAGCTTTGGGGCCAGCGCCGCCAATGTCCTGGGCTCGGACTACTACGGTAGCCTCTACCGTGGTATTATCGCCGGGCTAGGCCCCCAGGTCGAGCTGATCCTGAGCCCCGAGGCCTTTGGCACAAGCCCTCTGCCCCACGCCGATGGTGTCCTTGTGATCGCCCCCCGCGCCGAGGCACAGCCGGGGCTAGAGGCACTGCTCGCGAGCGGGGTTCCTACCGTACTGATCGGAGCGCACTGGCCCACTCTCTCCCTGCCGACGGTCGACTCCGACAACAAGGCCGCCGCGGAGCAAGCCTGCGCCTATCTCGCGGAGCTGGGGCACGAGCGCCTCGCGCTGCTCTACTCCGAGCCAGAGACCGCCAATGTCCGCGACCGAGTCGCGGGTTTTAGCCAGGAAGCGAAGCGCCGCGGCCTCACTCTCACCCAGCACGAGGCGCAGGCGTCTTGGGAGCTGACCTGCGATGAAAAAGCGGGCCTGCTAGCCTCAGTCCGTGAGGGGACCACGGCGATCTTTGCGGCAGGCTACTACCTCTCGCTCAATGTCCTCAACACCCTACGCGAGGCCGGCTATAGCGTCCCCGCCGATGTCTCGGTCGTTGGGTTTGACGATCCGGTCTCCGCGGCGCTTGTCTACCCCCCTCTAACCACGCTTCGTCAGCCACTCTTTCAGATGGGAGAGCGGGCTGCCCAGCGCCTCTTGAGAAATGCAGATAGCGCCGAAGATCACTATGTAGAGCTTCTCTCTGTCTCTCTCATCCCACGTGGCTCCGCAGCACCTCCCACTCGGAACTAGAAAACAAAATGAAACAAAAAAACGCCTTCACCCTCATCGAGCTTCTTGTCGTCATTGCCATTATCGCGATCCTCGCTGCGATTCTCTTCCCGGTCTTTGCCCAAGCACGCGCCAAGGCACGCCAGGCGACCTGTATCAGCAATGTCAAGCAGATCGCGCTCTCGTCGATGATGTATGTCCAGGACTACGACGAGCAGTTCCAGCCCTACCAGACAGTCGGGCTGTGCCCCAGCACCTGGGCGGCGCAGGGGGCGTGCACGGCCAATACCAATGTCACCCTCGGGTATCTTGCGCTGCTCCAGCCCTACTCCAAGAGCAACCTCTACTCCCAGTGCCCGGAGGCCAAGCAGAACAACAAGGCCGCCGGAACCGCGCTCCGGCTCTGGCTCGAGGGGCGCGTGGGCTATGGCATGGCCTATCCACCCCCCGGGGAGAACCTCGGCGCTCTCGCGACCGGTAGCATGCTCGCGTCGATGGAGGCCCCGGCGGAGCACGCCCTGCTCATGGATGTCGTCCCCGATGGTGCCAATGGCCTCTCGATCTACAACTCCTTTGGCGGCTACTACAACCACGCCACGACCCCATTTGCGCTGACCGAGTACGGCTCCAGCGCGGTCCTAGTCCCCGCCAACCACGAGCGCCCGCACGGACGCCACAACGGGATGGTGACGGTCAGCTTCTGCGATGGCCATGCGAAGGCGCTCCCCTTCACCAAGGTCTACCCCGTTCAGGAGTCGGTCTGTGGGGCACCGGGAAGCGGGACGGGCTGTAGCACGATCGCGACCACCGCAGCGCTCCAGCCTGAGATCTGGAAGCTCTGGAAGTAGCCTCGCTCATAAATGCCCCCACCCATGGCGCATCGGTGGGGGCGTTTTTTGTGCCATAATAAAACCCTATGAGCGAACACCTAGATAGCTTTGCAATGGCGCAGCAGCAGCTTGCCGCAGTCGCCGAGAGGATCAACCTCGATCCCAATGTCCACGAAGTTTTAAAATCTCCCAAGCGTGAGCTGACGGTTCATTTCCCGGTCTCGATGCGCGATGGCTCGATTAAGATGTTCACGGGCTACCGTGTCCACCACAACCTCACCCGCGGCCCGGCCAAGGGCGGGATTCGCTTTCACCCCGAGACCGATATCAGCGAGGTAAAGGCCCTGGCGTTCTGGATGACCATCAAGTGCGCCGTGGTCAACCTGCCCTTTGGCGGAGCAAAAGGCGGTGTCGCCTGCGATCCCCGCCAGCTGAATCTGGCCGAGCTTGAGGACCTGACCCGCCGCTACACCACCGAGATCGCGATTCTCCTCGGGCCGGATAAGGACATCCCCGCCCCGGACATGGGCACCAATGGACAGACCATGGCCTGGATCATGGACACCTACTCCATGCTCAAGGGCACGACAGTCCCCGCCGTGGTCACGGGAAAGCCGATCGCCATCGGCGGCTCCGAGGGGCGTATCGAGGCAACGGGGCGCGGGGTCGTGACCATCGCCCGTGAGACCCTGCTCTCCCGTGGTAACCAGCTCCCCGATTCGACAGTCGCGGTGCAGGGCTTTGGCAATGTCGGGGCCGCCGCCGCCAAGCTCTTCTACCGCTCCGGCTGTAAGATCCAGGCGGTCTCCGATGTGCAAGGCGCGATCTTCAACCAAAACGGCCTGGATATCCTCAACTTAGAGGACTGGGTAAAGAAGACCGGCACCGTGGTCGGCTTCCCCGAGTCCGAGCCGCTCGCCCCAGAGGAGCTGCTCTACCTCCCCGTGGACCTGCTCATCCCCGCCGCGCTCCAGAACCAGCTCACGGGGGAAAATGCCCACAAGGTCAAGGCGCGCTACATTATCGAGGGTGCCAACGGCCCGACAACCCCCGAGGCCGACAAGATCCTCAACGACAAGGGCGTGGTGGTGGTCCCCGATGTCCTCGCCAACGCGGGCGGGGTCACCGTGAGCTACTTCGAGTGGGTGCAGGGCCTCCAGTCGTTCTTCTGGAGCGAGAGCGAGGTCAATGCCAAGCTGGAGCAGATCATGGTGCGCGCCTTCGGCCAGGTCAACGCCGCCGCCAAGAAGCACAACTGCGACTTCCGCACCGCCGCCTACATCGTCGGGGTAGGCCGAGTCGCCGAGGCGATCACCGCGCTGGGTATCTTCCCCTAACACACAAAAGAAGGGAGAGGGAAGCCTTGCTTACCTCTCCCCGCTCCCATTTATCCCATTCTAATCATTTAAAACAATCTATAACAGCTTTAATTTCTTCAATACTAGGCATCTTAAATACGGCCGGAATCAGTTGAACCGCAGACTCAAGAACTATTTTCC
This sequence comes from Armatimonas rosea, assembly GCF_014202505.1. Taxonomy (NCBI): domain Bacteria; kingdom Bacillati; phylum Armatimonadota; class Armatimonadia; order Armatimonadales; family Armatimonadaceae; genus Armatimonas; species Armatimonas rosea. Next base: position 1,330,162 of record NZ_JACHGW010000002.1, on the reverse strand, counting down.
CAATCTCATTATTTTTATTTTCCAATTGATCAATCATATAACTTGCAAGACGTATAGTGAATATAACATTCAATACTATATTCAAAAAGGACACGGTTGCAAACATAGGTACAGCACCTGCCAGAAGTGGCACTGCCGCAAGTGTAAATATCTTACTACCTAGTGAGTAAGCCCCCCAGCCAGCAAGTGAAATAGCAATAAGTTTAGTCACCGCCGCCGAATCAACTTTATGCCCAGATTTTTTAAAAATAGCAAAAAGCATTGTTGTCCATATACCGCCAACAGAGATTGCGTCTACGATTGGAAACAGATTCGCAAGATTAAAGAGCCCCATACTTCCTGCAGCAGTCAGTACAATTTCATGATATTTAGGCTTAATCCATACGCTCAATAATTTAGAAAAACCATTCATTGCTTCAGTCGAAGAGACCTCAGGTACGTCTTGCGTAATGTTTCCCCGCACAGGAACGAGACTTGCCTTAACCGGCAAAATAATCTCGATATTCTCAATATCACCTTGACCATTTTTGCATTCAGGAATACAAATATTTCTCAATGCTATATTGTAATAATATTCATCACCACCTGACTTTCGGCCTTCATATTCCCAAAGCCGATACGCTTCTATTTCTATTTCCTTTTCCAGTTCTAGCTTCGCACTTTCCCAGTTATACTCACTGTTTCCCTGCTTAAAACCAGACTTAACATACATAATATAAGCACGTTTTTCAATTTCTTTGTTAAAGCAATGATCCAAATTTGTTTCCATCTAAGTTCCTCCTGTCATCCCTACTGACAATCAGCACTAGAATCTCGTCCATTCATAGTTATTGACTGATCGATGGTAAGGAGATCGATGTGTCAACAATTGATAATGAGCGAGACTCAAATCATCTCACCTAGTTCTTCTTAACGAGAGTATAACACGATGTACTTTTACCTAGTGTGATGCGTATCACAATAGACATGTGATTAATGCCACTTCTTCACTTGAGAGATAGCACTAAGTATGTCATAAAAATGACATAACTAATACTTACTGTTTATTATTGATATTCGACATTATTTCAAGGCAAAAGGCAGAAGCAGATCAAGCACTTGGAGGGATTGAGATCAAGAAAATAGGTAGAAAGGGGAATCAAGCGTAGTCGGGCCGTATCTCCCAGCCAGATATTGCGGTATGGAGACACTAACGATATACTTAGAGAAGAGCAAGTAAGCAGACGGTTGGAACAGGGAAGTGACGACACAAAGGAATGTGGGGCTCACCTAGCTATGCAACACAGTAACCTGAAGGAGCAGAGAGCTGACACCGATGTGCAAGGAGGTAATGTCGCCACTCGTACCAGTGACGTGGATAAATACAGGACTGATGTAGCGATTTGTACTAGTGACGTGAAGATTTGTATCACCGACCTGAGCTTGCAACCCTCTGAACCAACCTATTGTTAACCCCCTGGAGACCCTATGGAAACGACAACAGAGACCACGACGAAGAAGAAAACGACCACGCCCTACGGTGCTATCGACAAGCGCTTCCTCGCCGAGTTGCAACTTGCGGAGGAGCTACTGCAAGCGGCCCAAGCCCCACAGCACAACGCCGCACTCGCCGAGGGCGGCATCACGACTGCGGAGCTACAGCGCCTCGCCGAGACCATTGCGAGCTGCCGGGTGCTCTTCACCGGCGCCGTGGACGAGAAGGTGCAAAAGAAAACTACGACGAGTGAAGAGAGCGCCACCGAGTCCAAGCTCCGACGCCTGATCCGGGGTGTTCAGACCGCCGCGCGCCTCAAGTACGCCGGACTGTAATGCCCCCAGCGCTGACAACCACTTGGGGCACTACTACATCGGGGAGCGCATCACCCTCAGCCGGGCCAGCCTTGCCACCTACAGCGCCGGGATTCTCCAAAAGCTAGAGACCGACACCCTCCCCGGCATCTCCCCCGCACGGGTCGCGGAGCTGACGAGCACGTTCGAGAGCTGGAAGGCACACAACGCCACACAAGCCGCCGCGCAAGAGGCCGCCAGCCAGCGCCGTCAGCAGGGACTCACCCAGCTTGAAACGATCAAAGAAGGCCGCCGACGTATCGAGCGCGCCGCCGATGTGGTCTTCCCCGTTGGGGACACTGACCACTTCGCCACCCGCGCGACCTTTCGTCTAGAGAGCAACAAGCCGTTCCGGGGCTAGCGTCCTAAAAAAGAAATGCCCCTCTGGCTGTCCAGAGGGGCGAGGTAGGTTAGAGAAGCTAGAGCACTCTACAGCTCTAGCTTGGTGGCACCACCTGGTCCTGCGTTCGCCGAAGAACGGAATGGCATTCCCAGCTGGTGAAGGAGGTAACGAGCCTCCTCATCCTTCTTCGCAGTGGTCACCATGATGATGTCCATACCGCGAATCTTATCGATCTGATCGTAGCTAATTTCCGGGAAGGTCAGCTGCTCTTTCATGCCCATGGCGAAGTTGCCACGGCCATCGAACGAGTTGGGGTTCACACCCTGAAAGTCACGGACACGGGGGAGGGTGACATTGACAAGCTTGTCGAGGAACTCCCACATGCGGGCACCGCGCAGGGTGACCTTGCAGCCGATCTTGGCACCTTCACGCAGACGGAAGTTAGCGACGGACTTCTTGGCCACGCAGATCGCAGGCTTCTGTCCGGTGATGGCAGAGAGGTCCTTGATCGCGTTCTCTAGCAGCTTCGGGTCGCCACCGGTGCGTCCGGCCTCACCGACGCCCATGTTCAGGACGATCTTCTCGAGGCGCGGCACTTCCATGATGTTCTTGTAGCCGAACTGCTTCATCAGGGCCGTGATGATTTCTTTCTCGTAGCGCTCTTGCAGACGAGCCTTGTAACCAGCCATTGTTGTTTTCCTTTCTCGGTTCCAACCGAGTCAGCTCCCGGCAAGCGCCGGGGGGTTGTCCGGGGCGAGCACGCCCCGGTAGTGTTAGATAACGTCGCCGCCCTTGACCGCGACACGGACCTTCTTGCCGTCGCGCTCCTCGATACGGATACGGGTCGGCTTGCCCTCTTTGTTGATCAGCGCCACTTTACAGGCAAGGATCGGAGCCTCGACCTCGATACGGCCGCCCTGGGGATTGGGGTTGGCCGCGGTGGGCTGGGCCTTCTCGTGCTTGGTGACGATATTGATGCCCGACACGACGACCTTACCGGTCTTGGGGTAGGCACGGGTCACCTCACCGGTGCGGCCCTTGTCTTTGCCCGCGATCACGATCACGGTATCGCCCTTCTTGATGAAGAGCTTGCCTTCAAAGGCTTTCTTTTTCCCTGGCATTACAGCACCTCCGGCGCCAGCGAGACGATCTTCATCCCGCCAGAGATATTGGACTCGCGCATCTCACGAGCAACCGGCCCAAAGACACGGGTGCCGCGGGGCTCGAGGTTGTTGTTGAGCACGACGGCTGCGTTCTCATCGAAGCGGATGGTCGAGCCATCGTTGCGCTTGATGGGCTGCTTGGTGCGGACGATAACCGCCTTGACCACATCGCCCTTCTTGACGTTGGAGTTGGGGGTGGCGGACTTCACGGCCGCGACAATCACGTCCCCAACATGTCCGACCTTGGTGGTCGAGCCTTTCAGAACACGGATACACAGAAGCGTGCGCGCCCCCGAGTTGTCCGCAGCCTTCAGGCGGGTGTACTGCTGAATCATATCAAACTCTCCTTAGCGTAGCGATAGGGCCGAGACTCATGGACTCTCCGCCCTATCCAGACGCTTATCGCGGTATGCGACGTGAAATGTGCTTACTTGGCGCGCTCGATAACGCGAACCAGACGCCAGCACTTCTCCTTCGAGATCGGACGGCACTCCATGATCTCGACCGTGTCACCCGTGTGGGCATCGTTGGTCTCATCATGTGCCTTGAACGCACGCGAGCGGCGCAGCGTTCGTCCGTAGAGCGGGTGCGGCTTGAGGGTGGTGATGGTCACGACAATGGTCTTGTCCATCGCATCGCTGGTCACCACACCCTGACGGGTCTTCCGATAGCCGCGCTTAGTCGCTTCTGTTACTGTCTCTTCGGCCATCAGTTCGACTCCTTCTGCGCCAGATACATATTGATCCGGGCAATGCGCTTGCGGGTCTTCCCCAGATCCGCCGTCTTCTCCAGCTGGCGCTTCCCGTTGGTGAAGCGCAGCTCCCAGAGCTGCTTCTTGGCTGCATCCAGCTGCTCCCGCAGACCTGCGGCATCCAGACCGGAGAGCTCCTCGCGCTCCTGCTTAGCCTGACGATTATTCGCCATCTTCGTTTACCTCCGCGTCCTCAGCACCCTCGGCGCTCGCCGTCTTCTCACGAACCACAAAGCGGGTCGAGATCGGGAGCTTGTACTGTGCCAGACGCATGGCCTCACGAGCGAGCTCCTCGCTCACACCGGCCATCTCAAAGAGCATACGACCTGGCTTCACCACACAGACCCAGCCCTCAACCGCACCCTTACCAGATCCCATACGGGTCTCGGCGGGCTTCTTGGTGTAGGACTTGTCCGGGAAGATACGAATCCAGATCTTACCACCACGACGGATCTTACGGGTCATCGCACGGCGAGCGGCCTCGATCTGGTTGGCTGTCATCCAGCAGGACTCCAGAGCCTGAAGACCGAACTCACCAAAGCTCACTTCCGTGCCACCCTTGGCTTTACCACGGCGATGGCCGCGGTGCATGCGTCGGTACTTGACGCGCTTGGGCATTAACATTGTTTTGTCTATTCCTCCGTCGCCGTCGAGTAGCTACCGCCACCCGTGTAGCTGCCGCCACTCTCGTTACCACCACGCGGGCCACGGCCACCGCCGCCACCACGCGGGCCACGGTCACCACCGCCGCCACGCTCACCGCCACGGCCACCACGGCCACCGCGGCCGCCACGGCCACCACGGCGATCGTCGTCGCGATCACGTCCACGCTCGCCACGCGGCGCGGTCGGGTTCTCTACAGGGCGACGTGCGCCCGGGAGGATATCTCCCTTATAGATCCAGACCTTCACCCCAATGGTGGAGTAGGCCGTCACCGCCTCGGCAAAGCCATAGTCGATATCGGCACGCAGGGTATGAAGCGGCACCTTGCCCTGGCGATCCTTCTCACGGCGGGCCATCTCAGCACCACCCAGACGCCCAGAGACCTGAGCGCGGATTCCCAGAACGCCAAGCTTCATGGCGCGGGTCACGGCCTGACGCATGGCACGCTTGTAGCCGATACGCTTCTCGATCTGCTGCGCGATGGACTCGGCCACTAGCTGCGCGTTGGTCTCAAGATGGCGAATCTCGGCGACATTGACATGCACGGTCTTGCCGGTCATCTGCTCCAGATCGCCCTTGAGCAGGTCGATACCGGAACCACCACGGCCGATAATGATACCGGGCTTGGCGGTGTGCAGGGTCACACGAAGCTGGTTGGCCTGGCGCTCGATCTCGATCTTGGAGATTGCAGCGTTCTCAAAGCCCTTGCGCTTCTTGACCATCTTACGAATAACATAGTCCTCTTTGAGGAACTGGGCGTACTGCTTGTCGGCGTACCACTTGGAATCTGCATCCCGAATGACACCGATGCGGAACCCAATCGGGTTAACTTTCTGTCCCATGGTTTACTCCCCTGCCTCGGTGGTCTCGGTAGTCTCAGTCGCCTCAACCGGCGCAACAACCTCTTCGGCCTTGACCGCCTCAACAGGCGTAGGCAGAGCGGCGCGCAGGGGCGGCTTCTTCTCGGTCTTGCGACCGGTCTTGCGTGGCGGAGCCTCACCCTCAGCAACCACCACGGTGATGTGGCTGGTGCGCTTGAGGATCCGGTAGGCGCGGCCCTGAGCACGGGGCTTAACCCGCTTCATGGTCGGTCCCACGTCGACATAGCAGCGGACAATCTTCAGATAGTCCGGGTTCATCTCAAAGTTGTTGACCGCGTTGGCGCAGGCCGAGGTCACCACTTTGGCGATCTCTGCCGCCGCATGGTTGGGCGTAAACTTGAGCTGATCGAGTGCTTCCTGAGCGTACTTTCCACGCACAGAGTCCAGCACGAGGCGCACCTTGCGAGGTGCCATCCGCACGAATCGGGCGGTAGCTTGTGATTCCATCTTGCTTCCTCCCTTACTTTCTCATGCGGCTGGACTGGCCCGTACCGCCCGCGTGGCCCTTGAAAGGCCGGGTGTGCGCGAACTCGCCGAGCTTGTGCCCGACCATGTTCTCAGTGATAAAGACAGGCACGTGCTTGCGCCCATCGTGTACGGCTAGGGTATGGCCGATAAACGAAGGAAAGATCGTCGAGCGACGTGACCAGGTCTTGATGATGGTCTTCTTTCCGCTATCGTTTAAGGCGTCTACCTTTGCCAGAAGTTTCGGGTCCGCAAAGGGCCCCTTCTTCAAAGATCGTCCCATAAAATAAACTCCTGCCCCAGGCACAGGCTCTCACCTGTCGGGTGCGTGGCCGGAGCTTCGCCCCGGCCAACACGGACGCACTCCAGGGGTTAAAACCCCCGGCTACTATTTCGTGCGTCGCTTGACGATAAACTTGTTCGTCGACTTGTTGCGGCGGGTCTTGAAACCGATCGCCGGGACGCCCGTCGCGGAGACAGGGCCCTTCTTGCGGCCAACAGGGCTCTTGCCCTCACCACCACCGTGCGGGTGCTCGCGCGGGTTCATGGTCACACCACGAACGTGCGGCTTGCGGCCCTTCCAGCGGTTCTTACCGGCCTTACCAAGCGACTCGTTCTCATGCTCGAGGTTGCCTACCTGGCCAATGGTGGCACGGCAGGTCAGGAGCACGCGACGCATCTCGCTGGAGGGCAGGCGGAGGGTAGCGTACTTGCCCTCTTTTGCCATCAGCTGCGCATAGGCACCAGCAGAGCGGGCCATCTGGCCACCCTTACCGGGGTGCAGCTCGATATTGTGGATCAGGGTACCCACGGGGATGTTGCTGATCGGAAGCGCGTTGCCGGGCTTGATGTCCGCAGTCGGTCCGCTCGCGATAGCGTCCCCCACCGTGATCCCGACCGGAGCCAGGATGTAGGTCTTGGTGCCATCTTCGTACTGCAGAAGTGCAATACGCGATGTGCGGTTCGGGTCGTACTCGATCGCAGCAACGGTCGCGGCGACACCGTCTTTGTTGCGCTTGAAGTCGATGATACGGTACATCCGCTTGTTACCACCACCGTGGTTGCGGATCGTCATCTTACCCGTGTTGTTGCGACCCGCCTTCTTCTTCAGCGGCTCGACCAGGCTCTTCTCCGGCTTGCTCTTGGTGATCTCACTGTAGTCGGAGATCGCCATGAAACGACGGCCAGGGGTAATCGGTTTAAAACGTCGAATTGCCATCGTTTACACTCCCTCGAACAGCTGGATGCTCTGCCCTTCGGCTAGCGTCACAACCGCCTTCTTGTAACCCGGGGTCTTGCTCACGCTGGAGCGTCCAAAGACACGGTAGCGCTTGATCTTCCCCTTGACAATCATGGTATTGACCGCGGTGACGGTCAGCTTGCCGTCGCCATCGCCGTCGGTGAAGAGCGTCTCCACCGCCTGGCGAATCTGGAACTTGTTGGCATCCGGATGCACCGCGAAGGCGTACTTGCGCTCACCGTTCATCGTCAGAGACTTCTCTGTGATGATCGGGCGCTCGATTATCTCATAGATTCCTGGCATCTTACGCCTCCTTCTCCTCGGCCCAGCCACTCAGCAGCTCGGCGGCGGTCTTGGTGATCACCACCACACCACCGTCGACAACGTCGCGGGTCGAGATGCGCTTGCCCACACGGATGGTCACGCCCTCGATATTACGCAGGCTCTTGACCGTAACCGCATCGGCCTCGTCGATTACAACAAGGGACTTGGTCGCGCCACCGGTCACTTCTTTCAGGAAGGACGCAGCGGTCTTGGTGCTGACTTTACCGTCGAGCCCAAAGCCATCCACCACCACGAGCTCGCTATCGGCCAGCTTGGCAGAGAGCGCAGACCAGATCGCGGCACGCTTCATCTTCTTGTTGATCTTGTTGCCAAGGTCACGCGGGTGCGGACCATGCGCAGCGCCACCACCGGTCCAGTGCGGAGCGATGATAGAGCCCTGACGCGCACGTCCGGTTCCTTTTTGCTTGAACGGCTTGCGTCCACCGCCCAGCATGTCGCCCCGCCCGGGGGCATTGCGGGTGTCCTGACGCCAGTTCTCTAGCTCTGCAACCACGGCTTGGTGCATCAGCGCGATATTGCGCTCCGCTCCAAAGACGCGGTCGGAGAGAGAGATATCTCCTGCCGTCTTCCCGTTTTTCGTTTTTATCGCCAACGTAGGCATAATTACTCTCCGTTACTTCTTCTTGCTGGAGCGCTGTGTCTCCTGGCGAACGCGAACCTTCTCTGCACGGCGAGCCTTCTCAATGGAAAGCAGCCCACCGTTGGCACCAGGGACGGCACCCTTCACGAGAATGATGTTCTTCTCTGCATCAATACGAACCACGCGCAGGCCCTGCTGGCTCACTTGCTCGTTGCCCATGCGGCCCGGCTTGCGGGTTCCCTTGAATGTACGCGCGGCGTCTGTCGCACCACCCGACTGGGGCTTACGGTGGATCATCGAGCCGTGGGTCATATCAGCACCATGGAAGTGGAAGCGCTTCACGACGCCCGCAAATCCCTTACCCTTGCTGACACCAACCACGACGACCTTCTCGCCGACGGTAAAGAGGGTATCGGCGCTCACGGTGTCTCCCACCGCGACGCTGGCACCGTCCTGAATTCCATACTCCTTCAGGTAGCGGCGCGGCTGCACCCCGGCACTGGCCAAGTGGCCCTGCTCGGGGCGGTTCAGACGGTTGACATTACACTCTTCAAACGCGATCTGAGCCGCGCTGTAGCCATCGTTGTCAACGGTCTTCACCTGAGAAATGACACTAGGCTCCACAGCGATCACCGTCACCGGCACCACCTTGCCCTCGTCATCAAAAATCTGTGTCATCCCGACCTTGCGGCCAAGAATGCCCTTCACTGACATAGTTTCCTCCACGGCGCACCCACCCCTTCCGTCCCCGCAAGCGGGGAAACTTTTTGAGGCTACGTGACGCGGCTTAGTTTTTTAGAGTTTGATCTCGATATCCACACCCGAGGGCAGATCCAAGCGCATCAGCGCATCGATCGTCTTCGGACCAGGATTGAGAATGTCGATGAGACGCTTATGGGTTCGCATCTCGAAGTGCTCCATCGACTCTTTGTCGATGGTGGCATTACGCTGCACCGTAAAGATCCGCTTCTCCGTCGGCAGAAGAACCGGGCCCGCGATCCGTGCACCGGTCCGGCGCGCGGTGTCTACGATTTTTTCCGCAGACTGATCGAGAACACGGTGATCGAATGCTCGGAGGCGGATTCGTACCTTGTCGTTTCGCATAAAGTTAATTTCTCAGACACACAAAAAGCGGGAGAGAGTACACTCCCTCCCGCTCAAACCTACTAGGCGATGATCTTGGAGACGACGCCCGCACCAACCGTGCGGCCACCCTCACGGATCGCGAAGCGAAGACCCTCTTCCATCGCGATAGGAGCGATCAGCTCGCCCTTGATCGTGACGTTGTCACCGGGCATCACCATCTCAACACCCTCAGGAAGGTCCATGTTACCCGTCACGTCCGTCGTACGGAAGTAGAACTGAGGACGGTAACCCGTGAAGAACGGGGTGTGACGACCACCCTCCTCCTTCGCAAGGATATAGACCTCGGCCTCGAACTTCGTGTGCGGCTTGATGGAGCCCGGCTTGGCAAGAACCTGACCACGCTCGATCTTGTTGCGGTCCACACCACGAAGAAGAACACCCGCATTGTCACCCGCCTCGACATAGTCGAGCGTCTTGCGGAACATCTCCATAGAGGTCGCAACCGTGTTGGTCGTGTCCTTAAGGCCCACGATCTCAAGCGGCTCACCCGCCTTGAGCTGACCACGCTCCACACGACCCGTCGCAACCGTACCACGACCGGTGATCGTGAAGACGTCCTCGACAGGCATCAGGAACGGAAGGTCCTTGGGACGCTCAGGAGTGGGGATGTAGGCATCCACCGCGTCCATCAGGCGCAGGATCGAGGGCTCACCGTACTCACCCTGGTCACCGGCAAGCGCCTGGGTCGCAGAGCCAACCACGATCGGGGTGTCGTCGCCGGGGAAGCTGTACTTGGAGAGAAGATCACGAACCTCAAGCTCAACCAGCTCAAGAAGCTCAGGATCATCGACCATGTCGGCCTTGTTCAAAAACACCACGATGGAGGGCACACCGACCTGACGGGCGAGCAGGATGTGCTCACGGGTCTGGGGCATGGGGCCATCGGCAGCGGAGCAGACCAGGATCGCGCCGTCCATCTGGGCAGCACCGGTGATCATGTTCTTGATGTAGTCGGCGTGTCCGGGGCAGTCGACGTGGGCGTAGTGCCGGGTCGCGGTCTCGTACTCGACGTGCGCGGTGTTGATGGTAATTCCGCGCTCTTTCTCTTCGGGTGCAGCGTCGATGGCCTCGTAGGACATCGCCTTTGCGCCACCCGCCTTGGCTAGAACCGTCGTAATCGCGGCTGTCAGGCTGGTCTTGCCATGATCCACGTGTCCGATCGTCCCCACGTTTACGTGAGGCTTCGATCGCTCAAACTTTGCCTTTCCCATGCTACTTCCTCAAGTCGTGCACAAGCCGCACGCAGCGTATTTTATTGTGAAGGTGGCCGGAGGACGCTGGGAGCAGGGCCTCCCTTAAGAGGCAAACGCTCAGACCGTCACGGCAAACCAATCAGAAGAATTTCGAGCACTCTCCTAGGGAAAGCGCCCGGACAGTTTATCATGCCTCGCAATAAACCTGCAAGAACATTTTTTGTGCCACTACGCCTGCCAGCCGATATCCCGGCGGAAGTAGGCACCATCGAAACGGACGAGCCCCACCCCCGCATAGGCTCGCTCTTTCGCCTCGGCAAAGGTCTCCCCGGTCGCCGTGACCGCAAGGACCCTTCCGCCGTTGGTCACCAGCTGGCCGTCTTCGTCGCGCTTGGTGCCCGCGTGGAAGATCGCCAGCGCGTCCAGCTTCTGTGCCGCCTCCAGTCCCGTCATCGGCACGCCCGTCTCGTACGGCCCTGGGTAGCCTCCCGAGGCCATCACAACCGTCACCGCCGCACGCTGGCTAAAGACCACCGGCACCTTGTCCAGCTCGACATCCACCACCGCCTGGCAGATACTCGCCAGATCGCTCTCCAGGAGCATCAGAGCCACTTGCGCCTCGGGGTCGCCAAAGCGGCAGTTGAACTCGATGCAGTACGGCCCCTTCTCGGTGAGCATCACCCCGGCGTAGAGTACTCCTCGGTAGGGAATCCCCGTCGCCCGGATCGCGGCGACGGTCGGCTCGATAATGCGCCGGGTGACCTCGTCTACGACACTCTGCGGGGCGACTCGCACGGGCGCGTAGGCTCCCATTCCCCCCGTATTGGGTCCCGTGTCGCCCTCCCCAATGCGCTTATGGTCCTGGATGGCGATCATTGGGCGCACGGTCTCCCCATCGACAAAGGCAAGCACGCTGGCCTCAGGACCGGAGAGGCACTCCTCGATCACGATACGCTCCCCGCTCGCCCCAAAGACACGCTCCTCCATCATCTGACGCACCGCGGTCTCGGCCTCGGCGTAGTCCTGAGCCACGACGACCCCCTTGCCCGCCGCCTCGCCATCGGCCTTGACGACGATCGGGAAGCGCGCCTGCGCCAGGTACTCCCGCGCCCTCTGGGGATCGTCAAAGACCTCAAAGTCCGCCGTCGGCACCCCGGCATCCTTCATCAGCCGCTTGGAGAAGACCTTGCTCCCCTCTAGCTGCGCGGGCTCCTTGCTTGGACCAAAGATACGCAAGCCCCGTGCCTCAAAGACATCGACAATCCCAGCGATCAGCGGCTTCTCCGGCCCGACGATGGTCAGGTCGATCTTCTGGTGCTCCACAAAGACACGCAGCGCCTCGATGTCCATCACGTCGATAGCGACATTCTCCGCGACCTCTGCGGTCCCCGCATTGCCCGGCGCACAGTAGATCTTGCGCACTTGTGGGCTCTGCGCCAGCTTCCAGCAGATCGCGTGCTCACGTCCACCGCTACCAATCACTAAGATTTTCAAATTCCGTCCCCCTAAAAATCTGGCCCTTCCGTATTGTGGGCCAGGTTGGCAAAACAGGCAAACTTGGGCAAGAACGCCAGCTTGACGGTCCCCGTGGGGCCGTTTCTCTGCTTGGCGATAATCACCTCCGCCTCTTCTCCCTCGTACTCGCCGCCCTCTTGCTCCGCCTTCTCCTCCGCCTCCTGCGAGACCGCATCCTTGCGCGCATAGTACGCGGGACGGTAGATAAACGCAACCAGATCGGCCTCCGCCTCGATGGCGCCGCTCTCCCTGAGGTCAGAGAGCATGGGGCGTTTGTCCTCACGGCGCTCCACGGAGCGGGAGAGCTGGGAGAGCGCGATCACGGGGACATCTAGCTCGCGGGCGAGGCTCTTGAGGCCGCGGGCGATCTCGGTGATCTCCTGGTTGCGGTTCTCGGAGTTCTTGCTGGAGCCGCGCATGAGCTGGAGGTAGTCGACAATCACCAAGTCCAGCGAGCCCTGCTCGGCCTTCAGGCGACGGCACCGCGCGCGCATCTCCAGCGAGCTCATGTCCGTGGTGTCGTCGATAAACATCGGCGCGTCCCAGAGCCTATTCACCGCCTCCGAGAGCCGCGACCACTCTTCGTCCTGGAGAAACCCCGTACGCAGCTTGTGGGCATTGACTTTTGCCTCGGAGCACATCATGCGCTGCACCAGCGACTCCTTGCTCATCTCAAGCGAGAAGGTCGCCACCACACTTCCCTTGCCCGCCGCATTCTGCCCAATATTCATCGTCAGAGCCGTGTTATGAACAATAATGTCTTGAGCGATAAAATTCGCCCCATCAGGCACTGTCAGATCATAAACCTGCTGCTCACCAAGCGATTCAATGGAGATAATTTCATCCCAATAAAGCTCGGGACTTGCGATCGCACGCAAGTTATCATTATCAAGAATCTCGGCATAAGCAGAAAGCCGATGACGAGGCAAGCCACGATTGGTATGAGGATTGTAGCCCGCCCGCCCAGTAATTTCCCCAGTACTCAGGGCAAGTTCGGTCAATGAGAGATTTTGCTGTTGAGCCGCGACACGCACAAAATCCCAGACTTCCTTGGGGGGGTGCCCCAGATTTCCACGGCGAGCGGTATCACGTTCCAAGCGGAACTGACGCTGTGCCTTCTCTCCAAGCCAACCAATCTCTGCTTGGTAGCGAGCAACGGATTCTGGATCAGTCACTTCGACACGCCAGCAACGCTTATTTTTTTGCCAGAGTTTTGCCACGATACCAAAGCGCACAAGAGCATGCTGTACATCCCGAGCAAGTGGCTCCGAGGCAACCGCAAACTCGATTCGAGCAAAACCGCTCATGGGATAGATAGTGCCATCACAGCTCATCAATACACGCAGAAAATCGGCGAGTGATTCCTTGGAGAGTTCCCAGATGCAATCAGGAAATTTTTTCTCCTCAGCAAGTTTCCCCCAGAGCCCCAGTTCCCTGAGCCAATCAGTTAAGGGATTCGGTTGATTCTTCCGTGTTCCAGGAACAAAGGATCGCGAGACTATGTAAGTGATCTTCTCCTGTCGCACACTTAACTCTGAAAACTCCGAGGCAATAATTTTTTTGAAATCTGCAATCAGCTCAGGATCAGTATTCGTCCATTCGGGGCAAGAATCGGTCAATCCCCCTTCAGCAATCAAGTAAGCGAGAAGACGAATTCGATCCGAAGAAAGGTTGTTGTCCCTACCAAAGACAGGCAGGTGTCGAGGTACAGCAATACTATCTCCCACCACCAGATCATGAAGAGGTTGCCAGCCCTTGACAGTCAGAAACGGATGGTGCCCTGTGACTTCGACAAAGCGCCCCGTTTTTGTGGTGACACGGAAGGCGGGTTTGATTCCGCTGTCAATCCAATCCGAGATGGCGGTGGGCCGGATACGCCCGCACTCCGAGACCCCTGCGATGCGCGGCATCTTTCGGCGAACGGCTTCCTCAATGGTGAGGCGCTCGCCGGTTAGCGGATCATCAACCAGGGTTCGTGCAGTGAGACACTTCCCCATCGAGGGGCGCGCGGCGACGATGATTAAATCTCCGCGTTTGAGGCCGCTGGTGATGTAGTTGAGGTCGTAGAAGCCGGTGTCGGTGCCACTAACGACGCCTTTATCGTGGTAGGCGACATCGATCTGCTCGAAGACCTCGCTCAGAAGGGGGCGCAGGGGGGTGAAGCCCTCGGTCTTGCGCTTGCGGGCGACATTGAAGATCGCGCGCTCCGCCTGGTCTACGAGTGTGTCTACTTCGTCGGTCTCGCCGTAGGCCATCCCCGCGATCTCGGAGGCGGTCTCGATCAGGCGGCGCAGGACGGCTTTCTCGGAGACGATCTTGGCGTAGTAGACGATATTGGCGGGGGTGGGGACGTACTCGGCGAGCTGCATCAGGTAGAGGTAGCCCCCGGTCTGCTCCAGAGTCCCTCGGCGTGTGAGCTCGTCCTTGAGCGTGACGATATCCACCGGCTCGTCTTTATCGACCAGCGAGAGCATGGCCTCGAAGATGCGCCCGTGTGCCTCCCGGTAGAAGTCTTGCTTGTCCAGGAACTCGGTGACCCGCTCGATGGCATTGCGGTCGCCCAGGAGCATGGAGCCTAGGACCGCCATCTCGGCTTCAATGTTTTGGGGGGGGACGCGTCCGGTCATAAGAAACTTCCAGGGAGAGCCATCTCTCCGCCTTCGCACGGCTCAGGCACCTCTCTTCCCCTGATAGCTCGTTCCTCGCTGGGAAGAGAGGCTGACCTATCCTGGTAGGCTTGTCCCTCTTCCCGCGACGAAGGAGCAACGGGGGAAGAGGGTCGCGCTCTAAGGCGCGGGGAGATGGCTCGGGGGAGATGGCACATAAAACACAAAAGGGCGCGGCTTAGTGCCGCGCCCTGGCTTGTCTGCGCGGCCTCGGCTACGCCTTTTCGACCGCCACGGTAACGGGAACCGTGATGTCCTTGTGGAGCTTGACATCGACATGGAAGGTGCCCACGGCGCGGATCGGGTCCAGCAGGAGCACGCGGCGCTTGTCCACGGTGACGCCAAGGTCGCTCTTGAGCGCGGCGGCGATATCGCCCGAGGTGATCGAGCCGTAGAGACGATCCCCGGCCCCGGCCTTGGTCACGATCTTGACGGTCTTGCCCTCAAGTGCGGCCTGGTCCTGCTGAGCCTGCGCCAGCTGTGCCTCGCTCTTGCGCTCCTCAGCGGCATGGCGAGCCTCCAGGTTCTTGAGCGCTCCACCCGAAGCGGAGACAGCAAGGCCACGGGGGAACAGGTAGTTGCGGGCGTAGCCATCGGAGACAGCGACAACCTCGCCCTCTTTCCCGACCTTGACCACATCCTTTTGTAAAATGACGTTCATAGTTTTACTTCCTTATCTGAAGGCCGACCGATGGACGATTCCCATTGCCGACGGAATCTAGCCCAAAGACCAGCGCAGTGTTGTTATTTAGACGCGCTCGGAGCCGTGTATTGGCAGTAAAGTGGTTGGGATCGAGCAGGTCGAGCCGCCATTGTAGCGGTCCTGCCTGCGTGTCGAAGCCAACTCCCAGCTTGCTGCCAAAGAGGCCGTAGCGCGTCCAGAGCTCTCCGCTTTTCTGCCCGAGCTGCACATTGACCCGATTACGCTCAGTCGCATCGGCCACTCCTACTCGGAAGAGCTGACCGCCTGAGACCTGTGCGTAGTTGGTATCGAGCTGAAAACGCTCCGCCTTTGTATCGTACAGAAAGTCTCCGGTCAAGCCCGGCTCGTACCAGGTTGGCTGTTTGCCCCTCTCCACAGGGCGATTTGGCGCGGGCGAGGTACTAATTTTTTTCTCACCCGGCAGGCGCAAGGTCTCCACACGGGCCATTAAATTTTTAATCGAGCCGCTAGCATCCTTCACATTGGCGACCGTCAGCTTGATATTGCCCAAGAGCTCCGGGTCGGTGGCGGTCTGGGAGAGCGTGCCTGCGGTGGCATCGAGTTTCTGGGAGATCGCCACCAAATTGTCCGAGACCTTGGTGAGGTTGCCAGTCGCCGCGATGATATTTCCCTTGAGGTTCTTATCCCCCACCAGTCCTGCCAGCTGCTCGGCGAGGCCGGCGGCACCGGAGGCGGCATCGTTGGCGGAGCGGAGCAGTGCCTTGATGCTCTCCCGGCTATCGGCGACCGTCAGCTTGGCCTCACGCGCCAGCCCCTCGGTCTCGGCGGCGATCCGTCCGCCGGACTTCATCACGGTATCGAGGTCCTTTACCAGAGTCTGGGTCTCGCGGGAGAGAACCACCACTTGTTTTTCGAGCAAGGGAACAATGCTCTTAGCCGAGGCCGCGACATCGGCGGCGTTGGCCAGCACCGTATCCACGCGTTTCATGGTTCCCGGCAGCAGCGCCGAGGTCGCCTGGAGGTTACGGAGCGTCCCCTGCAGATCGCCCTTGGGATCGTCGAGCGCCCCGATCGCCCCCAGTTTATTGATCTTCTCGCTCATTAGCCGGAGGTTGTGTGCGGTCGCCATGAGATCAGCGCGGAGGGCATCGTCGTTGGTGAACTTGCTCACCCCCGCCAGCGCCGAGTCCAGACCCGCGGCGGGCTCGCCGGCCAGAGGGCTCTGTTTGGTCGTCTCCTCGGTGATCAGGTCGCTCTTGTTGCCAGGGACAATGGTCACCACGGCACCGCCGCCCAGCAGACCAGACGAGACACTGATCTTGGAGTCCACGGGAATCTTCACATCGCGGTTGATCCGTAGCAGCGTGATCGCCTTACGGCCATCGGGGGCGAGCTGGACGCTCTTGACGGACCCGACTTGAAAGCCGGCGACCCGCACCTCCTCCATCCCCTTGAGCCCCTTGACATCGTCAAAGGCCACACGGAAGTCGACCGTGTTGCGCTCCTGGAAGGTTCGGTTGAGCCAGGTCCAGCAGAACACCAGCCCCCCAATTCCTGTGGTGACAACAACCCCCGTGACAAAATTGCCTCTACTCATAGACTCTCTCTTGGATCTGTGCCCCCGGCGCAAGAAGCGCGGTGGCGTGCCCCGGCTCGAGGTGCACAGTGGAGCTCCCCCCCAGAAGCGGAACCTCCACCCACGCCGACGAGTCCTGGCTCAGCTTCAGCTCCCGGGAGAGTCGCGCCTCCACCAGCACACGGCGCAGGTCGGAGGCGAGGTGCACTCGTGTGACATGTCCCACGGGAACACCGGCTATCTCGATAGGCTCACTTCCCCGAAGCCCTCGCGCATCCTTCAAGACAAGGGTCACGGGGTAGGAGTTCCGAGCCACTTGCATACGGTTGAGCCAGCTCTTGGCGAGCGAGCCTCCCACA
This sequence comes from Armatimonas rosea, assembly GCF_014202505.1. Lineage (NCBI taxonomy): Bacteria > Bacillati > Armatimonadota > Armatimonadia > Armatimonadales > Armatimonadaceae > Armatimonas > Armatimonas rosea. The sequence continues at coordinate 1,312,785 of NZ_JACHGW010000002.1, read as the reverse complement.
GCGACGGTGGCTACGATAGCTCCCGTGAGAAAATAATTTTTTTGATTCCTGTGATTCATGACCTATCCAATCTCTATCGGGCCGTCGATCTCGCCACGAATAAACTGCTGGACAATGGGATCGTCGCTGTTTCGTACATCGTCGGGAGTGCCGTAGATCTGCGCCTTCCCTTCATAGAGCATCACTATTTTATCCGCGATTCGGAAGATACTCTGCATGTCATGGGAGACCACGACACTCGTGACTCCTTTTGTGTTACGCGTCCGCACGATCAGATCGTCGATCGCCGCCGCGGTCACGGGGTCAAGGCCGCTGGTTGGCTCGTCGTAGAGGACGATCTCCGGCTCGGTAGCGAGGGCGCGCGCCAGCCCCACACGGCGGCGCATCCCTCCCGAGAGCTCTGGCGGCATGCGCTTCTCGATCCCCGGCAGCCCGACTTCCTTGAGGAGCTCCTGGACCCGGCGCGTGATCTCCGCCCGCGGCGTCTTCTTGAACTCCCTACAGCGCGGTCCCCGCAGGAGCCCGAAGGCGATATTGGCGTAGACATTCATGGAGTCGAAGAGAGCGGCGTACTGGAAGACCACCCCCATCTTGGCGCGTATGGGAAGCAGCTCCCGCTCCTGCTTTCCGACAAGATCGACTCCATCTATAAGTAGCTCGCCGCTCGTTGCCGGGACCAGCCCCGCGATGCAGCGTAGGATCGTGGACTTGCCCGCTCCGGAGAGGCCCATGACGCAGAGAATCTCCCCCGGCGCGATATCCAGCGTGATCCCCGAGAGAATCTCCCGGTCATCGACCGTGTAGCACAGGTCCTTCAGCCGAATACGAGGGGGGGCAGGGGTTGTCTCCATCTTAGATCACCGACTTTGCCTTGAAGAACCAGGTCAGCACAAAGTCGGCTGCGAAGACAAGAATAATGGTAAAGACCACGGCGCGGTTGGTCGAGCGCCCGACACCCGCGGCCCCCCCCTTGGTCTCCAGCCCCTCACGGCAGGCGATCAGGGCGATAATGGCCCCAAAGACCAGCGCCTTGAGGAGCCCCTCGAAGATATCGGAGCCATTGGGTTCGAGCAGCTGACGGAAGGAGTCGGTGTACTGGCGGGCGGTCTGGCCCTGGTTTACCGCGATCACCCCGCCCCCAAAGACCCCAGCCGCATCCCCAAAGAGCGTGGTCACCGGCCCCATGATGAGGCAGGCCAGCAGGCGAGGGACAACTAAGTAGGCAACCGGGGAGATTCCCATGGCCCGGAGCGCATCGACCTGCTCGCTGGTCTTCATCGCCCCGATCTCGGCCGTGATCCCGGAGCCCACGCGGGCGATGAGGGTCACGGCGGTGATCAGCGGGCCGGTCTCACGCACAATGGAGAGCGCGACAATGCCTCCCAGGAGGTTCCCGATCCCGAGGTTGGTGAGGGAGCCGACCGTGTAGAGCGCCAGAACCGCCCCGGAGAACCCCACGGTGAGCAAGACAATCGGCACCGACTCCGTGCCCACGCTCGTGAGCTGGCGCGTAAAGTCACCGAGGTGGACTCCCTCTTTCCAGATCGCCTTAACCGCTCGTCCCAAGAGAGTCAAGAGCTCGCCCTGGTACTCGAAAGACCGGTAGAAGACCCGCTGGAGGAGCTTGGTGGTAGTCTCCCCGACCTCTTCAAAAACCTCTGCTGCGTCTGCCTTCATCCTGATGTCCAGTGTACCCCATTGCAGAGAGGGAGCCGCGCGTGCTACAATCCCCCATGCCCGAAGAAGAGGAAGAAGGATTCACCTTCCGCGACCGCCGACGTCTGACCACCGAGGAGACCGCCCCCGCCCCGCCCCCCGCACCCGCTGCCCCTGCACCCGCTCCAGAACCCGAGATTGAAGAGGCCCCTCTGGGCTACGACGAGGGTGAGGGCGACGAAGAAGAGAGCACAGAGCTCCCCGATGTCCGCTCGGTCTTGGCCCTCTTCATGGGCGAGCTACGCAACCTTGCGTGGCTCCGCATGGGGCTTGTCGCCAACCCGATGACCGGCCAGATCGAGCGCGATCTCGCCCAGGCCCAGATGGCGATCAACACGGTCGGCTTCCTCGCCGAGCAGCTAGAGCCCCATGTCGCCCCCGAGGAGCGCCTGCCGCTCAAGGCCATGGTGAGCGATCTTCGTCTTAACTTCGTGGAGCAGAGCAAGCGTCCATGACCTTAACCCGGGAGGCCACTGCGCTTACCCCCGATGCCTTCGAGGCACGCTTTAGTGACTTGGTCGAGCTGATCTGCGATGCGGCTCAGCTTGGCCATCCCAAGCCGTTCATGGAGGCGCAGTACACGCTCCTCAAGGCCTGGATGCACGATGAGTTCCCCCGTATCGCGGAGGTGTTCTCGGGCGTGCTCCAGAAAGAGTTTGAGAGCCTCTACCAGCCTGAGTCTTTGGCGTCCCTCCTCGCCCAGGACAGCGGCGCGCTCATGGTTCGTCTCCTCGATACCCAGGCCGCGATCGTGGCATGGAAAAACACACAGGCGAATTAGGGAAATTTTTCACAAAGTCGGGTATACTCTCTCTCGGCACCGACGTTTGCTGCCGTGCCCCTTTCGACGCCCTGAGCTTTTCTGGGTTCGCGGGCGCAAGACTTGCAGCAATCTAAGCCTTGATAATCGGAAGAGGAGGTCTGCCCTTTGGCAGGACAACTGAGCGCGCCCTGGATACTATCCCCCCTTGTGATTGGGTCTATCGGGCTTGCTTTTGCAATTTTTTTCTATGGGAATGTCCGTCGCCAGCCCATAGGCGGCACGGAGACCATGAATACCATCGCGAAGTACATTCGCGAGGGTGCCATGGCGTTTCTCAAGCGTGAGTACACGGTCCTCGCGGTCTACACCACGGTCGTCTTTCTTGCCTTAGGGTTCACGCTCGGCTGGCTTGCGGGCGGTGCCTTTGTCTTGGGCGCGTTTCTCTCCCTCCTGGCGGGCTACTGCGGCATGCAAGCAGCCACCCTCGCCAATGTACGCACGGCCGAGGCGGCCCGCCGCGGTAGCAAGCCCAATGCCCTCCTGATCGCGCTCGATGGCGGTGCGGTGATGGGCCTCGCGGTCGCGGGTCTCGGGCTGGTCGGCCTGACAGGGATCTATTGGTTCCTCCATGGCACCGACCAGATGAACGGGACACTCCATGCCTTCGCGGTGGGTGCCAGTAGTATCGCCCTCTTTGCCCGTATCGGTGGCGGTATCTACACTAAGGCCGCGGATGTGGGAGCCGATATCGCCGGCAAGGTGATCGAGGGAATCCCCGAGGACGATCCCCGCAACCCGGGCGTGGTCGCCGATAATGTTGGGGATAACGTGGGGGATGTGGCCGGCATGGGCGCAGATATCTACGAGTCCATGGTCGCTGCGATTGTCTCGGCCGTGGCCATTGCGCTCACCACCGCTGACATGGGCCACCTCAAGAGCCTCGCCCCCACTCTCTCCGAAGAGGCTGAGCGCGCTCTGGGTGGTGCTCTCCCGCTGATCCTCTCCGGAGTCGGGCTGGCGATCTCGCTGCTCGGAATCTTCTTGGCACGTGCGCTCCGCAACAGCAAGCCCGCCAGTGTCCTGCGCAACTGTCTGATCATCCCCCCGATCGCGCTCACCGTTGTCTCAGCGATCCTCATGCCCCTCTTAGGCGCGACCCAGGCCGTGACCATCTGTCTCGCGGCGGGTGCGATTGGAGGCGCGGCGATCGGGCTGGTGACGGAGTACTACACCGCCCATAAGCCGATCCGCCGTGTCGCGGAGTCGTCGCAGACCGGCGCGGCCACCAATATCATCCAGGGCCTCGCGGTCGGTAAAGAGTCGGTGATCGTCCCCATGGCGATCCTCTGCGCCGTGGCCTGGCTCTCCAATGCCCAGCTGGGGCTCTACGGAGTCGCGCTGGCGGCCGTAGGAATGCTGGCGGGCACCGCGATCGTAATGACAGTCGATGCCTACGGCCCGATCTCCGATAACGCGGGCGGCATCAGCGAGATGAGCGGCCTCGGTAAAGAGGTCCGCGACATCACCGACGAGCTGGACTCCGTGGGTAACACCACCGCGGCGATTGGGAAGGGCTTTGCCATCGGCTCCGCCACCCTCACCGTAGTCGCACTCTTCTCCGCCTACTCGATGGAGATCAGCCACGCCCGTGGGAAGCCGTTCCACATTGAGCTCACCGATGCGACCGTCCTGATCGGCGTGCTTCTGGGCGCGATCCTCCCCTTCTGGGTGGGTGCCTCGACCATGCTCGCGGTGGGACGCGCCGCCGGGAAGATTGTCGTGGAGATCGCCCGGCAGTTCAAGGAGATTCCTGGTCTCCTCGAAGGTAAGGCCGACCCGGAGCCCGCTCATATTGTCGATATCGCCACCAAGGCCGCGCTGATCGAGATGATCCAGCCGGGTCTGGTCGCCATCCTCGCCCCCATCCTCACGGGCTTCTTCCTTGGCCCCACCGCCCTCGCCGGCATGCTCGCTGGTGCGCTAGCGGTCGGCTCCACCCTCAGCCTCTTCATGGCAAACTCGGGCGGCGCGTGGGACAACGCCAAGAAGCACATTGAGAAGGGCGATATGGAAGGCCACGCTAAAGGCGGCGATGCCCACAAAGCCGCCGTCGTGGGCGACACGGTCGGCGACCCCTTCAAAGACACCTCCGGCCCGGGCGTCTCGATTCTTATCAAGGTCATGAGCGTCGTCAGCCTGCTGATCGCGCCGCTTATCGCCAACCGGTAGAACTCCGGCATCCCTCCCCCCTGCCCCCTCCCTTCCCCTGAGACCCGACTTCGTCGGGGGGAAGGGAGGGGGGGACTAGCTCAACCCACCCCTCTGACTCCCCTCCCTTCGTCCCCGCGAAGCGGGAAACAGAGCGAAGGGAGGGGCCGGGGGAGGGATGTCAAAAGGGATGCCACGGGGCGTTTTGTTTTTAGAGCCCAAATCCGCTGGTAAAGCCCCAGGACCAGCGGCGAGCTTTGCAGTTTGGGCAACGGTGCAAGGCGACGAATAGGTACTCCATCAGCTCTAAAAACCGTCCCCAGAGATAGGCTCCCAGCACAACAAGGGGAATCCCGATAACAAACCCGACTGGCATTACCCACCAGGGTAGGTGCGGAGGTGTGGCGCTATGGGCAACGCGGCGTGCGGCATGGGCAACGCGGCGTGCGGCATGGGCGACAACCTGAAGCGCGACAGAGAAGGATCCCACGGAGATTCCCAGAAGCACCATGAGATACATGCCACAGGAGACGGCAGGCAGACAGCCAAATGCCTCGACCTGTTCACACTTGCGGCAGCGGTAGAGCATGGTGGTCTAGAACAGGCTGGGCTGTTCGCTCTCGAAGGCGAGGAGGCGGGACTTGACTCCCGTGCCGTAGGCGAAGCCGCCCAGGCCGCCGTCGGCGGCAATCACGCGGTGGCAGGGGACGATCAGGGGGATGGGGTTGGCACCGCTGGCGGCCCCGACCGCGCGGGCGGCGTCTTTGTTGCCCACGGCAGCGGCGATCTGGCCGTAGGTGCGGGTCTGGCCGTAGGGAATCTTGGCGACCTCGGCCCAGACCAGCTTCTGGAACTCCGTCCCCTCGGGGGCGAGCGGGAGCTCAAAGACCGTCCGCTCACCGTCGCAGAACTCCTGAATCTGGCGCTTGGCCTGGCGGGTCTTGAGAGGGTCGAGGGTGCTCCCCTCCGGCGCGCTCTCGCTAAAATCCAGCGACACCACCGCCCCATCGTCGTCCACGGCCACGGTCATGACGCCAAAGCGGGTCTCGAAGGTCTCTGCGTAGATCATGGAACCATTGTAGCGCAAGAGTCGTATCTTTGGCGTAAGGATACAACAAGGATCAACATGGCTTCTCTCTACGACTTCACCCTTCCCAATATCGACGGCACCGAGACCGCGCTCCAGAGTTACACGGGGCACGTGCTCTTGATCGTCAATGTCGCCAGCAAGTGCGGCCTGACGCCCCAGTACGCCCAGCTTGAGGCGCTTCACCAGCAGTACAAGGACAAGGGGCTGCGGATTCTGGGCTTCCCCGCCAACAACTTCGGCGCGCAGGAGCCCGGTACCGAGGCCCAGATCAAAGAATTCTGCTCCCTCACCTACGGGGTCACCTTTGACATGTTCAGCAAGATCAGTGTCAAGGGCGAGGACATCCACCCGCTCTACGCCTACCTCACCGGCCTGCCCGCTCCCCTCGGCGGCGAGATCGAGTGGAACTTCGGCAAGTTCTTGGTCGGCAAGGACGGCAAGGTTATCGCCCGCTTCTCGGCCAAGACCAAGCCCGACGATCCCACGGTGGTCGCGGCTATTGAGGCGGCGCTTTAGCGAGCATTAGCAGGGCGAGGAGTGCCTCCTCGGCGGGGGGATCGTTGTCGTGGCGGGCGAGCTCGGGGAGGCGCTGGGTCAGGCCCAGGTAGTCCCCTTGGCTAAAGACTTCCAGCAGGGCACGGTCGGAGACCAGCTTGTGCAGGGCTTCGTCGCGTGCCATCCCCTTGAGCGAGAGCAGCGGGTAGAGGGTCCCCGGCGGCAGGATCGTGTCCGCGGCGGCATAGAGTGCCTGCAAGTACGAGAGGCCCTTGCCCTCCAGGCGCCGCGCCATCTTTAGCAGAAACGGAAAGTGACTCTCCGGCTTGGGCGCATGGGCGCGCACCAGCCGCGAGAGCGCCACGGAGAGTCGCGCTAACACCGCCGGGTCTGCTTCGTCGGTGAGCTTCACGGTTAGCAGCCAGAGCAGCTCCGGGACGGCGGGGGCGAGCTTCTCAATCGCACGGGCGGCGGCGAGGCGCATTCCCTGATCGACCTCGGGGACGAGCAGGGCGAGCAGGCGCTCCTCGGCCTCGGTACGGTCTTCCGGGCGCAGGTTCTCCCCAATCGCCGCTAAGGCCGCGCAGGCCGCCTCGCAGCGGGTCGGGCGATCCGGGTTGAGGGCGGCGAGCAGGGTCGGGGCCGAGGCCGGGTCGGCGAGGCGGCCCAGAGCGCGCAGGGCGGCCACGCGGACAGTTGCATTGGGGCCACGGGACGCCGCCTCCAGCGCGGGGGTAGCGGCGCGGTCGCCCAGAAATCCCAGCGCGTGTGCGGCCTCCTCGCCAATCGCGGCGGCGGGGTCAAGGAGCTTTGCGGCCAGCGCAGGAACCGCACGCGTGTCCCCGATCTCCCCCAGCGCCCGCGCCGCCGTGGCACGGACCGCGTGGGAGACATCGCCCAGCGCCTCCACCAGCTCCTCCACCGCCAGCGACGACTTCCGCTCCCCAAGCTCCCGCACGGTCTCCTCGCGCGCCTCGGCATCCGTGGTGCGAGCGAGGCGCTGGGCGCGTCGAAAGCCCCCCATGGTCCCCGTCCCGACCAGCTGCCCCAGCACGAAGCGGGTCGTCTTACTGTCCTCGATCTTAAGCTGGCGAAGCAAGATCAGCGCGGCCACGCGGACGATATCGGTGAGCAGGAACATCACCTTGTAGTTATTGAGGCCCGCGGGCAGGGGCAGATGCGAGAGCGCGGTCATCAGCGCCCCCCCGATAATGGGCGAGATCCCCCCCACCACTCCCGTAAACGCCGAGTAGACCGCCACATAGGTGCCGCGTTTATCGTCGGGGGTCATCGAGAGCAAAAGATTGAACTGGGTCAGCCCCACCGCGGCCCAGCCCGCCCCCGAGGTCACGTTCAGCACGACAATCAGCGGGTAGTTGAGCCAGTTTGCCCCGTGGCTCGTGAAGCACCAGAGCAGCGGTGCCACCAGCACCAGCCAGCTCCCGATCATCAGCACCGGGCGCCCCCCGTACTTATCGGCAAGGTAGCCCCAGAGCGGCATGGTCGCCAGGCTCGCCCCCGACGCCACCGCGCCCAGAACCTGCACCGAGAGATAGGGCAGCTCCAGCCCCGCCTTATCGACCTGCCAGGCCATGAAAAACTGCCCCGCCAGCGCCTGCCCCACGACCACCGTCCCCGCAAAGGCCAGAAACTGCCGGAAGCTCGGGTCGGCGAAGGGAGCCTTGAGCGACGTGAACGGGTTGGTCTTCTCGAGCTGGCGCACCATCGGGGGCTCGGGCTGGCGCAGGATCAGCAGAAAACACACGGCGGCCGGAATCGCGGCGAGACCGAAGAGAACCGGAAACCCCGCCTCAGGCTTGAGCTTGTCGAGGAGCCACGCGGCGGGTAGAGGCGCCAGCATCGCGACGATACTCGCGAGGCGGTTGCGGCCCGCAAAGTAGCGCCCACGGGCATCGTTGGGGACGAGGTCGCTCATCCAGCTGGTCCACGCCGGGACGGTGATCGTCAGGAGCGCCGAGGAGAGAATCAGCAGGAGCAGAAACGCCGCGAGCCGGAGCGGATCGGGGAGAAACAGTGCGACCAGGGCGAGAGCCGCCAGCGCCAGCCGCCCGGCACCCGCGGAGAACGCCACAAAGCGCCGCCGCTCGCCGCGTTTCTCGATGTAGAGAGAGGCCGGCACCTGCAAGAGCCCTACGGCGGCGGGGAGCCCAGCGAGCAGCCCTAAAACAAAGTCGTTGGCCCCGAGGTGGCGTGCAAACCCGATCTGGAACGCGCCGCCCGTGAGCACCACAAAGACCGTCGCCCAGAGCCCCTCTTGTGTGGAGATGCGTAGACCTCGGAGCGCTTCCATGCGCGAGATCGGTTCAGGTTCGTCGGCCATACCTGCTCAGTATACACAATAAAAAAATCGCCCCGGTTTAGACCGCCCCCGTTGGAGGGGGGCGTCTTGCTGTCGTCGCAAGCTCCGACACGAAGGGCTCCGCCCATCCCGAGTGAACTCGGGATTATGGCCGAAGGCCTTTGTGTCCGAGGAACGAGGACAGCAAGACGCCCCGCTCTAACCGGGGCGGTCTAAACGGGGCGATTCCGAGCGGCTCAGTCGGCGGGGCGCTCGCCGGCGCTGTCGAAGACCTTGCCGTCGGTGAAGAACGCGCCGCGTGCCTCCTTGCCCACCTCGCCCCAGACCGCGACCGTCAGGTCGTTCTGGACACGGATCTGGCAGGAGAGCCGGTGGGTCGCGATCAGCTCCGGGTCTTCCAGGGTGGACTCTTCCTCGTCGGACATGGGGGACACCTCGCCCTCCAGGATTCGGACGCGGCAGGTGGTGCAGGCGGGGACTCCCCCACAGCGGTGCAGGATCGGGATTCCTGCGTCTTCGATCGCAAGGACAAGCTTCTTGCCTTCGGGAACATCGAATGTCCCGTGGCCTTCAACGGTTAGTTTGGGCATGAGTTAGGTTCGTTTCTCCAATTGGAATGCTCTCTAGTTCCAGAGACACGCCGCGATTTCCTCCCTGAGCAGCGCGCTAAAACGGCGGCTCGCGGTCGGTGGAGACTCCTCGCAGGACGATACTGACGATCGTGGTCGGGGGCTGATCGCGCTCGAAGGCTCCCTCGATATCGGACCTTCGGGTGGTCTCAAAGCCAACCGGAATCCCGTTTCTATTGAGCCAGACACGCTCCGAGGTCGCGGAGACCATCGGGCGGTCAGCCCGTCCCCCCGTGCCGCGGACGGTGCGTACCAGCTCGATCACATCGGCCTGGGTGCCATCGGGGAGGGTCACGGGGCTCAGGAGGCGCACGGCCTCGTAGCCGGTGAGCGCGGGGGGACCTTCCAGGAGCCACTGGAGCGGCTCCAGAGCACTGCGGAGCGCGGCCTGGCGCAGGCTGGTCTCCAGGCGGGCTCCCTCCCGCAGGGGCGAAGGGCGCTTCTTACCGTCGGTGTCCTCGACGATAATCTGCGTGCCGTCGGCGCGGAGGATCTGGCTCACCGGGAAGGCGTCCTTCCCCTTCACGGTAACCAACGCGCTCCCGGGCCGCTGGAGCCAGAGGTCGTAGGTGCCGTTGTAGCCACCGCCGCGACCGGGATCGCGGGAGAGCTCACTGCGCTTGACAAGCTGGGTCGTGACAGTCGCGGCCGCATGGAGGGTAAAGAAGCGCTGGTGGGCACGCTCCCACTTCTCAAGCAGGGCGAGGGCCTGGGGATCGGACTGCACGGGAGGCGGCTCCTGTGGGCGCTCCTGGACCTTGATGGCCTTCTCGATATAGTTGGACGGAAGTGCCTGGTCAAAGGGCGCGACGTTCTTGGGCGCGGGCTTGTAGGTCTCCTTGCGGTAGGTGGTTCTCCCCTCGCGCAGCTCCCACTCCTCGGCGGCGGCGAGCGTGTGGCTCGACGTGAACCGATAGCGCCGGATCCGCTGGGGCCGACCGGGGCGGGGAATCAGGCTATCCGTCTCCAGCACGCTCCCGTCGCTGTCTTGCCAGATGCGGCTCAGCATCGCCCGCTCGGGCTCAATGGCCAGCTGCGCCCCGCAGCTCGTCCCCAGCGCGTCGAGCCGTGCGTACTGAAGTGTCCGGCTGATGGGTTTCACCTCGGCAAAGTAGAGGCGGGAGAACTCACGTGTGGTCTGCTTGTTGCGCTCATCGAGGGTCACGGCCAGGAGAGACTCACCGTCGGAGATCGCCTTTCGGACCGAGCGCCGGCCTGGGATGCCGTACTCATAGGTGAGGGCCAGCTTGTTTCCTGGAGCGGAGTAGAGTGTCTCTGTCGCACTCAGCCCCGCAGAGACGCGTCCTCGGCTGTCCACGATAGAGCTCAGCTCACACTGAAAGCTGGTCGCGTGGGCCGTGTCCCGTGCGGCGAGATAGGCGCGTCGGCCTGCCAGCTCACTCGAAAACGCAATCTTGGCGGGGAGCTTTGGCACCGCAGGAAGTGTTGGCGGCGGCGGCGGGATATTCTTTTGTGGGGGCGTGTTTTTTGCCTGAGCGGCCCCGATCAGGAGAAGAAATAAGAGTGCTTGCACAAGTCGCAGACGTAGCCTTTCTTGAGATTGTTCACCCTCGTAGGTTTCGCAGGAGGGCGGCGCGGGTGAGCTGCTGTCGCACCGACTCGCCCTGCCCCACGGAGAGAAGCGCCTCGGCAAAGTCCGTGGGCTCCAGCGGGTCGGTGAGGCCCAGCAGACCGGCAAGGCGGCGATACGAGAGAAGCTCCAGGGCCTCCTCGCTCGGCAGCTGCTCCGCGGTGCTGATGCGCTCCGTGGTGCGCTCCCAGGTCTGCTGGAGGGTCCAGGGCTTTATCCGGGGGAGGCGTGAGCGCGCATCGGTCTCGGCGGCGATCAGCACCTCGGCAGCCCCTTGAACACTGCGCACCAGATTGAGCGGGTCGCTCTCCGGGCGGTAGGTGCGCTCGTGGCTGACCTGGTAGAGCGCCCCCGTGCTCTGGGTTCCCTCCCCATGAAGCCCCCGGACCGTCCCCCCGAGCGCAGAGACCGCGGCGAGCTTGGGCTCCAGCTCATTGAGCCAGGTCAGGGCGGGCAGGTGGAGCAGCACCGAGAGCCGCATTCCCGTCCCCACATTGGCCAGCGATGCCGTCAGAAACCCAAAGCGCTCGTCGTGGGCAAAGTCGAGGCCGCGTGCCAGGAGGCGCTCCACCGTGCTCACTTGATGGTAGACACGCTCGGGCTGGCAGCCCGACGCGAGGGCTTGGAGGCGCAGGTGGTCCTCTTCATTGACCAGAATCGAGAGCGCGCCATCAGTGGCCAGCAGGGCCCACTGCCCCGGTGTGCCCTCGGCAAGCTTGGGAGAGATGCGCTGGTTGGCCACGAGCTCCTGGCGCTGGCTCTCGGTGAGCTTTGCGAGCTCCACCGGGTGTAGCAGGGTCAGGTCCCCGATCTTAGCAGCCTCCCGCACGAGCTGCGCCACCCGCTTGCGCTCGGTTGGGGTCGCCTTGTGGGGAAAGGGAAAGGCCGCCAGGTTGCGCGCCAGCCGCGCCCGCGTCGAGACCGCGATCTCCCGCTCCGCCCCGCTCTCCTCCAGCCAGCCAAAACTCACGCGGCTATTATAGCCGCTTTCCGGTTTTCGGCTACGCCAGAGAGTCTCTGGCGGTATAATTCTCACGCGTCGCTATGCTTACGGAACTATCAGTCGAGAACTTTGCGCTGGTCGAGCGGGTGCGCCTTCGCTTTGGGGCGGGGCTGAACCTGCTGACGGGCGAGACCGGGGCGGGAAAATCCATCCTGCTCGATGCCTTGGGCATGGTCTTGGGTGAGCGCACGAGCAGCGACTCAGTGCGGCACGGGGCGGAGAAGGCGCGTGTGGAGGCGGTCTTCACGGTCAGTAGCAGCGATCCCCGGCTCGCGCCCGCCCTGGAGAGCACCGGAATCGAGACCGAGGACGGCCTGCTGATCCTCTCCCGTGAGCTGAGCGCCAGCGGCAAGAGCAGCGCCCGGATCAACGGCCGCCCGGTGACAGTCGCGACCCTCAAGGCGATTGGGGATGCGCTGGTGGATATCCACGGCCAGCACGAGCACCAGTCCCTAATGCAGGTGGAGCGCCATGTGGACCTGCTGGATGCCTGGTGCGGCGGCGAGATCCAGAGGCTCAAGGACGCGGTGAGCGGGGCCTGGGACGCCTACGCCGCCGCCCGTGCGGAGCGTGAAGCCCTCCTGCGCGAGGCCCGTGAGCGCGCCCGCAACCTCGATCTCTACTCCTACCAGCGCGATGAGATCGACGCCGCAGCGCTTGTTGCCGGCGAGGAAGAAGAGGCACAGGCCGAGAAGCTACGCCTCGGGAGCGCCGAGCGCCTGCACGGGGCATCGGCGGCGGCCTATGCGGCACTGCAAGGCGGAGCACTCGATGGTCTCTCCCAAGCGGTCCGTGAGATCGAGCGGGCGCTGAAGTTCGACGATGGCCTGGGCTCTCTTTTAGAGATTCTCAACACCGCGCTCTACGCCGCCGACGATGCCATGCGCGAGGTGCGTGCCTACCGGGACTCGGTCGAGTTCAACCCGGAGCGCCTCTCGCAGATCGAGGACCGGCTCGATACCCTCAAAACCCTCAAGCGCAAGTACGGCGAGGACATTCCCGCCATTTTAGCCTACCGAGATGAGATCGGGCAGAAGCTCACGACTCTGGAAAACGCCGAGGAGCGCCTCGCGGAGCTGGAGGCGCTGGAGAAAGCGACCTTCGCGGAGGTGGAGCGGTATGCCGCCGCGCTGACCAAGGCGCGCAAGAAGGCAACCGAGCCCTTCGCCAAGGGAATCCAGACCGAGCTCAAGGACCTGGCGATGGCGGCCACGCGCTTCGCGGTCTCGGTCGAGCCACGCGAGCACGGCCCCGGCGGCGCGGATGCGGTCGAGTTCCTGATCTCCCCCAACCCCGGCGAGCCGCTCAAGCCCCTGGCAAAGATCGCCTCGGGCGGCGAGCTCTCGCGCGTCATGCTGGCCCTTAAGTCCGTGATGAGCAAGCATGTCGCTCCCCCGACCCTAGTCTTCGACGAGATCGACACGGGGATCGGGGGGCGCACGGCCACGACTCTGGCACAGAAGCTCCACACGCTCAGCCAAGCCGCCCAGACCCTCTGCATCACGCACCTACCGCAGATAGCAGCGCGCGGCGATGCGCACTTCTTTATCGAGAAACGCACCGAAAAAGGCCGCACGACGGTCAGCGTGCTCCCCCTCGACGGCGAAGCGCGGGTGCAAGAGCTGGCCCGCATGCTCGGCGGCAACGGCTCCGAGACCGTGCTCGCCCACGCCCGCGAGATGCTCCAACCAGGTGGATAGAGACGGGCGGCTAAAGCGGCCCGCGGGTGCGGCAAGACCCATGAATGGGCCTCCTTGGGGGTTCCGTAACCGGGGTGGGGCGGGAAGCGTTATTGGGATATGCGAAGCAAGACAAAGCGTTTCCTGATGGCGTTTGTGATGGGTCTGGTGGCGTTTTTGGTCACCGCACTTGTGGTGCTACAAAGCCTTCCAAAGATCCTATCAGGACATACCTTCCACAACGGAAGTACGCAGGTGTCCATGGTAAGGGTGATGCGACGTATTGAGCAATACCAGAAAGATCACGGAAAGCTCCCGGATACCCTTGCCGATTTGCCACTAGCGAAAGACGAAAACCTGGATGCTTGGAAGCGACCGTTGGTCTATGAGCGCCACGGCTCGCAAGCAATTCTTCGCACGCTGGGACGAGATGGCAAGCTCGGCGGCGAGGGAGTTGATGCGGACTTTACCTCAGAGACAAAGCGCCTCCCCAAACCCACAATCAGACAAATACTTCAAGGGTTTCAAAACCCGTGGACAGATGACTATCTCCAGAAATGCTTTGGTCTGTGCGTCCTGAACGGACTGCTCTGGTTTCTTACCCCCTACTTTTCCAAGGAAGAAGAAAACGCTCCAAAGCGCACTAAAACCTGGCATGTACTGAACTACGGCGGTCTCCTTGGGCTCTTTGCGGTGACTATCTTTGGCGCAGTCGCAATGGCCGCACTTGACGTTCCCACGGGGCACTGACAATGCAAGCTCGCTCGTTTGGCTACCTGCGCGATCCGCTGTTTCTGGTCTGTCTGGTGCTGTATTTTCTCAATCGGTTTGTGGGAAAGCCGCTGACGAGCGGCGGCTTCTTGCACGAGCACTTCAACGACCTGATCTGCGTGCCGTTCTGGCTCCCGATCTTGCTGTGGCTCTCCCGAAAAGCGGGGCTCCGCAAGACCGATGCGCCGCCGCTCTTGGGGGAAGTGCTCGTGCCCACGGCGGGCTGGACCGTGATCTTCGAGCTGTGGCTCCCCCTGCTCTCCCCGCGCTTTATCGGGGACCCGTGGGACATGACATGGTATCTCGTCGGCGGTATGGGAGCCTATTATTTTTGGCGGTTTACAGCGTCCCGCGGCGCTCTTGCTCGCGCTCGATAGCCTCGAAGAGGGCTTTGAAGTTCCCCTTCCCGAAGCTGCGAGAGCCGTGGCGCTCGATGATCTCAAAGAAGACGGTTGGGCGGTCCTCGACCGGCGCGGTGAAGATCTGAAGCAGATAGCCTTCGTCGTCGCGGTCCACTAAGATTCCCAGCTCGGCGATCTCTTTAAAGTCCTCGTCGATCTCCCCCACACGGTCGGGGAGGGCATCGTAGTAGGTCTGGGGGACGCGGAGGAAGTTTACGTCGTTGGCGCGGAGCTGGCGGACGGTCTGGAGGATGTTCTTGGTGCCCATGGCGATATGCTGCACGCCAGGGCCGCCGTAGAACTCCAGGTACTCCTCGATCTGGCTCTTCTTACGCCCCTCGGCGGGCTCGTTGAGCGGGAACTTGATGCGCCCGTTGCCGCCCTGAACCACCTTGCTCATCAGCGCCGTGTACTCCGTGGAGATATCTTTCTCATCGAAGTGCACCAGCTGTGAGAAGCCCAGGATGCGCTCGTAGAAGCCCACCCACTCGTCCATCTTGCCCTCTTCCACATTGCCGACAATATGGTCGATCGCCTCCAGCCCACAGCCGACTGCGGGCTTGCGGTAGCGGTCGGGATCGAGGGGAGCGTAGCCGGGCGCGAAGACTCCGGTGTAGTGGTCGTGGTTGACAAAGCTATGGGTCGTGTCGCCATAGGCCTTGATGCTGGCAAAGGTCACACTGCCATGGTCATCGGTGATTGTGGTGGGCGGTGTGACTCCCACCGCGCCGCGCTCGACCGCCAGCTGGTAGGAGAGCGCCACATCGTCCACCTCCAGCGCCACATCGCGGACCCCGTCGCCGTGGAGCTGGAGCCGGCCGGCCTCCGGGTGCCCGGCACGTAGCGGCGACTCCAGCACCAGGGTGATATTGCCCTGGCGCATCACATAGCCCGCCTCGGTCTGGGAGCCGGTCTCCAGCCCTTTATAGGCCGCGATCTCAAACCCAAAGGCATTGCGATAAAAATACGCGGACTGGCGCGCGTTGCCGACAAAAAAGCGCACGTGGTGGATGCGCCGCAGGGGAATGTCCTGAATCATCTTTGAACCTCTATTGTCTCCATCATACCCTAAAATCATTAGGACTGTCTGCATTTAGGGCAAGGACTATTTTCCTATAGCCCTCCCCGCCCCACACGGTACAATTGAGGCAATGACCCGCAAGCCGCCGCCGCCCGAATGGCTCTTTCTCCTCGCTCTGTGTGCCGTCTCAGCCCTGGCCGAGCTAGGGTTCGTGATCGTCAATATCTCCTCGCTCCCTGTGTTCTTGAAGTTCGGGCTACACCTCCCCAACCTACCAGGAATCGCGCTGGCGGCCTACTACCTCGTTGAGGCGCTCGCCAACTCGCCCATGGGAGCGCTCGCCGACCGCCTGGGACGGCGGCGGCTCATGGTCTTGGGAACCTGTCTCTCCATCCTGACCTGCCTGGCGACCTCGCAGATCCATACCCCGGTGGGTGCTCTCTCGATCCTAGGCGTGACCGCCCTCGTCCTGCTGCTTCGTGCCCTCGACGGCCTGGGAGCGGCGATGCTCTGGCCCAATGTCTATGCGTCGGCGGCGGATCGGGTCGCGCCCGAGCGACAGGCACAGGCCAACACCCTCATCACCATGGCCTACATGGCCACGATCGCGATTGGTCCCAAGGTGGGGGGATGGCTCAACGAGACCTTTGGGAAGAGCTTTGCGGCATCGGAGCCGGGGCGCTACGTGCCGTCGTTTGTCTTTGCCGCGGGGTGCTTTGCCGCAACATCGGTGCTCTCCTACTTTATCGCCCCACGCCGGAGCGAGGCGCATGCTGCCCCTACGGATGGGGAGCACGCGCCGGTGTCCAAGAGTGCGCTCCTCGACGCTCTGCGGAAGATCCCTTGGCTCTTAGGCCTGATCTGCCTGATCTTTGTGGCGATTGGCCTTATCGCGCCCTATGCCAAGCCCTACTTCATGGAGCGCTTTTCGATCTCGGAGGAGAGCTTTGGGAACCTGCTGCTTGCTCCGGCGGTCTTGATCGGCCTTGTGGCGGCACCGCTGGGAAGGCTCGCGGATAGGTGGGGCAAGACCCAGGCGATCCAGCTCGGCACCGCGCTCTGTGCGGTCGCCCTCTGGGGGCTGCTCTTTGGCGCACACCAGAACCTGATCATTGTCTTTGGGACGCTGATGGGAGTGGGCTTTGTGCTCGCGTTCCCCTCCTACATGGCCTATGTCGCGGAGATGGCCCCGGAAAAGGAGCGGGGGGGGATGATCGGAGCCGTCCGCATGGTGCAGGGGATCGGCGCGATGCTCGGCTCTATCCTCTCCTCACCCCTCTACACCGTGGGGTCGGGCCATCACTTTATCTTCTATCTCGCGGCGGGAATTCTCACACTTGGTTTTATTCTCTCGCTCGTTGTGGTCAAGCCCCGCAAGCTCACATCCTAAACACTCCAAAGGTCGTGGGTTCGGCAGGGTGAGCGCAGGCGGCGGCCAGCCCGAGGCCGAGGGCGCGTCGGGTGTCACAGGGGTCGAGGATGCCATCGTCCCACAGGCGCGCCGTGGCGTAGTAGGGGTTGCCCTCGCGCTCGTAGGTAGTAATAGTCGCCGCTTCTTCATCGGCGGTCATCGCCTCGCCCTTGACGGTCTTGAGCACCGCGGCGGCCTGGGGGCCGCCCATCACCGAGATACGGGCACCCGGCCACATCCAGAGCTGGCGCGGCCCGAAGGCACGGCCACACATGCCGTAGTTGCCCGCCCCAAAGCTCCCCCCGACAATCACGGTGAACTTGGGGACACGGGCACAGCTCACGGCCATCACCAGCTTTGCCCCGTGCTTGGCGATCCCCTCGTGTTCGTAGCGGCTCCCCACCATGAAGCCCGTGATGTTCTGCAGAAAGAGCAGCGGAATCCCCCGCTGGCAGCAGAGCTCGATAAAGTGGGCCCCCTTGAGCGCGGACTCCGAGAAAAGAATCCCATTATTGGCGACAATCCCCACCGGCCAGCCCTCCAGGCGCGCAAAGCCGCAGACCAGTGTCTGGCCGTAGCTAGGCTTGAACTCATGGAAGCGCGAGCCATCCACGAGGCGTGCGATCACCTCGCGGATCTCAAAGGGCTGGCGCAGGTCGGCGGGCAAGATGCCGTAGAGCTCGTCGGCGGGATAGAGCGGCTCCTCGGGGGCATAGGGCGGCGCGACCGGTGTGTAGGGCAGGTGCGCCACGGCCTCACGTAGCAGCGCCAGGGCCTCGTCCTCGGTCTCCGCTAAGTAATCCGCGACCCCGGAGAGCCGGGTGTGGACCTCGCCGCCCCCCAGCGCCTCCGCGGTGACTTCCTCGCCAGTGGCGGCCTTGACCAGCGGCGGACCGCCCAGAAAGATCGTCCCATTGCCCTTGACAATCACGGTCTGGTCGCTCATGGCCGGGACATAGGCTCCCCCCGCGGTGCAGCTTCCCAGCACCGCCGCGAGCTGGGGAATCCCCGCCGCGCTCATCTGGGCCTGGTTGTAGAAGATGCGTCCAAAGTGCTCTTTGTCGGGGAAGACCTCGGCCTGGAGCGGGAGAAAGGCACCACCGGAGTCCACCAAGTAGAGGCAAGGAAGCCGGTTCTCCAGCGCGAGCTCCTGGAGGCGCAGGTGTTTCTTGACGGTCAGCGGGAAGTAGGTTCCTCCCTTGACAGTCGCATCGTTGGCGACAATCGCGCAGGGGCGGCCCTGGATGGTCCCAATCCCCGTGACAATCCCCGCGCCGGGTGCCTGGTCACCGTAGAGCCCATCGGCGGCGAGGGTGGAGAGCTCCAGAAACGGGGCACCCGGATCGAGGAGGGCTGTGATGCGCTCCCGCGCCAGCTTCTTGCCTCGGCTCCGGTGCTTGGCGACCGTCTCCGGGCCGCCGCCCTCACAGACAGCCGCCTGCTTCTGGCGCAGGGTCGCGATCAGGGTTTCGTAGTGTGCCGCGTTCTGCCGAAAGGTCGGCGCGGCGGTGTCAACAGCGGTGTCGAGCAGCTCCATGGCACGATTGTACCCGAGAAAGAAATTAGTGATTTTTACGGGGAAACCGGGCATAACTCTCTTAGAGTGTCTCTACCCCCGCACAATCCTATGCTCCCTGCCCGTGCGATGGTCGATGGGATGTCCCACCTTGTCGGTCTTCTCTCCCCGGAGGGCTATATTCTAGATGCCAACACCGCCGCGCTGGCATTCTGTGGCCTCACGCCTGCGCAAGCAATTGGCACGCTTCTCTGGGAGCTCCCGATCTGGCTTCCGCAAGAGCGCACGCCGATCAAACGGCTCTTTCGGCAGGTGGTCAGCAAGAAGCAGTCACGCCACCAAGAGCTAGAGGTCCGCCGTGGTGATGGGAAACATGTCTTTATTGATCTGACACTCAATGTCCTGCGTGATGACTCGGGCGCGGTACGGGGTGTGGTCGGTGAGGCCTACGATATTACCGAGCAGCGGCGGCTCGCACACGAGGCGCAGGAAGCGAACCGTCGCCTCGCTGAGGCCCAGTGTGTCGCGCAGATCGGCTCCTGGGAGTTTGAGCTCGCCACCGGCAAGATCACCTGGTCTGACCAGACCTTTCGGCTCTTTGGCTTCGACCCTGCCGCGGGACCTCCGGACTACGCAGCGCATCTAGCCCGCCACCACCCCGACGACCAGCCGCTCTTGGCTGCGGCAGTGCAGCGTGCCATGGTCGAGGGCATCCCCTATGATCTCTCCCTACGCGTGGTCCTTGACGATGGCAGGCAACGCTGGGTGCACTGCCTCGGGCGAGCGGTTCGGGATAAGACAGGAGCCATTATCAATCTGGTGGGCACCTCACAAGACATCACGGCCTGGAAGGCTACCGAGCAAGAGCAGCTCCGTCGCGAGCGGGTCCTCACGGAGGTGCTCGATGTCATGCCGCACCTGGCGATCCTGGTCGATGCCGATGGTTTTGCACACTACTACAACGGCCATTTTTTCAGCTTCACCGGGCTCGACCCCGCCACTCCCACCGCAGAGATTCACTGGCGGCAGCTGGTACACCCCGACGATATTCCGATCTATGAGTGTGCTGTTGACTCCCTCGCCGAGTGTACCGAGCCCTACGAGTGCGAGCTAAGGATTCGTCGTAAAGACGGAGCACTTCGCTGGCACCTCATGCGAACCGTCCCCATTTTCGGCGGGGAAAAAGAAGTCCAACGCTTTGTTGTCACTGGCACCGATATCTCCACACACCGCGCCCAGGAAGAGGCGCTTCACCACACCAACTCGCGGCTGGAGGTGCAGGCTACAGTCGATGCCCTCACCGGGGTATTCAACCGCTACGTGCTTGAAGAGTGCCTGCCAGATGCCTGGGAGAGAGCGCAAAAGGAAGGCAAGGCTCTCTCTGTCGTCTTACTGGATGTGGATCACTTCAAGTCCTACAACGATACCTTTGGTCATGTCTGTGGCGACCAGGTTCTCCGACAGCTAGGCACCCTCCTACGTTCCACGATTCGCACGGACGATACCGTGATTCGCTATGGAGGGGAAGAGTTTATGATCGTCCTCCCCCACACCGACTCTGCCTCTGCCCAGCGCTGGGCAGAGCGTGTCCGTAGCCAGATCGAGAGCCGGGTCTGGCCCAAGCGAGCGATCACCGCCAGCCTGGGAATCGCCACGTGGAGCGGCACCTCCTCTCCCTCGGGCGACACTACCGAGGGCCTGAGCGGGCTCATCGCCCTCACCGACTCCGCTCTCTACCAGGCCAAGGTACACCGCAACAGCGTGGCGGTCGCGCACTACGGTGCGGGAGGCTGAACCTCGGTCAACACTGTGATCTCCGGCCTGAGCGTATCCGCAACCGAGCAGTAGCGGCGCACCGCGAGCTCAGCGGCCCGCTCCAGTGCGGCGGGATCGACCGGCCCTGCGGCGATAAACTTCAGCGTAATCTGGGTGTAGGGTGCGGGAGTTGTCTCGGGGCGCTCCCCCTCCGCCTCGATCCAGAGCCCCCGGACATCCTGGCGCTGCCGGGCCAGGATCAGCCCTAAATCCAGCGCGCTACAGCCCGCCAGAGAGATCAGCAGCAGCGCCATCGGGCGAAACCCGGGGCCGGTGTTCTCCCGCGCGGGAAGCGTCTCCGGGAAGACTGTCGGATCGGGGAGGCGCTCGCGGATCTGCTGCTCCAGCTCCGCCGAGCCCGCGAGGCGCATCGTATTGCCCAGCGCATCTTTGGCGTCGTAGGCGCACGGCCCCACCCGCTCGATCGTGATCTTGACGGTACTCATGCAACAATCTCCAGCTCTCCCAGCTCGGGGTGGCCATCGGCAAACAGGTCCGACGAGAGATACCGGTCGCCGCGGTCACAGAGAATGGTGACGATCAGGCCGCTCTTTCCCTCGCTTGCCAGCTCGCCGGCCACTTGCTGCGCCGCCCAGAGCGCCCCCGCCGCCGAAACTCCCGTGAAGGTTCCCGTGGTCGCGGCGAGCGTGCGTGCCGTGGACTCCGCCACACCCTGCTCGATATCGATCACCCGGTCCACCCGCTCCCGCTCAAAGATCTTGGGCAGGTACTCGGGAGCCCAGCGCCGAATCCCTGGAATCCGCGAGCCGGGAGTGGGCTGGCAGCCGACAATCTGAACCTCGGGGTTCTGCTCCTTGAGGTAGCGCGAGACTCCCATGATGGTGCCCGTGGTCCCCATCGCCGAGACAAAGTGGGTGATCTGGTGCTCCGTGTCGTGCCAGATCTCCGGGCCGGTGGTCTCGTAGTGGGCGCGCCAGTTATCGGGGTTGGCGAACTGGTTGAGCATGAGGTAGGTTCCCGGGTTGGCCGCGAGCCGGGCGTGCGCAAAGTCAATGGTCGCCTCCATCCCCCCCGCCGCGGGGGTGAGAACCACCTTGGCCCCAAAGGCCCGCATGGTCTGGACACGCTCCGCGGTGCTGTTGGCGGGCATGACCAGCTCTAGCTTGTAGCCTCGCGCCGCTGCGATCATCGCCAGCGCGATCCCCGTGTTGCCGCTGGTCGGCTCGATCAGCGTGATACCGGGTTTTAGCTCCCTCCGCTCCTCCGCGCGCCGGATCATCGACCAGGCGGGCCGGTCTTTGACACTCCCACCAGGGTTGTTTCCCTCCATCTTCCCTAGAATGGGGACAGCGGGGCTCGGTGAGGGCAGTAGGACCAGAGGCGTTGCGCCAATGCGGTCGGTGAGAGTGGAAAGCTTCATACCTTGATTGTACCTACCGATTAATGTTACAATGACCAATCGAACCAGAGTAGAGGAATTTAGGACGCCATGACGGAAGAAACCGACCCAAACGCTTGTACGGAGTACAATGCACTCTCTCGACGAAACTTTTTAAGCACGGGCCTCAAGGCAGGGGCACTTCTCGGGCTAAGCATGACCGACCTCTTTGAGGCAGAAGAGGCACAGGCAGCGGGCCTGCAAGGCGCGACCGCACAGTCCGCAGTCGTGATCTGGCTGGGGGGCGGCGCGAGCCACCTCGATACCTTCGACCTCAAGCCCGATGCCCCCGCGGAGATTCGCGGGCAGTTCAACCCGATCAACACCAAGGCCGATGGCATGCAGATCTCGGAGCACCTGCCGCTCCTGGCACAGCAGGCCGATAAGTTCTCCCTGATCCGCTCCATGACCACGGGCGAGGCGGCCCACGAGCGCGGCACGCACTACATGCTCACCGGCTTCCAGCCCCTGCCCGGCTTTGGGGTTCCCAGCTTCGGCTCGGTGGCGGCCAAGTTCCTCCCGCCCAAGTCCGCTCTCCCCCCCTACATCGCGGTTCCCGGACAGATTCAGTACGGCGGTGCTGGCTTCCTCGGTGCAGCGCTCGACCCGTTCGCTCCGGGCGGCGATCCCAGCAACGGCGGCTTCAAGGTGCGCGACCTGGACCTGCCCAGTGGGATGACCCTGGAGCGCATGGACCGTCGCAAGACCCTGCGCGAGGCCGTGGACTCCGCTTTCTCCCGCTTTGAGAAGGGCTCCGACCGCGCCAAGGCAGTCAACTCGTTCTACAACCGCGCCTACGGCCTGCTCAGCTCCGCCGAGGCACGCGCGTCGTTTGACGTGAGCAAAGAGCCCGCCAAGGTGCGCGATGCCTACGGCCGAACCCAGCTCGGGCAGAGCCTCTTGCTCGCGCGACGCTTGGTGGAGGGCGGCGTGCGCTTCGTGACGGTCTCGTCGGGGGGCTGGGACACGCACAACAACGCCTTCAACAACCTCTCGCGCAACCTCTTGCCGACATTTGACAAGGGGGTCGCGGCCTTTATCGACGATCTCCAGCAGCGGGGCCTCCTCAAGACGACCATGGTCATTGTCATGAGCGAGTTTGGCCGCACCCCGATCGTCAACCGCGATGGTGGCCGTGACCACCACGCGCGCTGCTTCTCCGTGCTCGTGGCGGGCGGCGGTGTCAAGGGTGGCGTGGTCGTGGGATCGTCGGACACCAAGGGCTTCGAGCCTGCCGAGCGCCCGGTCAAGCCGGAAGACCTCGCCGCCACCATCTACCAGTGCCTCGGGATCGACTACACCCAGTCCATCACGTCCCCGGAAGGCGTCCGCATCACCCTCTCCCGCGGCGGTCGGCATATCGGCGAGCTGGTCTAGTGCCAGCCACCCTCGTGGCAATCCACCTGGCCCGGCACGCCGCCGGGCCAATGGAGTCCGTCCCCGCGGCAATCCTCCACGCTGGATTTGGCCTCGTGGGGGATCGCTACGAAGAAGGGAAGGGAACCTTCGCACCGCGCCCCTTTGATCGTGAACTAACCCTCATTGAGTCGGAGGTTCTCGCGGAGGTGGAGCTGGCTCCTGGCGAGTCTCGGCGCAACCTCACGACCCAAGGAATTCGCCTCAACGCGCTCGTGGGCAAGCGTTTCCGCATCGGCATCACGCACTGCGAAGGCATCCGCCTCTGTGAACCCTGTGTACACTTGGAGCGTCTGACCAATCGAGCCGGCCTGGTGCAACAACTAGTCGGACGCGGGGGGCTCCGCGCCAAGATTATCGAGGGGGGGCTGATTGAGCTTGGAGACTCTCTCCAGTTAGAAGAGCTATGATACGAACCATACATGTCGCCGCAACGTCCTGGGCTCCGATGGAGTCCGTCACATCGGCGCGGCTTCTCAAAGACAGCGGCATTGCCGGAGACCGCGAGACCGAGAACATCACGCTGATCGAGGCGGAGGTGGTCGATACCGAGGGCTTCGCTCCGGGCGAGTCGCGGCGCAATATCACGGTGACGGGAGTGGCGCTCAACCCGCTGGTGGGCAAGCGCTTTCGTGTGGGCGGCGTCCTCTGTGAGGGCACTGAGCTCTGCCAGCCCTGCGCAAAGCTAGAAGCGCACACCCAGCGTCCCGGCCTTGCTCGGCGGCTGGTCAATCAAGCGGGGATTCGAGCAAGGGTGCTGGAGGAAGGCGAAATTCATGTGGGTGACACGATCACAGAAGAAACCGGCGAGTAAAGGCAAAAGCCCGGTAAAATCCCCCCAAAAAACTCCCCCCCTTCGCGGAGCCGGAGGGGGTGGCGAGCCCCAGCGAGCCGGGGGAGGCCTCCCGATCGCCACGAAGCTCCCGCCGTGCTGGGCCGTGGCCTTCTCCCCGAACGGAGCACGCCTCGCGGTGGGAACCTACCGGCGCGTGCTGGTCTACGACGTCGCCAGCGGCAACAAGCTCTCGGACTGGGTGGTCTCCTCCGATGCGATTCGCTCCCTCGCCTTCTCCCCCGATGGGGCGGTGCTCGCGGCAGGCACGGGCGTCCCAGGTCTGAGCGGCGTGGTCTTGCTCCTGAATGCCAGCACGGGCCAGGTCATCAAGTCCCTCAAGCCGCACTACGACACGGTCGAGTCCGTGGCGTTTCTGGGGGCGCAGATTCTCTCCGCCGCCAACGATGAGAAGGTCTGTGTGACCGATGCCATGACGGGCCAGACAATCGGGACCCTCTCCGAGCATGTGGGGCGTTGCTTAGCCGTGACGGTACCGGCGCGGGCGAGCCAGCAAGACGGTGGTGCGCTCTTTGCCACGGGCGGTGCCGACAAGATGTTCAAGGTCTGGGACGCCGACAAGCGGCGGGTGGTGGTGAACTTCGACCAGTGTGGTAGCGTGGTCTGGTGTGTCGCCGCACTCCCCCAACCGGGGCGCTTTCTAGTAGGGAGCGGCGATGGTGCCCTCCGGGTCTTTGGGGTCCGCAGCGATGGCAAGGCGCGCGATCCCAAGGAGCCCGACCCGCGTACGGGGTTTGTCGGCCAGACCTTTGGCGGTGCCCACCCCGACGGTGTCTACGCGGTCGCGGTGGCCCCCAATGGCCAGACGGTCGCCTCCGGTGGCGCGGACAAGAAGGTCAAGGTCTGGAACCTGGGGCGCAACCGCATGGAGAAAGAGTTCACCGAGGCAACCGCAGACATCTGGAGCCTCGCGATCTCCCCCAATAGCCAGCTGGTCGCCGCCGCCTCCCTCGATGGCTATGTCCGCCTCTACGATGTGACTCAAAATAAGCTGGTGCGCGAGTTCCCTCCCCCCCCGACCGCACCCGCAACCCCAGGAACACCAGGAACTCCGCAATGAAACGCACTTCAGGATTGATTCTTGCCCTCACCGCCGCCCTCGCCCCGATGGCGCTGGCACAGAACCCACGCATCGCCGCGCTCTACCCCGCCGGAGCACAGGCGGGAAAGACCGTCGAGATTGCCATCCGCGGCGGTGGGCTCGCGGGAGCCAAGCGAGTCGTGGTCAATGGGGCAGCCGGTGTCAAGGCGGAGCTCATGGGCAGTGGGGCAGCGGTCGATGACACGATCCGTCCCCTCTTCAATGCCAAGTGTGTCACCTGCCACGAGGCGCGCTCCCCCGACAACCGGACCATGTCCCCCGAGCAGTGGGCCGCGACCGTGGACCGGATGATCACCGCGCGTGGTGCCGATATCAAGAAAGACGACCGCGATAAAGTGGTGAGCTGGCTCCAGGCACGGGCGCGTGCGGGGCAAGTGACCGCCAAGCTAACAGTCGCAGCCGATGCTCCTCCCGGCCTGCGTGAGGTGCGCCTCATCACCGAGCAGGGAGTCTCCAGCCCGTTTTTATTTGAGGTAAGCGGCCTCCCCGAGCAGCTCGCTCTCCCCAATGCGAGCCTGAACGTGACCCTCCCCGCGGTGATCAACGGGGCTCTCACCCAGTCGGCACAGCGGGATCGCTTTGTCTTCTCCGCGAAAAAAGGCGAGGGGCTGACGTTTAACCTCAAGGCCTACCGGATCAACGAGCAGTGCCCCATGTTCTTCAACCCCGTGCTCTACCTCTACGATAGCAAGGGAAAAGAGCTGACCAAGAGCCTGGGCAAGCTGGAGATCGACCCGATTGTCGAGTGGATCTGCCCCGCCGACGGCGAGTACACGCTCCTGGTGCGCGACCTGCTCTGGAAGGGAAACCCCGCCTCGATCTACCGCCTGGCCATGGGCAATCTCCCGACGGACACGACCCTACCCAACCTCGTGGCGCGCCCGGGGAGCAATATCTCCGCCCTGATGGGCAATGTTCCGGTCGAGGCCCGGGTCGCACGCGATGCCGCGGGGGTGACCATGGTCCCCACCATGCTCGGTGACACCCCCGTTCTGGTCCGCGACTTGCCCGACGGTGGTGGTCCTGTGGATGCCGTCGAGCTTGCGACCGCAGTTAGCCTCCCCGCGATGTTCTCGGGGCGCTTGACGGGTGAGAACCAGGTGGACCGCTTCCGGGTCCGGGCCCTCAAGCCAGGTATGGGACTCGAGCTCTACACCAAGCGCCTGGGCTCTCCCCTACGGCCCCGTGTGACCATCAAAGATGCAAAAGACGCTGTGGTGCAGACACGGGTGATGGACGGCGACGACGAGCTGCGGATGCCGGGCTGCTTTCCCAAGGAGGGAGAGTACGTGGTCGAGGTGCGCGATTCCGCCGCAACCACCGGTGCCTACTGCTGGGAGACAATCGGGGCCGGCATCCCGGACTTCTCCCTGACTGTCACCCCAGACGGTGCCAACCTCGCTCCGGGCCGCCGCGCCGCCCTCTTGGTGCGTGCCACGCGGCGTGAGGCGCTCCAGGAGCCCATTGTCCTGACCCTCAAGGGCCTCCCTGAGGGGGTCAAGGCAGAGGTGGGGGTTATCCCGCCCGACGACGACAAAGCGCTGATCCTGATCACCGTGGACGATAAAGCGGCGCTGGGTGGGGGGACGATCACCGTAGAGGGGACGACCCAGCTCACGGATAGCCAGGGGAATGTCAAGACACTGAAGCGCCAGGCTCGCCCCATCGAGCTCTACCGCACCCAGAACAACAATGTCCGCCCGATCGAGCGAAGTGCCGCCTTTATCGGAGTCGCCCGAGAGGAGCCTCCTTTTGGCCTCTCCGTTCTGGGGGTAGAGAGCCTCGATCTTGGCCCCGGCAAGACCGCGACCGTCACGATCAAGATCTCCCGCCCTACCAATGGCCGCAGCGATGTGGTAATCTCTCCTCTGGGCCTCCCGCCCGGAATCACCATCAACCAGGGGGCGATCTATGTTCCGGGCAACAAGGACGAGGTCAGCTTTACCCTGCGCGGAACCGATGGCTCACGGTACCTCGGGACCCGCGACCCTAAGCTCCCTCCCTTGAAGCTGGTGTTCGTGGGCACGACCGGTGGCCGCAACGCCGATGCTCCCACCGATAGCACGGCCCCTATCACCATCACCGCACCCCGTGAGGGCGGAATCAAGATCGGACGCTAGCACGCTTGGACACCCATCTCCACCACACCTCTCCCCCGCACCACGACCACCATCATGAGGCACACTTCCAGTCCTCGGAGAGTGTGCGGGATGTGGTCATTGGGATGGCAGATGGGCTCACTGTCCCCTTTGCCCTCGCCGCAGGCCTCTCAGGCGCGATCCTGGGCACCAATATCGTGGTCACCGCGGGGCTGGCGGAGATCGCCGCGGGCTCGATTGCCATGGGGCTCGGGGGCTATCTGGCCGCCCGTAGCGAGGCGGAGCACTACCAGAGCGAAAAAAAGCGTGAGGCCTGGGAAGTGGTCCACAAGCCCGAGGCAGAGGCCGCAGAGATCCGTGAGGTCTTCGAGGGCTACGGCCTCACTGAGGCGGAGATCACCCCCATTATCGCCGCCCTGGAGCGCAATCCTGAGGCCTATGTCCAGTTCATGATGCGCTTCGAGCTGGGCCTCGAGGAGCCCGACCCCAAGCGTGCCCTCCAGAGCGCAGTCACAATCGGGGTTTCCTATATTGTGGGCGGCCTGATTCCCTTAGCGCCCTACATCTTCCTGAAAGAGCACGCCGCCGCCTTTCGCCTCTCGTGCCTCGTGACCCTTGCCGCACTGTGTGTGTTTGGCTATGTCAAGGGCCGCTTCACGGGCACCAGTCCCTGGAGAAGTGCACTAGAGACAGCAGGAATTGGGGGCCTCGCCGCGGGAGTCGCCTACGCTCTCGCGAAGGCCTTTGGATAGTTTAAAAAAATTTGAGGAAAACCACGATGTTTTCCCCCAGGTTTGTTACAATACAAGCAGAGGTATGTGTCATGGACGAACAATTTATCTGCCCCTTTCCGTGGAAGTGGTCCTCCATCTACGAGAAGCTACATCGCGAGTGGAGTGAGCGCGCGGACGAGGAGATTCCCGAGCCTCCCCACCTGCTCCCTGCCATCACCAACGATGCCCATCGGCAGGAGCGCTGGCAAGAGACCGTCGAGTGGGCCACGACCCACGGGTTTGAGATTCCCCCCATCGCTGAGGATGAAAAGTACTTCAAGATGTAGAGCAACGACGAACCGTTGCAAAACACCAGGAAATCCGGTAAAGTCATACCATAATGATTGAACTATTTTTCACAAAGCTTCCCTGGCAGCTGCGTGCCCTTGCCGGCTGGCTCAGCATGCTCGCAGGTATTCTGCTTCTCTTCACCATCGGTAAGCAAGACTTTGTCGCGGCCCATCCGGTGGAGCAGCAGCTCCTGACCTTCGCCGGCTGGGGAATGGCGTTCTGGGGACCCGTTCTCCTCTTCACTCTGGAAGGCCAGCGAATCGACGACTAACAAGTCAAACAAAACGAGAAACCGCAGGCGGGTGAGCTACCCGCCTGCGGTTTCTTTTTGTCGTAGGTGTTGGCGCTACTTATTTTTCTTATCCCGCTGGATCTTACCCAGCCGGAGTGCTTCGGCGCGGAGCTGTGCCTGCTGCTCACGCTTGTCACGCTCGCGCCACCAGCGCTTCTCCGCCTCATCACGCTGGTCCGCACGCCACTGGTGAACACGCCGTGCCACCGGGGGCTGGAGATAGAGGACGATCAGAAAAGCGATCCCAATCATAGGGAGAGACCACTTGCCCCCAAGCTGATAGCGCAGGTACGGAGAGACCAGCAAGCAGGCAAATAGAGCCCCCACTATAATTAAGATCAGGATCCAGATAGCATCACTACTACTAGATCGACGTTTCTGACGCATCCTTGTTCGTTGATTTCCTTTAAGCTCAGTTTATCCTATAGCTCGTCGTTTTGAAAGAACTCTAGTGTCTCTCCCTCAGGCCCAAGAAAGAACCCAACACGAATAGTCTTGCCATTAACCTCCACACTTTTTGGCTCAATGGTAATCGGACAGCCCAATAAACGTACTTTTTCTATATCAGAATCGACATCTATGGAGCGCAGAGCGAGGTGAAAAAACTGGTTTCCTCCCACAATCTCAGTTCCCTCTGGGCAGGCAAAGAGCTCCAGGTAGTTTCCATCCCCCAGGTCGAGCAGAGCGATTCGCTTCTCCCCCTCCCCCCAGGAGTGGGCAACAGGAAAGCCAAGCCCCTCTGTGTAGAAGGCAAGAGAGGCGTCAAAGTTCACGGCACGGAGTGCCATGTGATGAAATCCACACTGGCTAAAGCGGGTGTTGGTTGAGGTACGCATGTCAAAAACTTCCTATTCTATGGTTTCTAGGTGCACCAGGGTCTGCTGGTTGCGGATGGGTTTAAACAGATCGGTCGGCAAGACAAAGGGAACCGTCGCGCCCCCCGGCCAAGCGATGGTCTGACGAATCCCACGGTCGCGGATGCGTGCGCCGTCCTTGGTCTCGCGGATCTGGACCACAAAGACAAGGCGGCCGTTCAGGGGCTTTCCCGGAGAGACGGTCGCGGTGGCACAGAGGAGCCCGGCATCGCCCCACTGGAGGTTGCTGAGCTTGATGCGCTTGAGGTCCTCCCGAGTCAGCAGGGGCGCACGCGGATCGACCACAAACGGTGCCTCCCAGCGCCCCCCACGCTCGATCTCAACGACGCCGCGGACGAGGTGCCGCCGGACATGGCTCTCGCCGATCTGCTGGTACTCCCAGGCATTGACTGCCCAGAAAATCCCCCCCAGAACCAGAACTGCCGCTACGGCTATCCAGAGAACGGGACGTTTCATACCACGACTCCCATGCCACTCTCGCCCACCGCAACCTGTGTTCCAGGCGCGGCAAACTCATTGCGTAGGTACCCCAGAGCCCGCGGCTCCCCCAAGGTCGGTCCCGGTGCCACGGACGTCAGCCAGCCCACCTCTTTACCGTCGGTATAGAGCTTGGTTCCTGGTGCCACAAGAGCGTCGAGGGTCAGCCGGACAAAGCCGCGGTTGGTGTGGCCCCGCGCATCGATGCGTGCCACCACTTCCTGCCCGATATAGCAGCCCTTCTTGTAGTGAATCGCCCGGCTTGCCTGCCCAGTCTCCGGCGCGAGGGTCTTCTCATCGAAGTCCACGCGCCCCTTGGGAATCCCCGCCTCGATCCGTAGCCCTTCAAAAACCGCGCTGTCTAAGAGCTCCCCTGCACTATCGTGCACAATCGCCATTGTCTCCGCACTGGCATAGATCATAAAGCCCGTACCGGCAATCCAGTGCGTACGCACCACAATGACTTGCTGCCCGACGAAGCTCTGCGTGACATTACTCCCCTCACCAGGCTCAGGGAGAAGCTGTAGCCCACGAAGAATCTCCTCGGCTTCCTCGCCTCCCACAAACGTGGAGAGAATTCCGGTCAGAGGCGTAATCTTGACGCGCTCCATGACCAGGTGGTGGTCTAGCGACTCTGCCAGAGGCGTACCCCAGCCGGGCTCGGTGTCGATGAGCAGGCTGTCCTCAAGGCAGGCGACCCGGCAGTCGGCGAGGATCTGGCCCTTGCTGGTGAGATGGAAGGCGTAGCACCCCTGTCCCGGGGTCAGGGAGGCGATCTCGTTGGTGACCATACCCTGCAAGAAGCTCTGGCGGTCGCGGCCGGTCAGGCGCAGGAGGTCGCGCTCCAGGGGGAGATAAAAGCACTCGGGGAGGGTCATCGGGTCTCGGCCTCAAAACGGATCACGGGGTCGCTCGCTCGCTGCGGGTTGAGCCGCCGGGCATCGACATAGCTGGGAGAGTAGCGCGTGTCGCCCCACTCGGTAAGAATCGTCCCGGCTCCCCCCGCGGCATGAATAAACGTCTTTCCTGCAAGGTGCAGCCCCACGTGGGTGATCTTCTCGGGCTTGCCAAAAAAGACCAAGTCCCCCGGTTCGAGGGCGTCCTGCGCCACGGGAATAAACCGGGGATCGTCGCGCTGGATATCGGCATCCCGGCGCAGGGTGATTCCCGCCAGCCGGTAGCAGAGCTGCGCCAGCCCGGAGCAGTCGAGGCCAAACGCCGACGATCCCCCCCAGAGATAGGGGGTCCCGAGAAACTCGGTGGCCCAGACCTCGGGGGATTTCTTGGGTAGCGGTGCCAGCGCCGCCACGGGGAGCCAGCCCGACGCGCCGCCGGGCAGGGTGACGGGGCACCAGTCCCCCACGGGCGGGTGCGCCGTAAGCGTGCTCAGAATCGAGAGCCGCGCCACGAGGGGAGCATCGGCACGCGCCTCGGCACGGACATCGGCGAAGGGCACGGAGACAGTCGCCTCCGGTGCCACCTCATCCACCAAGAAGCGTGTCTCCGCCCAGCCCCGGTAGGTATCGTCGCCCTGGACCCGCACCCACTCGCCATCATCGGAGGTCTCCAGCACGCTGACCGTGCTTCCCAGTAGGACCTGCGAGACGCGGTCGTTCTCCCGCCGCCGGGTCTCTTGCCACAGATGACAGACCGGCTGCGCCACTTGTTGTGTTCTCACAGGGTTATTGTACCTCCCCCTACCGACGGGGGTTAGGGAGTGGCCCTACTTCTTCCAGCTCTCGTCGAAGAAGCCCTGTGCGACCACGCTCCCATCCGCCACCCGAACGGTCGCCCAGTCGGGGAGCTTGGGGGTGTGGTGGGCGTTGGAGCCGGACATGTAGTCGTGCCAGGTAAAGCCCGAGTTGTAGACCACGTAGCGGCTCGGGTTGAGCGGGTTGGGGTAGATTCCCACGGGTGCAGTCTCCGGGGTCCAGCCGAGGGGCACCTTGGCCGAGATGCGCCCGATCACGCTATTGGATGCCGGGTCACCCCAGAGCACCAGGTTGGCGTTGCGGATCTGCTCTGCCGTCAGCTTATCGTCGTCGACCACCACGACCTCGCCGCGGAAGAAGGTCTTCCAGTCGTCGATTGCCTGCTCCATAGCCTTCTTCGCCCACGCCCCTTGCTCAGGGGTCTTGGGAATCCCGGTCGGGCGCACAAAGACAAAGCGGTTCATAAAGGCATCGTCGATGGGGCCTTGCAGACCAGGCTTCTTGCGAAGCTCTTTCCCACGGGGCTCACCAGCGCGCCAGGTCTTCCCATCTTTGTCCTTATAAAAAACCGCCCCCGCGAGCTGCTGGCCATCCAGGTTGACACTCTTGAAGCTCCGCGCCAGCTGGAGGGCGGTCACCCCGCTGGTCTTGATCGTCACGCTCTTGCCATCGGCGCTCTGCTCGGCCTCGGCGCGGGCGCGCTCCCAGTGCTTGGCCAGCCCCGTAATCTGCAGCCAGTTCGACTTGGCGTAGCGCAGGCTCCAGGTGGTCAGGCGTACCTTCTGGGGGTTCTTGTCGCGGCCCCGCGCGGCGTACTTATCCAGCTCCGCATTGATGAGCGGCTTGCTGTCTTTATGGTAGGAGTGGCCCGTCTTTGGCCCGATAATATGGGTCATGGGCAGCCCCTCTGCCTTCAGTGCCGCCTCCATGTCATCGGCCGCCAGCTTCTGGCCGTCGATCTCGCCTGAGTAGACCACCAGCGGACACTGCGCCAGATTCACCGCCCAGTCCACCGGGTCGTAGAGGCGCAGGAGCTTGCGCTGCCAGCCTGGAATCTCGCTCTCTTTCAGGTTGGAGAAGCGGATCGTGTCGGCGAAGCCCGCGCCGGGCGCGGCGGCGCACCAGTAGTCGGGGTGGTGGACCGATAGGTGCCAGGTCGCGCCCCCACCCATGGAGAAGCCACGCAGGATAATGCGGTCCTCGTCGATCTTGTACTGGCTCTGCACATGGGCGATCGCCTCAAAGACATCCACTTCTCCGGCGAGGTGGTTGGCGTTGCAGAAGCGCCCGTACGGGTGGAGCACGAGCGCGCCGGGAGGGGTGAACTCACCGGGGCTCTTGCGACGCTGCTCTAGAAACGAGAGCTCGGTCAGGTTCTCGCCGCGCCCGTGCATGAACAGGTCGAGGCGGTGCTTCTGACCGTCGAAGGCGCTGTCGGGGATCACGAGGCCGTAGGGTTGGACGGAGCCATCGAGCTTGCTGGTGTAGGCGCGCACCACAAGCCCGGTTTGTTTGGTCCACGGGGCTTGGCCGCGTGCAAGGGCATCGGCGCGGGCGGTGCCTTCGGTCAGGAGCTCCTTGGCGGTCTGAAGCTCGCGGGCATTGTAGATCGTGTTGGCCTCCAGGCTCCAGGCGACTGCTTTTCGGTAGATCTCCACATCGGGCCAGAGCGGGTGCTTCTTGAGCGCGTCGGTCTTGGCCCCCAGCGCCGCGACTCCATCGGTGAGGGCGGTCTTATCGGTGGGGCTGAGGGTCATCCCAATCGGCGGGATGATCTTTCCTGCGGGCTGGAGCGGAATCCCATTGCGCATCGTCGGCGGCTGGGCGAGAAACGAGAAAAGCGTCTTACTCATAAAGGCATTATACGGGAAACGTAGGAGCCCGGACAATGTGAAGCCCGGACAACGAGTGTCCGGGCTTGAGAGGGCGATCCACCCGCAAGCGGGTGGATCGCCCTCTTAAGCCGGAACCCTGGTGGTTCCGGCCATACTCGTTCCTTGGGTGGGACGATTGCCTAGCTGTGGCCGTTCTTGAGCCACTCGGCCATACGGGTGGGGTCTTTGGCGAGGTTGTAGTCGGTCTTGGCGATCAGCTTGCCATCGGCATCGACCACGGCGTAGAGCGGGTTGACAATCGCGTCGAAGTAGGTCATCGCGAGATCGGCGTTGCGGCTGCCCTCCTCAGGCGTCGCGTACTTGCCACCGTCGCGGTCGGTGTAGAGGCGGACTCGGATGTACTTCTCCAGCTCTGTCTTGACCGCGACTTCCGGAAAGACACGGGTCTCGACATCGCGGCAGTTGGTGCAGGTATGGCCCGTGAAGTCGATAATCACGCGCTTGCCACTTGCCTTCGCCAGCGACTTGGCCTTCTCAAAGTCCCGCTCCCACTCCAGCTCGTTCTCGCCCTTGCGTACCCCAAAGCCGGTGTGGTCGGCGGGGGGCAGGAAGCCAGAGAGAAGCGGGTGGGTCGGGCGGCCGGAGACACCGTAGACACAGTACAGGGCAGCGGCGATAAAGAGCCCCGCCCAGACCCGACGTGCGATAGTTGGCTTGTCCTGTGGGGTATTGAAGCCGACATAGAGCTTGCCCAGCAGCCAGAGTCCACAGCCTAATAACGCGAGGCCATAGAGCGCCAGGCAGAGTGGCACGGTGAGCAGGTTCCAGTTCCAGACCAGGTCGGCGTTGGAGAAGAACTTCACCGCGGCGGCGAGCTCCAAGAAGCCCATGACACCCTTGATCGTGGTGAGCCAGTCGCCGGACTTGGGGAGCTTCTTGAGCAGGCTCGGGAAGAGCGCCAGCAGGAAGAAAGGCAGTGCCAGTGCGGTGGCAAAGAGCGCCATTCCCAGCACGGCCAGCATGGGCTCGCCCCCCTTGGCCGCCAGCACCATGACCGTCCCGACAAAGGGAGCGGCGCAGGTGAAGCTGGCGATCACAAAAGTCAGCCCCAGCAGAAACACGCCGAGATAACCGCCGGTCTTGCGGCCCGCACCGGTGAGCTGCTGGACACTGCTGGGCAGCTTGAGCTCAAAGACCTCCAAGAGCGCGAGGCCAAAGCCGATAAAGATCAGCCCAAAGCCCACATTGACAATCGGATTGGCCGCAAAGCGGGTCGCGCCCGCCGCCCCGACCGTCAGCGCCGTGATCAGCCCAAAGACCACAAAGCTCACGACAATCCCCAGGCAATAGAGCACGGCCAGCCGAAAGATGGTCTTGTTCACCACCGTGGGGTCATCGTCTTTGGCGGTTGCGACCTTGGTAAAGTAGGCAAAGGTCACGGGGATCATGGGAAAGACACAGGGGGTGATGAGCGCCAGGAGCCCTGCACCAAAGGCTGTGAGGATAAAGGTCAGCAGGTTTGTCGGCGCTGCATCTGAGGGAGACTTGCTTTTTGCCTCCCCCGGCTCGCTGGGGCTCGCCACCCCCTCCGGCTTCGCGAAGGGGGGCTTGCTGAACTCGGGGCGGGCGGTGCCGGCCTCGACCGTTAGCGGAGCGAGCTTGACCTCTTCCGTGGTCGGGGGGAGGCAGCCGGTGTCGTCGCAGACCTGGTACCGGAGCGTTACCTTGAGGGGGAGGTTGCCTGCGGACGTGTCTTTGGCAAGGCTGAGGTTCTGGGAGAACGTGGCCTCGTTGGCATGTACCCCAACCGTGGCCTTGTCGGGCGCGCTATAGAACGGCTCTGGCTTGGACTCGCCGGGTTTTCCCAGCGCGGTCAGGCCCTTGCCCTCGACTTTTAGCTCGGTGGCGGTGAAGAGATCGGGGTTGGCATCGAGCGCGTAGATGTGCATCTTGGGCGCGAGCTTTGCCGTCACCAGGACCGTGATAAACTCACCGGCCCGCGCGGGGCTTGGCGCGACAGTGGCGAAGAGAGTCGGCTTTGTGGGGGTTGCGAAGGCACTGCCAACCGCAACCGCCGCGAGCACAAAGAGGGCAAGGAGGCGTCGCATGACTACTTACTCACCGTCAGCGGCGCGGAGAGCTGAACCGTCTCTGGCGGGAGGCAGCCGGTGGCGTTGCAGCCCTGGGCCTTCACCGCCGCTCCCAGCTTCAGAGTACCCGGTTTGACCGTCTTGGCGAGCGTGATGGGCACCGTGACCGTGATCGTCCCCTCGTGGATTCGGGTCTTCTCGTGCAGGGTCGGGGCGGGCCAGACCGCCTTGCCGTAGGTCACTCCTGCTACTTTGGTGGGAGTCACCTCGGAGGGGATGGCAAACTCATCGCCGGGCTTGGGGTCGTAGATATGAAAGCCAGGAGCCATGGTGATGGTGACGGTCAGGGTGGCCTTCGCCCCCGCCTTGACACTGACCGGAGCGACTGTCGCCTTGGCTGCGGCGAAGAAGCCAGGAAGCTTGGGGGCCTGTGCGGGAGCGGCGGATGCCAGCGACGAAACCAGAGCAGCCAGGGCTGCGGTGCGAATCCACATGATCGTAAAGTCCTCGTAGTTACTGTACAAGCCAGGGACGGTAGAAAGTTCCCTCGCCTAAAATGAGACCAGTCCTAATTATTGTACCGCAGCCTAGTTCCGGTACTCAATCTCCCAGTCGACAATATCGAGGTTGGGCTCGTCCACCAATGCTGCCACGTGGTCGCGAACATCGTTTTGTGTCGGCTCCCGGCGGTCGTCGCTGTTGCGCTTGAGCTGGTTCTGGAGAGTGTCGAGCGTAATAAACTGATTGAGTGAGCCCGTCTGGCTCCCATCACCAAGCGCATCCCAGAGCTTGGGGGCATCCTCAGCGCCTTGGGGGACGTTGTTGGTGGCGATGATATTGAGCTGGACGTAGCGGGCGGTCTTGTTCGGGAGCGTGTTGAGATCGACCTGGAAGGAGAGTACCTTGCTCCCACGAGAGACCGGGGTGCTCTGAAAGGGCACTCCCAAGGGCGTGAAGATTCCATTCACCGGGTTGTTGAGGACGCCATTGCTCTCGCAGGAGAAGACCTGGAAGCCCGGGCCGCGGTAGTTGAAGGCGACAAAGCCCACAAACCCCTGCCCTGTCGCGGAGTTGGCGGCGGCGAAGCCATTGCCCCAGGGCACACTGACAACCGGCACGGGGCCGTTATCGGTGGGGTTATCGGTGCGGTTGATGGTGACAAAGTAGTAGTAGGGCAGGCCTGTCTCGTTGGTCTGCACCTCACCCCGCAGGGCAAAGGTGACCCGCAGGAGCTTAGGAACATCCCCGGTAACGGGCGGAACTTTTGCGCAGCTCGTCAGCAGAGTCAGTGGCAGGAGAGCAAGCCCCCGAAACGTCTTCATGGATTGTTTGAGTCGTGGCGGCATGCTTACCTTCGATTGTCCCGGCTCCGGGTACGCCCGAGACCGCTGATCTTGTGGGAGTGGGCGTGGCAGATCGCGACCGCCAGCGCATCGGCGGCATCGTCGGGCTTGGGCACCTCGGCGAGGTTGAGCAGGCGTGTCACCATGGCCTGGACCTGGAGCTTGTCCGCCGCCCCGTAGCCCGTCACCGACTGCTTGACCTGCATGGGGGTGTACTCCATCCAGGAGAGCCCGCGCTGGGCAAAGGCGAGCAGGATCACCCCGCGCGCCGCCCCCACCGCGATCCCATTGGTGACATTCTTATCAAAAAACAGCTTCTCGGTGGCCACTAGCTCGGGCGTGTAGCGGTCCAAGAGCGTGTTGATATCGTCGTAGATGGACTTGAGACGGTCGGGGAGCGCCATGTCCGGTGTCGTGAGCAAGACCCCCACATCCACAGGGATCAGCCGCCCCTCTTCGTAGCGAATGACACCAAAACCTGTGGTGGCTGTCCCCGGATCGATCCCCAGAATTGTCACAGGGTCAGGATACCACCTGCCCCCCCGCCCCCGCCCGGCGGGGGAGCTCAGCGATGAGAAAACGCGAGAGCGCCGCGCCGTCGATGGCGACCACGACATAGAGATTGGGGCTGGGCGCATTGACCGTCAGCTCCGTGACACGCCCGGTATTGTCCACGGCAACCCGCGCCGGGACCGTGCGAAAGAGGCGCAGCCAGGGCATCGGCTCGGGGTGCCGGGCGAGGCAGAGCGCAGGCAAAGTGGAGAGGAGAGTCGCCTCTTGCTTGTCTTCGTCCCAGTGCCGCCAGAGGCAGAGATCGCCGGGGAGCCAGATCACGCCCTCCCCCGAGGTCAGGAGACGCGCAAAAGTCGGGTCGGGCGCACCGCCGAAGCGCTCGGGGTAGCGCTCCTTGAGACGCGGGTCGATAGGCAGCACGCCCTCCGCTCGCCCCCCCACCAGAAAGAGGCGCGCAATCTTGGAGCGAATCAGCGCCGGGTCGGCCTCCAAGAGCGCCGCGAGCGCGGCAAACTCCCCGGTCGCGATCAGGCTCACCGGCTCCGGCGTAGCGCGCAGCACCTCCGCGAGCGTCTGGGGCGTCACGTGCGGGGTATCGTCGTAGGGGTCGGGGGGGCCAAGGAGGAGTACTGTCATGGGTGTGCTGTCGGGGGTTGGAAATCCCCGCCTCCAGAGAGGGAGCGTCCCGAGGACGCGGCGTACAGAGCTTGTGCCGGGCAGTTGATTGCCCGGCGGCTATACCGATGCATTCCCGAGCCGATCTACGGCGGTCACGACGGCTTGGTCTACCTGTGCACCGGTCTCGTGGGCGGCGTGGTCACCGGGGAGGATGACGGTGCTCCAGCGGTCGCCGGTGCGCCACTGGACGGCGTAGACAAAGGCGCGCTCGACCTGCTGCCAGGTGATGCGCTCACCACTGATGCGGACATTGCGGGGAGCGGGAGGCGGGACGGTGCTGAGCCAGGGGCAGGCGGGGACGAGCGCAGGCTCGGGGTAGACCACCGTGGCGAGGCGGCCCGCCATCGTGTTGGTATCGGACTCCATGCCTTTTTTCAGCACGACGGCGGAGAAGTGCAGGTGGCCACTGGGCGTCCCCGAGAGCCCGCGCGCGACCTTGATCTGGTACTCGATCTCCAGCGGCGGGTACTTGCTGGTGTAGAGCCCCGGCCAGAGGTGGCGCTTGAGCGGGTTCTGCTCCGACCACCAGATCAGCAGGATGGGAAAGCTCTGCCCGGCTTGGTCGATCTTCCAGTAGAGCTGAGGCGCGAAGTAGTCTGCCCAGCCCTCCTGCATCCACTTGCGACTGTCGCCGTAGAGGTTCTCGTAGGAGTCGTAGCCGGTGATCTGGGGCGGGTTGCCGGGGCGCCAGATGCCAAAGGGGCTGATCCCAAACTTCACGTGGGGCTTCTCCGCCTTGATCTGCTCATAGAGCGTGCGGATGAAGTCGTCGATATTCTTGCGCCGCCAGTCCGAGCGCGAGAGCTTGCCGCCTCCCTGAACATAGCGCTTCCAGGCCGGCTCGTCGGGGAAGGGCTTCTCGACCTTGTTTTTTTCGTCGGTGTAGAGCTTGTAGGGGTAGAAGTAGTCATCGACATGGAGACCGTCGATATCGTAGCGCCGGACGATATCCATCAGGACATCGAGCGAGTGCTTACTGGCCTCGGGCTCACCCGGATCGAGCCACTGGAGCGTACCGTAGGCCTTGACCCAGGCGGGGTGCTTAACCGAGACATGGTTGGCCGCGGTGGGGCTCTTGGCCCCGGACTGGCGTGCGCGGAAGGGGTTCACCCAGGCATGGAGCTCGATTCCCCGGTCGTGGGCCTCTTTGACGGCCTCCGCGAGGGGGTCCCAGCCGGGATCCTGGCCCATGACTCCGGTGAGGTACTCGCTCCAGGGCTCTTTCTCGGAGCGGTAGAGGGCATCGCAGGCGGGGCGCACCTGGAGTAGGACCGCGTTGAGCTTGAGGCGTTGTGCCCTATCCAGCAGGGCGATCAGCTCGGCACGCTGCTCCTCGGGGGGCAGGCCGGGCTTGCTGGGCCAGTCGATATTGGTGACGCTGGCAACCCAGAGGCCTCGGAACTCGCGCGGGATGGGCGGCGGCTTCTCCAGCGCCCCCAGCTCCTCGGCGTGTGCCTCCTCATCGCTTGCCAGCAGTGCGGCCCCGGCGCCCGCCGAGAGTGTCAGAAAATCGCGTCGCTTCACGGGTTGAGTTTACCCGGCGGGGATTGGAAATCCCCGCCTCAGGAAAAAGAGCGTCCCGGGGACGCAGAACCCCATAGGCTCCGCGCGTCCCCGGGACGCTCCCTCTCTTCTGCCGGGGATTTTCAATCCCCGGACAATCCCCGGCTGCTAGTGCCCGCTCATGGACTCGGGGGCGTGGATCAGGAAGTAGATGCGCCCGATCAGCAGCGCCATACGGGCCATGATCGTGTTGCCAAACATCGCGCCAAAGGCGACCATCATGGCGTAGCGCCCGAACTTGGAGACTTTATTGACCGTCTTGTTCTTCTGCTCAAACGAGAAGAAGAAGTAGACCATCACGGCTCCTAGGATCGCCAGTGCGAGCCAGTTGTTGAGCACGGTGGCGTAGGCCCCGACCGGATAGTCGGGCTTGATCTTGTCGGCCTCCACCCAGAGCGGCTTGGTGGCGACATTCTTGAACTGCGGGAAGTAGTCCCCCGCGAAGCTCTGGAACGACTGCCCGGCGGCGAAGCCGATAAAGAGCCCAAAGATCAGGCGTGCCATCCAGCCGTTCTTCTTGGAGTAGATAAAGTAGAACAGGGCACCGGCGGGCAGGAGCGCCGCCATCCACCAGTTCTTGCCTGGATCGGTGGTCATCGGCTCCCACCAAGTGGGCTTGAGCACATCGTTCCAGTTGGCCGCGATCGCGTAGCCGCCCGCCAGCCCCAGGTAGAGGTGCTCGAAGAAGCGGAAGACCTTATTCTCTTTGTAGAGGATTGAGTAGATTCCCAGAGTGGTGAGCACTCCCAGAAGCACCACAATCGACTTGAGCATTCCATCACTCATGGTTTAGCGTCCTCCCTCAGCCAGTGCGCGCTGCTTGCGCTCCATAAACATTCCCAGGTTTCCCAGCACGATCAGCACCAGGATCAGCAGGTGCGAGAGGGAGAGCGATGCCGATGCCGACGACGCAAACCCCTCGGCCTTGAGCAGGAGCTCGTACTCGCTCGCGCCCTTGAGCCCCACGAGCATTCCTTGGAGCTGGCCGGAGTCCAGCTTTGGGATCGCCTCGGTTGCCATGACCGAGGTCGGGCAGTAGAGGGTGGGAATGGGCTGCTTGCCCGCGCGCTGGTAGAACTGAATCCAGACCCCGTAGGTCGAGGCGGAGGCGATCTCGACGATCAGCGAGACATCGTTGACCCCCTTGATCCCCGCCATGCAGGGGACATCGGCGACATTGGTCCCACGCGTGTCCTTGCCCAGGGCACCTGGCAGGTCGTTGACTGCGGACTTGATCAGGGCCACGGAGGCACCTGCGGGCCGGTAGCCCCAGTTGACATAGTCACGGCCGTACTGGTAGTCGTACTCCTTGGCGAGCTTATCAACCACTTGCTGGCCAAGCTCGCGGCCCTGCGGGTCGCTGAAGCCAAAGATAGCGAACTTGACCTTGCGCATCATCAGGTGGCGGACGGTCGCCTCGCACTGGGAGAGGTTCTCCGCCAGGGTCCCTGCGGCGAAGTTGCAGGCGACAATGGCGATCTTGTTCTTGGCCGCCGGATCGTTGGCGACTCCCTCGATTGCGTCGTAGTAGCTCTTGGTGAAGCTCGTGATCGCGGGCTTGGGGAGCGGCTTGGAGACCACGGGCACCAGGAGTGGGATCGCGATAACAATCGCCAGCATCAGGTAGAGGTAGCGGCGGTCCAGGTTACTGAGCTTCTTCAGCAGGTCACTAAGCAGTTTCATCTTAGAGCTCCTCCTCAAAGTACGAGCCACGCTCCAGCGAGAGCCAGAGCCGCAGCGAGGTGGCCAGCGCTCCGACGCCCAGCCCAAAGTCGATCGCCTGGGTTGCGGGCGAGCTTGCCTTCTTGAGGATCCACTGCCCGATATTCTCCAGGCGCAGGTTGGTTAGGACACTAAGCTTGTCGTTGGGGATCCAGTTGGTGAGCGCCTGGCCAATCGGGACATTGCCCAGCATCACCAGCGCCGCCGCCACGAGGAGAATGGTCGCCTCCAGGGAGCGGATACGGAAGGCGCGGTAGGCAGCGGAGACAATGTAGAAGGCGATAATGGAGAACATGGTGGCGTCCAGGTTCTTCATCAGCCCGTTGTAGAGCAGGTCATCGAGGGTCTTGAAGGGCCCCTCTTTGACATACTCCTTGCCGATATGGGCCAGTGCCATGAGGACAATCGCTGCGATCAGGGTCGCGGAGTTGCCCCAGCCGGAGCGCTTCATCGCGATATTGCGCAGGTGCACCGAGACCAGGGACCAGATCCCCAGCCCGATCGCGAAGGCCTGTAGCACATTGGAGACATCCGAGGCGGTCTGCAGCCGCGGGGTCAGGAAGTTCTCCTGTGCCGTCAGCTTCTCGACATCGTCTGCGGTGAGCGGCTTGGGCGCATCAGTGGGGAGCTGCTTGAGCACGAGGCGTGCATCGGAGGGCGGGAGCTCCTGAAGCTTCTTGAGGGCATCGGGCTCCAGCTTGACCGTGATCTCGCTCTCGGCCACGGGGGTGGAGGGCTGCTCGCCAAACTTCTTGATGAGCTCGGCCTTTTGCTTGTTGTTGGCCACGACCGCGCCGGTGGGCAGGAAGAACTCCACCGCGTAGAAACAGCCCGAGAGCAGGGTGACCGCTGCGATCAGGGGCTTGCGGAGCCGGTTGGGCACGAGGGTGAGAATAAAGAGCGCTACCAGCCCCAGTAGCAGTCCTAAAAAGAGCATTCCCATAGCTAGCCTCCTTCCTCGGGAGCGTCCAAGAGCTTCCCAATGGGGACATTTTGATCGGAGAGCAGGTTACCAAAGAGGTGCTGGAGGGGCTTGACAAAGCTCGTGCAGAGTGCGCCCACCACCACCATCGCCAGGATCCCAATCTTCACCCGGTCTTGGCCCACCATCGAGCCTAGCAGGGTCGGCTGGCGCGTGAGATAGGCAGTCGCGGCGTAGTACTCGTCTCCGATAATGACATAGTCACAGGCGGCGATAAAGAAGGGCACCTGCGTGGTCGATGGCGTCCCGGCCACCTGGATCGCTCCGACCATGTTGGCGTTCTCTGCCATGATCAGCGACTCGGCGAAGAACGTCCCAAAGAGGAAGGTCGCGGCGAACTTCTCGCGCTGGATCATCCCGGCCACACCCGCCGCGTAGGCGAACTGCTGGTTGGAGAGATAGCGCACATCGTCGGGGGAGTACGCATCGCCGCGGCCGGCCTGGTTGTAGGCATTGGAGATCGTGTCCTCGGCGATTGGCAGCATGGCGGAGTTGTAGACCGGCATCTGGACTCGCGTGCCGTAGCGCGCCGCCGAGGCCGCGACATTGGCGCAGATGGCCAGTGCCTGGAGCGTGATGATATCGATCCCATCGGAGAGGCCGGTGGAGAGCAGGATCCCTCGTCCCATCTCC
The DNA here is from genome assembly GCF_014202505.1 of Armatimonas rosea. NCBI lineage: Bacteria > Bacillati > Armatimonadota > Armatimonadia > Armatimonadales > Armatimonadaceae > Armatimonas > Armatimonas rosea. The sequence goes on along the minus strand of NZ_JACHGW010000002.1, from coordinate 1,269,708 downwards.
ACGGCGCGCCCCACGGCTTCATCGATAGCCGAGAGTCCGGGAATACGCCGAATAAAGTACTGTTTTCCCCGCTGCGCCGAGACGACGGTCATGACAATGACAACCGACATTGCCAGCAGCAGGATAAAAGCAGGCCCAGTTGCGTGGTTCATATGGTTTTATCCTCAATGCGACGGATGAGTGCCTCGACACCGCCGGGCTCTGCCAGCAAGCGTCCCAAGGTCTGCATCCGGTTTAGCCCGACCAGCGGGCCAAAGAGTGGGGTGAGTGCGATCATTCCCTGGGAGAGCACAAAGGCCATGGGCCGGTGCATCTCCAGGGCGATAATAGCGGGCACACTCAGCCCTCGTCGTGCCACCTGCGTGGCCACCTTCTCTAAGAGCTCCTCGCGCTCCGCCTCCGGCAGGGGCTCGTTCCACTGCGCCAGGCTCATGGCGTCTCCTCTTTATCTTTAGGCTCGTCGCGCGGCAGCAAGCGCTTGACGGTCTCGCGCAGGAGTGCCTCGTTCTCGTTGTCTTTGGAGAAGCGCAGGCGAATCCCGCGGAAGGAGTCGAGGCGGGAGGGAATCTTTAAGGTAGAGAGGTAGATACCGTCCTTGCCCACCGTGGCGCGGCGGATATCGCTCCAGGCCAGTTCCAGCTTAATCGCGGGGCCGCAGGAGCAGTAGGCCTTCTGGTTGGTGAGCTTGTAGTCCACGGGCAGAAGGTACTCCGACATCGCGCCGGTAAGGGCAACCACGGGGAGGAAGAGCCCCAGGGGGTAGGGAAAGGCCAGCCACCAGAACGCAAAGGCGATCCCATAGCCCAGCGCCACCAGCCCGATCTTCTGCGGCTCGTCCCGCAGTCGGTGGATGCGCCAGGCAAGGATCACCTCCTCCCCCTCATTTATCTCCACAACAGCCTCTCCCAAGTCGGTGGGAGTATAGCCGCTCGAAGCGGGTTCCGTCAATGCAGTCACGCCTTTCTGTACGCCCTCGACGCCCCTTCGCGGGACAACGACATAAAAAACACGAAAATTTTATCGCATATACTCTTGACAAACCGAGAGAGGGGGTGGTACACTCATGACCAGAATACGATTTTAGTCACATGGCAATCAAAGAGAACAACTGTGGAGGGGGCGAGGAGACGCGGCGGGCCATCCTTGAGGTAGCACGCAAGCGTTTTCTGCACTACGGCTTTAAGAAGACCACGATCGACGAGATCGCGGCGGATGCGGGGATTGGTAAGGGGACGGTCTACCTCTACTTTGACAATAAAGAGGAGCTCCTGCTGACCCTGGCCCGCGAGGTCAAGCGCAATGTCACCGACCAGATGCGCGCCATCACCGAGTCGCTGGCCTCGCCCGAGGAGAAGCTCCGGCGGATGCTGCTGGCTGCGGTGCTCTCGGTGCACGATGTCGCGCAGGTGACGGTGCACGGGACGGAGCTGGTCAATGAGCTGCTCTCGCCGCGCCTGATGGAGTGTGGCCAGCCCGAGCGCAAGGCGCAGCTGGAGCTCCTCACCCAGGTGCTCACCGAGGGGGACTTCGACCTGCCCGGCACGCCCACCGAGGCCGCGTCGCTCTTCCTGCTCGCCATGGTCCCCTTCTTCCCGCCCTACCTGAACCCCTGTCACGCCAGTCCGTCGTGCCGCCGGGGGCTGGAGACCCAGGCAAACGCGATGCTGGACTTCCTCCTACATGGGATTCGGCGACGCTAGATTTTTTTGGAACGCACTGACCAAAAGACGTATCCAGTCATCAGGAAACACGAAAATGCCAAACACGAAAAACGCACAAGCAGAGATTTTTGAAAAGGTGATTCTCCCCCATGAGGCGTCGCTCTACGCCCCCGCGATGGCGCTGACCCGTAGCGCCTCCGATGCGGAAGACCTGGTGCAGGAGACCCTGCTCCGTGCCTTCGACCGCTTCGATACCTACCGCTCCGATGGCAGCCCCCGCGCGTGGCTCCACACGATCATGCGGAACCTGTTCTACAACATGTACCGCAAGAAGTCCCGCGAGCCGCGCCAGGTGCCGCTGGAGAACGCCGATGGTAGCTCGATCGAGCAGCCGACCGCGCCGCATGTCTCCCCGGAGCGCCAGGTACTGTCCCAGCTCGAAGGCGCCGCCCTGCTTCAGGCGGTCCGCACCCTCCCGGAGGAGTACCGCCGTGTGGTCGCGATGGCCGATATCCAGGGCATGGCCTACCAGGAGATCGCCGAGAGCCTGCACATCCCCGTGGGCACGGTCCGCTCCCGCCTCTCCCGTGGCCGCGAGCGTGTCCGCCGCTCCCTCACCGCCTGGCACCCCGAGACCCTCCCGTCTCTTACCAACCGCATGGTGCTGAACTAGCCCATGCAGGGGAAAGTCGCGCTGGTGACGGGCGGAGCGACCGGCCTCGGTCGTGAGCTCGCGCTTCGCCTCGCCGGTGAGGGCGTGCGCCTCGCCCTTGCCTACTCGCGCTCCCAGACCGACGCCGAGACGCTCGTCGCGGAGCTCCATGCGCAAGGCGCGGACGCCCACGCTTTCCAGGCCGACCTCGCCCAGACCGCCGCTGCCCGAGTGCTTGTGGAGGAGACTGTCGCCACCTTTGGGCAGCTCGATCTGGTGATCCACAACGCCGCAACCACGCGCTTTGCCGCCTTCTCCGACCTTGAGGCAATCGACGAAGCGGCCTGGGACGAGCTCTTTGCGGTCAATACCCGTGCGGCGTTCTTCCTGGCGCAGGCCGCTGCGCCGCACCTACGCGCCACCCGTGGCCAGTTCCTCTCCACCAGCTCCGTGGCCGGGCTCGCCCCGGTGGGCAGTAGCATTCCCTATGCTGCCTCCAAAGCCGCGCTGATCCACCTGACAAAGTGCCTCGCGGTCGCGCTGGCCCCCGAGGTGCGGGTCAATACAGTCGCCCCCGGCCTGCTCCTGACCCGCTGGGTCGTGGGCTTCACCGACGAGCAGCTCGCCGCGACCAGCCAGAAGGCGCTCCTCAAAAAAACGACCGACTTGGTCGATGTGGTGGATGCCTTTATGATGCTCGCCCGCAACTCCAGCATGACGGGGCAGGTCCTCACGGTCGATGCGGGCCTCCTGAGCGGGTAAGCGCTAGCGCCCCACCACGGTTGGCAAACCGCGCTCGCCCTTGGGACCGACTGCGCGCACCGCGAAGAGGTAGTCGTCCTTGGAGAGCGGCAGGGCGGCTTGCGTTGTGGCACCAGCAATCGCCTTGCTCCCACTCCAGTCAAACTCCGTGGTGCGACGCCAGAGGAGCTCGTAGCCCGCCGCGCCCTCGACCGGTGCCCACGTAAGCGTCGTGGCGTTGCTGAGGTCTTGCTTAAGCGTGGCGCGCGCCGGGGCGGGCGGTGCCAGCGCGAGCTCGGAGAGCCAGGCGAGGGCGACTTGGGTGACTCGGTTGAGGTAGGCAAAGTCCACGAACTCGGGGAGGTCGCCAAGCTTCACGCCGTTCTCCGTCCGCAGGTCCTGGTGCTGGTGACGCCAATCCTCCCCGGGCTCGGTGAAGCGCACGGCGGCGGGAAAGCCGGCGGCCAGAAACGAGCTATGGTCCCCGCCGCGCCCGTAGCGGTCGTTGCGCAGGGTGAGCGCGACCGAGATTCCCTTCACCTGCCGCCGCGCCGCGTCCGCAATAGCACGGGCGAGGGTACGCGCCGGCGAGTCGCCGTCGGTGCCGAGCGCCTTACGGCGCGTGGCCTGAGTGGGCAATTCATTTAGCTCGTCAGAGGTGGAGAAAACCCGGATGTGCTTGTTGTCGCGCTTGCCTTCCTGGCTCACGGAGTTCCCCACGATATCGTAGGTCGCCATCGCCACGACGGTCTTCCCCTGCTCCTTCAAGGTCTTCGCCAGCTGCGCCGAGCCCAGCAGGCTCTGCTCCTCGCCGGTCACCGCCGCAAAGATCACGGTGCAGCGAGGGCGCATCCCCGCCATGAGCCGCGCACACTCCAGCACGACCGAGACCCCCGACGCATCGTCGTTGGCGCCCGGTGCCGGCGAGCGCGCGTCGAGCACATCCGTCACGCGCGAGTCGTAGTGGCCGGAGACGACAATCACGCGCTCGGGGGAGTCGGTGCCGGGGAGGGTTGCAAGGACGTTGCCAATCTCCACGGCTTTCGTCATGCGCCCCCCCGCCGCCTGCACCCAGCGCTGCTGCGCCACCTGTAGGTTCCCACCGTAGCCCCTCAGCTCCCGCTCCAGCCACGCCGCCGCCGCATCCGCCCCCATGGCCCCGGAGAGCGTATGCCGCGTCGGTATCTCGGCCAGCGAGCGCACGGTTCGCTCTAAGTGCGCTTTTGAGACACGTGCACTAAGCTGCAACCTCATCGGCCCCTCCCACCCGAGACAGAATCGATCAGGATCCGATCCCGCAAGGAGTTTGGATTCGCCGGGCGACCATCAATCGTGATATTGGCCCCGTACGAGCGATTGGCACGTTGCCCCCTCTCGTTGAGGGCAATCACCTTCGCCCCGATAATCAGAACCCAGAGAATCATCCCGATAATGCTGATGACCTGCCCCGCCTGTGCAAGCCCCCGTTGGCCGGAGTGAGGGTAGTTCCATAGGGTGCGTAGGGCTCCGTTGGCCATGAGCCAGCTCACGATGGTCAGTGGGCCACAGAGGAGTAGCCCTAAAATACTCAGTGCCAGGATCAGTCCCCCATTGACTTGAGGCTCGATCTGCTTGGAATCCGACATTATCTCAACCTTCCTTTCCATTCCCCTCTATTATAGCGGAACTCCTAGAGCGCCTCGGTGAAGAGGTAGAATGCAAACATGAAAACTCGGCTCTTTCCGCTCTTGTTGCTTACATTAGGACTGACCGGGTGTATCGGCAATCCACGCAAAGACCATCGGACGATCTCCTTTGATATCTCGCCGGATAAAAAATTAATTGTCTTTTGTGCCTTTGGCAAGTCTGACTCTGATTTATTCCTCTTGGATATCGCCACACGCAGAGCGACTGTGCTAACTGCGCTCCGTGGCAATGAGCTGACGCCACACTTCTCCCCCGATGGCAAAAAAGTTGCTTTTGCACTGGCCGATGCGGGGTACAAATCGTCGGCGATCTACGAAATTGAGCTTGCCAGTGGGAAGATTGCCAAGATTTTAGACAACGGCCCCTACTTTGACTACCACCCGTTCTACGGCAAGGACAACACCGAAATCTACTTCAACCGTGCCCATCGCCGCAGACCCTACAGCATGGGCGGCTATGTCTGGGATCAGTGGGATCTCTACAAAGTGCAGAGCGGCAACGCCACTCGGCTGACCAACTCCCTGTACTACCAGCTCTATCCGGGAAGCTACAGCGCCACGACAGGCGATGTTTTCTTCTCCGCTTACACAAAGGCAGAGCGTGTCTACCGCCTTGATAGCCAGGGCACTGTCACGCTCTACCGTGAAGAGGGCGCTTGGGGAATCACCCCGCGCACGGCGGGCAGCACTATCTATATCGACGACTACCAAAAGGACTATGACTTTGAGATCTACCGTGCAGGCAGTAGCAAGGCCGATGATGTCAAGCTCACCAACCTAAAATCCTATCTCTTAGACCCTCGTATCACCCACGACGGTCAAGATATCTACTTCCTCTCCGAGCTTCACCGCAACAGGCGCTACGATCTCTACACCATCAAGTCTGATGGCACCAAGCTCACCAAAATTGTCGGTTCTGAGTTCTTTGACAACCCCATTCCCCATGCAACAGCAGCACCTCTCTAACACACCGGCTCCTCTACACCAAACCTTCGCGAGAAAACGGCGCGGCGGCTGGATTACTCTCTGGTGCTTTGGCCTTCTCTTCTGCCTACTAGGGTTTGCAAATGGCCTCTTGGGACTCTTCGCATGGCCGCCTCATCTCCATGACCAGGCGCTCACCCTTGGCCGAGTGCTTGGCTACCCGTACATCACCTCGCGCATAGTCCCCTTGTTGTTCTGGGAGCTTTTTGGCACCGAGACAATCGAAAGCACGTCCAACGGCCTCACGCTCACCCGGCGCATTGGCCCTTGGAAGCGACAGTGGCATTTTTTCTGGGACCAGCTTGCCAGCCTAGCGCTTGCAGCCCCCCTTCCCAAGGGCAAGCAGGCCGATCTTCCCTGGACACTGGAGCGCGGTGCACTTTGTCTGCGTGTCGGTGGCCGCGAGGTGCGCTTTGGCATCCGCCTAGAGCGCAACGCCGCGCTCAGTCTTCTCGAAGAAGTCCAGGCTCTCGTACGCCGCCAAGAGCGCTAAACCATCCATAATCTCAGGTACAACTTTAACGTGAACGAACCAACAGATTTTCTCGTGATTGGCGCGGGGCTAGCCGGGCTAGCGTTTGCGCGACAGGTGCAAGCCGCCGGGGCGACCGTCCAGGTGCTCGACAAGGGGCGTGGGGTTGGCGGGCGGGCCGCGACACGGCGGTTTGGCGCGGCGCGTGTGGACCATGGGGCACAGTTCTTCACCGCGCGCTCCCCGGAGTTCCAAGCGATTGTCGATGCAGGGCTCGCGGAGGGCTGGGTCAAGGAGTGGTACCGCTCGATCCCGGAGTGGCGCGACGGCACGATCCACCCCCGCCCCGACGGTCACCCGCGCTATGCTTGTCCCGAGGGAATCAGTGCGCTTCCCAAGCACCTCGCCGAGGGCCTGACGGTTATCACGGAGGCGGAGGTGCAGGGCATTAGCTGGGAAGATATCGGCTATGTCGCGCAGGCAAAAGATGGGCGTCAGTTCGCCGGCACGACCCTCATTCTCAATGTCCCCCCCGTCCAGCTCCTCACCCTCGCCAGCGACCTCGTGACGCCCGAAGACGCTACCCTCCTCGCCACGGCCACTCTGGAGCCCTGCTGGGCGCTCCTGGCGCTCTTGGAGACCGACCTGGCCGTGGACTGGCCCGCCCTGGAGCTTACCAACCACCCCGTCTTCTCCTGGATCGCCCGTGACCACACCAAGCGCGGGCCAGGCGCACCGCCCGCACTGGTCGCGCACACAGGCCCGGCTTGGACCGCCGCGCACCTGGAAGAGAGCCAGGCCACGGTCGAGGCGGCGCTGATTGCAGAGCTAGAGACACTTCTCGGCCCCCTCGCACTCTCCCAGAGCCAGGCGCACCGCTGGCGCTACGCAAAGCCGCTCACGGCGCTCGATCAGCCCTACTTCTGGGACGGTGCTCGCCAGATCGGAGCATGTGGCGACTGGTGCGAGGGTGGGCGGGTCGAGGGTGCGTATCTCTCAGGACATAGGCTAGCACTTGCGATAGAATAGCGCTAACCATGGCGCAGTCGCCCCAACCTCCGCTCTTAAGACGCCACTCCCACGCGGCCAGTGCCCTCTTTCGTCTAAAAGCGGGTGGGCTACAGCTCAAGCGCGCACTACAGGACTTAAAAACGCCCGCGCGCCGCCATTCCAAGACAGAGCAAGCGCTTCCGTTGCTCCTGGCCGAGTCCCAGACCCCGCTCTGGACCAGCCTCGTGCTCTCAGAGCGCCGGCTCCAGCTCGGAAAAGCACAGAATTTGCGCCTTGCGGCCCGTGCGCTAGACGGTGTCGTGGTTCCGGCGGGGGCGGTGTTCTCGTTCTGGCACCAGCTCGGGCGGGCCACCACGCGGCGCGGGTTTGTGGCGGGCCGCGAGCTTCGGGAGGGCTGCCTGGTTCCGTCGGTGGGCGGTGGGCTCTGCCAGCTCTCCAACGCCCTCTATGCGCTGGCGCTGACCACGCACTGCGAGATTCTCGAGCGCCACGCCCACTCGCAGATCGTTCCCGGCTCCGCCGCCGCGCTGGGGCAGGATGCGACTGTCTTCTGGAACTACCTGGACCTGCGCTTCTCCCCCACCGTTCCCCTTCGGATCGAGGCACGGCTCACGGAAGAGACACTTATGGTGCGCCTCTGGAGCGACCAGCGTCCACGGGCCGATGCGCCCCGGACGTTCCAGCGGATCGAGCTCCTGACGCCCACCCCACGCGGCTGCGACTCATGCGGGATGGGGGACTGCGACCTGCACAGCACACCCGCAGCAGAGGCGGCACGGACAGCGGCAGACGAGAAGGTCGCCTTTGTGCTGGAGGAGTGCTGGCCCGAGCTTGCCCACTGGGTCGCGGCCACCAAGCGCCGCGACGATGTGCTACTCTTGCCTCTCACACGGGGCCGCTATGCCTGGGAGACCGCTGGCTTCTCCGCGGTGCACACCGCAGCTCTCCAGACACTCTTGCGCGCACTGGAGGCACGTAAGAAGCTCTCACCGCCCCAGCGCCGCGCCGCACAGCTCGCCGGTGCCGCCGCCCTCGCCGAGGCACTGGGCCGCCAGCTCCCCTACGACACCACGCATCTGGTGGTCTCACAAAGCCTCCTGCCCGCTCTCTGGCAAGGCGGCTGGCTGGGGGGCCGCACCTTCGATGTGCTCCTCACCCGCGCTCCGCTCGCGGTGCTCCATCATAACCTCGATGCCGCCCTCGCCCGCCGCCCCGAGGCACGCTTGCTGGGCGACTTCCGTGCCCCTGAGGCGCTTGTCGAGGCGGAGCGCGCCGCACTCGCTGCCGCCCGGCAGGTCATCACCCCGCACGCCGCACTGGCCGCCCTCTTCCCCGAGCGTGCCCAAAAGCTCCCCTGGAACCTGCCGACTGTGGCAGCCCCCTGGCAGCCGAGCACCCGTCGCGTGATCGCCTTCGCCGGCCCGACCGCCGCACGCAAGGGTACCTACGCGGTCCGCGACGCTGCCCGCGCCCTCCAGCTCACCGTGCGCCTGCGGGGCAGCGCGCTCGAAGGAGCAGACTTCTGGGCGGGAGTCCACACCGAGCACGCCGAGACCCTGGCGACCTGGCTGGAGGGTGCCCGGTGCGTCGTGCAGCCCGCGGTCGCCGAAGATGCTCCCCGGCCCTTGCTCTACGCCCTCGCCGCCGGTGCGCCCGTGCTTGCCTCAGCAGCGTGCGGGCTTGGAGAACTAAACCCAACTCCCTCGATTCCCCCCGACAGCACAGAGGAGCTTCAGAAACGGCTAGAGGTCTACCTAGCGTCTCCAGAGAGCTAGATGCAAGGGGCAGTGGGTTCTGGGAGAAGCCCTGCCCCTTGAGATGACACTCGAGACTAATCTACGGGCACACGCCGCGCACGCGCCAGATCAGGTTCGCGCCCTTGTCTTGGGCGAGCATCCCATTAGCGGAGTAGGCCTTGACGTGACCATCGCCGTGGAGCACCATCGCAAGACCCTGGCCCTGCCCTGTGCGCTGGTGGCGGGCATAGACAGGCTTGAGAGCACCGGCTGCCATGGCAGGGTTGGTCGCCACGAGGTCATTGTCCCCGATCAGCGGGGTGCTGAGGCGAATATCGACCGCGTTGACCTTTGCAGTGGGCACACAGGGGTCGAAGTTATGCCCACGGTAGCGCCCGATACTGCCACTACCAAAGGGAGAGTTGGGGGTATCGGTGAAGAGTGCGAGGCGGGCGGGCTCATCGACACTGGCCAGCCCGAGCGTGCTGGTAAAGGCCTCGGTGGCGTTGGCGCTGGTGCTGGGATCACGGTAGGCGAGCTGGGCGTTCATGCCAATCGACGCATAGCCACGGTTGGCCCAGTCGGCGGGATAGCCGGGCTGGATCGCGCTGGGGCACTTAAAGATGCCGTCGTTCTTGACATAGGGCTGGATCATCTCGGGCCAGATCGTCGGAGTAAAGGCCCCCGTGTTGTAGTTAGCCGTCATCGGGTACTGCTCGTCGTAGTCTTGGACGTACATCATCACGGCGGTGGAGAGCTGACGCACGTTGGACAGACACGCAGCTTGCCGAGCTTTCTCACGCGCCTGGGCAAAGACGGGGAAGAGAATAGCGGCAAGGATGGCAATGATGGCAATGACCACTAAGAGCTCTATAAGGGTAAATGCATTTCTGCGAGACGTCATTTAAATACTCCTCAAACGAGACGATGCGCCATTATACAGCAACTCTCTATGGCGCAACCGGTAAAAACTCGGTGTCGAGCAAGTACCAGTTCTTGTCCATCGGGCCGTGCTGAAGATCGGCCTCAACGCGCCGACGAACACGCTTGCCATCGGCTTGTGTCCACTCGACCTCACCACGAACCTTGTAGCGGTGCGGCTTCAGGTGCTGCAAGTTGAGCTCCCGAATCTGCGCCGTTGAGGCGATCTGGGCGGGGAGGAGATGCGAGCGAACAAACTTCTGGGCAGAGGTGTAGGCATCGCTCTCTAGCTCCTGACGGAACTGCTTTAGGACCAGCTCCCGCGCCTCCCTAGCCGCGTGCTCGTCCTCTTGGCGCGACTGAAGCCACCGCTGCCCGAGAGTGACGGTCAGCAGCAGCGTGGGCAGGAGAAAAACAAGCCTACGACGGTTCATGGGAAACACACCTCATCGCTTGCGTATTGTACCGCGGTAACGCAGCCCCCCGGACAACATGGTTCGCCCGGACAACGAGTGTCCGGGCTTCAAAGGGCGACGGCTGCCTTCGCAGCCAATCAGACTCATTGGGCACGAAGGTGCCCGTCGCCTTCTCAAGCCCAAAGACTTGTTCTTAGGGCTACCGCGGTATACTTCGTCTGGTATGGACCCCACCACCCTCCTCAAGACCATTGTCGCGCTCGTCGTCGTGGTCGAGCCCATCGGGGCGGCGCCGGTCTTTCTCACGCTGACCCAGCACCAGGCCCCCAAGGAGCGCCAGCGCACCGCGCGGCGTGCGACGGTCGCGGTCTTTCTGATCCTCTTCATCAGCGCTCTGGTGGGCAAACTCATCCTAGAGCTCTTTGGGATCAGCCTCGCAAGCTTCAAAGTGGCCGGCGGGATTCTCTTTCTCTTCATGGGCCTAGAGATGATCAATGCCCAGCCCAGCCGCTCCCGCCAGACCCCCGAGGAGGCGGAGGAGGCCGAGCACAGGGACGATATCGCGATTGTCCCGCTGGCGCTGCCCTTGCTGGCCGGCCCAGGTGCCATTGGCTCGGTGATCTTGCTGGCACAGAAGGGGCCGTTCTTTCCCCATATCCTCTGGGTCACGGGGGTGATCGCGGTGGTCTGCTTCACCGCGTGGCTCTGTCTGCGCATGGCGGGACCGATGGGCAAGGCACTGGGAAAGACGGGAATGAATATCCTCAACCGCATCATGGGCCTGATCGTGGTGGCCGTGGCGGTGGAGTTTATTATTGGGGGAGTCAAGGCGCTCTGGGAGGCGTAGGCTAGGCAGCCCGACGCTCCAAGAGCCGCAGGGCGGTCTCGTTGTCCAGGAACTGTGGGCCGTGCCCCTCTTGCTCGCGCTCCTGCTCACGCTGCAAGAGATAGGCCTGGTAGCCGTCGAAGAAGACAATCACGCCGGTCATCTCATCGACCTTGGTGAGGAGCTCGCGCCGGTGCTCGACACCCGTTCTCTCGCGCTCGGCTAGCTGCTCGCGCATGCGCTCCAGCTCCTGCTCCAGAAGCTCGATACGCCAGCGGGTCGCTTGGATCGCCTCGTTGTGGTCGGCGTTGTGCTTGTGCAGCTCACGCCGGAGCGCGACCAGCTGGACCGCGGCGTCCCCCACTAGCTCCGAGGGATCGTTGTTGGGGAAGCGGGCGAGCTCCTCCTCCATCGCGGCGTACCGCGACTCCAGCGAGAGGTGCCCCGGCAGCGACGACAGATAGGCGACAACGCCCTCGGGTGTCGCGACCGTCGGGGCACTTGGGGCCGCCACAGCCGGCATCTCTTCTTCGTCGTCGAGTACCTCCGTCGCCTGTGCAAAAACCGCCGCGAGGGCGTCCTGGTAGGAGACAACGCCACTGGGCGAGGCGGGGCGGTGCTCTTGCCGTGGCTCGTGGGTCTGGCTGGGGAGCACCAAGGGGCGGGAGAGCGCGGCGCTCACCACGACCGTGCCATCGACGGGCTCACCGGGCTCAGCTCCAAAGGGCGGTGGGACGGGTAGGGTAGGCTCCCCCGAAGGCGTGGGCGCGGGCCGGCCTGCTGCAAGCTGCGCAGCAAGCACTTTTAGCTCACTATGGCTTCGGTATTCGGGGGTCTTTGGCATATCGCTTCCGTCGATCACCCGTCCCTATTCTCAGACAAACGCCAGACGTCCATTGTGCTTGAGTAGATTTTTCACGGTATCGTCCCGCATAAAGGCAGGAGTCTCGGTCATGGGGGCTTGCTTCTGCTGGCGCAGGAAGCCCTGGTAACGGTCAAAGAAAACGATCACGCCCATCATCTCATCGAGGCGTGTCTTGAGCTCGCGGCGCTGGGTCACCATCCCCTCTTGCCGCTCCCGCACCTGCCGCCGCAGGCGCACCAGGCGCTCCTCCAGCACCTGAATACAGAGCTCATCGTCGGCCTGCTCCCTCTGGAACTCAACCTCGATCCCGCGCAGGTTCTGCCGGATCGTCACGATCTGCTCCGCCGCTTCTTCCACCAGCCCAGCCGCCAGGGCACTCTCATCGTGGGTGAGCCCCTTGAAGAGCTCTTGGACCTTGCCACAGCGCTCCTGCTCATCGAGGCAGTTGGGGAGGTTGGAGAGAAAGTCCACCGCATGCTCCGCCGTAAACTGGGGCGCCGCGGCGGAGCTGCTCGCCGGCTCCGGGGTCATCAGCGCACCGAGCTCCCAGCTTCCCCCCACCCCCAGCGCGGCCTGAACCGGCGCAGGGACGACAGCGCTGGCCTGGCTGACCGTGCCCGCAGGCGTGACAGACGCCAGCGCGCTTGGGGTCGGGCTAGGGACAGTCCAAGAGAGCGGCGGCGGAATCGGGATCTCCGGCTCGACCGCGTATACTGAGGCTGGTGCCACTGCCGTATTTGGTTTTGCCACAGGCAGCTCTATCTCTGAGAGTGTCCCTACCAGGTGTGGAGCAACTATCCCCATCCTTATTCTTACCCTCTGCTTCCCTTAAGTGTTGTTCCTGATTTACGACGAAGAAAACCCCGTCTTTTTTCTATCTCGTATATTTGTTGGGATTCTCGGTGGCCCACTCGACCCGCAGGATTACCAGGTTCCTCGTATTTTTTACATTAAGGTATATTGGCTAGATAAGGCCATGACTTCACAACGACTTTCCCAGCAGCTCGCTTTCCTCACGGAGGCCGACCAGCTCAAGACCATCTTGCGCCGCACCTCCCTGATCCACGACCCGCGCAAGGAGAACACCGCCGAGCACTCCTGGCACTTCGCGCTGATGGCTCTCACGCTTGCGGAGCACGCGCCGGTGCCGCTGGACCTGCCCCGTGTCCTCAAGATCGCCCTGATCCACGACCTGGTAGAGATCGATGCGGGCGATAGCTTTGTCTACGACACAAGCGCCATGGCCGACAAGCGGGAGCGGGAAGAAGCGGCGGCGGAGCGCATCTTTGGGCTCCTGCCACCCGACCAGGCCGCCGAGTACCGCGCTCTCTGGGACGAGTTCGAGGCGCAAGAGACCCCCGAGGCGCGGTTTGCCGCTGCGGTGGACCGGCTATGTGGGATGCTCCCCAACTACAAAAACAGCGGCGGGAGCTGGGTGGAGCACGGGGTGAGCGCCGCACGTGTCACGGAGCGCAACCGACCGATTGGGGTGGGAGCTCCCGCCCTCTGGGAGGTCGCAGAGGGCTGGATTCGTGAGGCGGTGGAGAAGGGCTGGATCAGCGAGTGACCGTCACCTTGGTCAGGCCGCTCGGGTTGTCGGGATCGAGGCCACGGGCGACTGTCAGGTGGTAGGCCAGGAGCTGGGCGGGCAGGATATCCACCAGCGGGGCCAGAAGCTCGGTGCCGGTGTCGGTGAGGGGAAGCGCGGCATCGGCATCGGTGGAGACCGTGAGCACCCGCGCGCCTCGCCCTTCTAGCTTGGCCGCCACTTCGAGCATCATGGGCTTGGTCTTCCCATTAGGCAACAAAAGCAGGCAGGGCGTGTTGGCGGGGACACTGGCGATCGGGCCGTGGAGCAGGTCCGCCGACGAGAACGCTTGGGTGGTGGTGTGGGTGGTCTCGGCGATCTTGAGCGACGACTCAATCGCGGTGCAGAGGTGCAGGCCGCGCGCCACGGCAAGAATCCGCTCCGCGTGGGTGAGGGAGTGTGCGACTGTCTCCGCCCGCCCCGAGAGGCGATGAAGCTCGGTACGCAGGGCATCCGGGACCCGCCAGAGGGTCTCCGCCAGCGCCGTGTCGCCGGCCCAGCGCGCGGCGAGCTTGGCAAAGAGGGCCAGGGTCGTGGTGTAGGTCTTGGTGGCCGCCACCGCCCGCTCAAGCCCCGCATTGCAGAACAGCACGTGCTCCGCGATCTCCGAGAGCCGCGAGCCCTCCGTGTTGGTGATCGCCGCGGTGAGCGCGCCGCTCTTCTTGGCCTGCACCATCACCTCGTTGATATCGTCGCCCGCCCCGGACTGCGAGACCCCGATCACCAGCGCGTCTTTGTAGTTGACCTCGGCCTCGTAGAGGGTATGCACCGACGGTGCCGCGAGCCCGCAGGGAATCCCCACCGTAAGCTGTAGCAAGTACTTTGCGTAGGTGGCCGCGTTATCGCTGGTCCCACGAGCCGCGAGAATGACATACCGCACCTCGCGCTTCTTGATCTGCGCCACCAGCTCCGCAATGGCGTCCTTACCGCCCGCCAGCGCCCGCTCCATCGCAACAGGCTGCTCATTGATCTCAGAGAGAAGAATTGACATGTGCCTATTGTACCCACGGTCGGATACACTGCCTTAATTCTTGTTCGGGAGAAAACCATGGATCCAAAGCAGAAAAATACCGTTCTCCTCGTGGCACTGATCGCGGGTGTCCTCGCCTTCTTCCTTCCCTGGGTAACCTTCAAGCTCGATGGCACGGAGGTCAGTGGGTTTGCCCGTGTGGCGCTGATGTTCGGGGGAGGGGAGGTGACTCTCTCGGCCTTCAATGGCACCGTTCACTTTTTGGGAGTGACCACTCCGCTCTGGTTTATCCTAAGCCTTGCCCTCGTCGCCAACCTGCTCCCCCTGCTCAACCACACGCAGCACTTCGCGGTCCCTCGGAGCATCGAGGGGACTCTGTCGTTCTTAGCGCTGGTCTGGGTTGCGAGCGTGGTCGGGCTGGGTCTTGGCAACGGCAGTGACGGTGTCAAGATCGAGCTGGGCTGGGTACTGGCGATGGTCTGTGCCTCGTCTTCGGTCTACTGCTTCCTGCGCTCTCGCCCCAAACCATAAACGTCCCCGAAGCTGTGCTATCATAGAAAGCGCTATGAGTAAGTATCAGATTATCGAGCGAATGCTCAACCCCGGCGTCGTGGCCGTGATCCGCGCAGACTCCAGTGAGCAGCTAATGGACGTTGCCAAGGCCCTTGCGGCGGGAGGCGTGACCTCGATGGAGGTGACCATGACCACCCCCAACGCCCTCCAGGTCATCACCGCGGTGCGCAAAGAGCTAGGCGATGCGATCCTGATGGGTGTCGGGACGGTCCTGGATGCTGAGACCACCCGCATGGCGATCCTTGCCGGGGCGCAGTTTGCCGTCTCCCCTGTGATGAAGGTCGAGATTATCGAGATGTGCCGCCGCTACAACGTCCCGATTGTCTGCGGGGCCTACACCCCCACCGAGGCGCTCACCGCCCACGAAGCGGGCGCGGACTTTATCAAGATCTTCCCCGCCGACGGCCTCGGCCCCAGCTACATCAAGGCGCTCAAGGCTCCCCTGCCCCAGCTCCAGATCATCCCCACGGGCGGTGTCGATCTCAACACCGCGGGCGAGTTTATCAAGGCCGGCTGCGCCGCTGTGGCCGCGGGATCGTCGCTGGTGAGCAAAGAGGTCCTCAAGAACAAGGACTGGGCCGCCCTCACCGAGACTGCCAAGGCCTTTGTCGCCGCCGTGGCCAAGGCGCGCGCCTAGACATGGTTCGGGAAGTCAGAGCCTTTCGACTGCGTGCCCCTCTTACCGAGCCCTACGGCTGGGCGCGGGGCCGGGTTGCTGTCCGTGAGGCGCTCTTGGTGTGCGTCATCGCCGACGATGGCACGGAGGGTTGGGGCGAGTGTGCGGGGCCACCGGCAGTCTTGGCACCCGCCGTGACCGAGTTTTTCGGGCCGCTGCTTCGTGGTCAGGACCCGCTTGCCACCGACCCGCTCTGGGATCGGCTCTGGCAGGCCGCGCTCCCCTTTGGGCGTCGGGGGGTCTTGATCGGCGCGCTCAGTGGGATCGACATGGCGCTCTGGGACCTCAAGGGCAAGCTCCTCGGGCAGTCGGTGAGCGCACTTCTGGGGGGCCGCACCCGCGAGCGCATTCCCTGCTACGCCACGGGGCTCTACTTCCGCGAGGGCCCCGAGAGCGAGCGCATCCCCCGGATGCTCGCCGAGGCGCACCGTGCGGTCGAGAGCGGGGCGCGTGCCTTGCTGGTGCAGGTGGGCCGTAGCCTCGCCGCCGATGCCGCGCTCGCCCGTGCCCTGCGCAAGGAGCTCCCCGATATTCCCTTCGCCGCCGAGGCACACGGCTCCTACGATGTCCCCGAGGCCGCCATTATCTGCCGCGCCCTCGCCGAGCAGGGCTTCACCGCCCTCGCCGACCCGCTTGCCGCCGAGCCAGTCACCGCCTGGGCACGCCTCGCCGCGCAGACCACGCTCCCGCTCTCGGCCGGGCGCTACGAGCAGACACGCTGGGCCTTTGAGGCACTTCTTGCCACCCAGGCGATTGGCACCTTCCAGGTAAACCCCGCCTGGTGCGGTGGCCTGAGCGAGGCACAGAAGATCCGCACGGTGGCATCGGCACACGGGGTCAATGTCGTGCCGCGCTCCCTGGGCACCCCGCTCAACCTCGCCGCCTCGCTACACTTTCTCGCCTCCGATATCCGCCACCCCGGCCGTGTCGAGCTCCGTCCCCCACTACTGGAGACCGATACACTCGAAGACCCCTTCCATGCGGTATTCTCTCAGGGCATCGAGCTTGAAGACGGCATGGCGACTGTCCCGACAGCCCCCGGCCTCGGGGTGACCGTGGACCTCCTTCAGCTGGGGCAATTTACACTATGAACGACGATCAAGAACTCATCCTGCGCCACGGCGTATGGGAAGCGGCGGTTGCCGCCTACGGAGCCTCGCTACGGGGCGTGACAAAAGACGGCCAGCCGGTCGCGACCGGCTACCAGGGCAAGGAGCAGAAGCAAGGGGGACAAGGCGATGTGCTCATCCCCTTCCCCGGACGAGTCGCGGGGGGGACCTATGCCTGGGACGGTACCTACCACCAGCTCCCCCAGACCGATAAAGACGGCCCCAACGCGATCCATGGCTTTGTCCGAACCCTGGTCTGGGAGGTGGCGGAGCAGAGCGAGAGCCTGGTGCGCTTCACCCTCGATTTCTTGGGCGCACACGGCTACCCCTTTCCTCTGGGGCTGGAGCTCACCTACTCTCTCGATGACACGGGGCTGACCTGTCGCTTTGTAGTCACCAACACGGGCATGGACGCGGCTCCGGTCGCGGTGGGCTTCCATCCCTACTTCACGGTTGGCTCCGAGCGCGTCGATGGGGATCGGCTCACGCTCCCGTTTGACTCGGTCTTGGAGATGAAGCAGTTCATTCCCACAGGGACGATCTTCTCGGTGGCAGAGGCGGGCCTGGACTATCGCACTCCCACCGCTATCGGCTCCACGGTCTTCAACCACTGCTTCCTCGCTCCCCAGCGCGATGCCCAAGGCCGCGCCAACGTGACCCTGGCAAGCGCGGACGCTGAGGTGACGGTCTGGATGGACGAGGCCTTTGACTATGTGGTGCTCTACACCGGGGAGAACATGCCCGCTCCCTACCGCCGCCGCTCCCTGGCGATCGAGCCCATGACCTGCGGCAGCGATGCCTTCAACCACCCCGAGTGGGGCCTCAAACGGCTTGAGCCCGGCGAGAGCTTTACAGGGGCCTGGGGAGTCACCAAAAAATAAATCTTGCGGGTTTTGTCAGATTCCGGGGTTCCCAACCGTTTTAGAAGCGACAGAAAGGAACTCTTGAATATGCAAAACCCGCTTGCCTCTCTCAGCCATAGAGAACGCTTTGGTCTCGCCGTCGCGGTGGGGGTTCTCCTGCTCTTTGGTCTCGGAAGTGCCGCCTACCGCTCCCGCGCCACGCCGCTGGAGCCCACGGTTCTCAAGGCCGGCGCACGACCAACCCCTACAGCGCCCCCTCCGCTCTCTCCCAGCACGCCTCGCCCAACACCTGCGGCGACGGAGCTTGTGGTCTATGTCAGCGGCGCGGTCAAGCGTCCCGGCGTCTACACCTTTCGCCCCGGCCAGCGGCTCTTCCATGCGATCCAGCGCGCCGGAGGCTTCCAGAGCAACGCCCAGCAGGAGGCCCTCAACCTCGCGGACCACCTAAAAGACGCCGACCAGCTCCATGTGCCCACCCGCCAGGCAGTCGCGCAGCCCCAAGTGAGCAGTTCTCCTCCAGGTATCGGCAGCCGCGTGCTTGGAAAGGCCCAGCCCGTACCGCCCCCCGTCTCCGCTCCCGCCGCAACGCATCCCTCGTCGCACGGGAGCGCGGGCAAGTTTCATACGCCGGGAGAGGGCCTCGTAAAGCTTAATAACGCAACTCTCGCGGACCTTCAGAAGCTTCCCGGAGTCGGCCCGAGTACGGCCCAGAGCATCCTGGACTACCGACAGAGCAACGGCGGGTTCAAAGAGCTAGAGGAGCTTAAAGAAGTGCGCGGAATTGGTGAGAAGAAGCTGGAGAAGATGCGCCCCTTCCTCACGCTCTAGCCAGGCACTAGCGGTGGCTATTGCGGCTCCGCGAGCGCTTGCGTAGCCCAACCGCGACAAGGACCTTGTCCTCGACTCCTGGGATGAGATAGACCAGCACCAAGCCCGCAAGCAGGAGAGCCACGACCTCAACCGGCATGCGCTTCCCGCCGAACAGCTGGTGGAGGTAGCTCGCGATGGCGTTTCTCAGCTCGGGGACCGCGGCCAGGATGAAGACAACGACGAAGCAGACCAAGAGAACACTCAGTGTCTTGCGGCGCACGGGCGGCGCAGAGCGGCGGCGGCGGGTACGGCGACGCACGGCAACCATCTTTGGTGGCGTAGCGGGAGGAGCGGTTGGGGGAGATTTTTCCTCAGCCTGGTTCATTGCAAAGGCATTATAGCACGGTTTTGGGCAGGTAAGTTCTCCCTCGTTGCCGAACCTAGTCCTGCTATGTCCAACTACACTCCTTCTTCTTCCCGCTACGAAAACACGGCCGGCTGGTTCCGCCGCTGTGGGCGCTCCGGGCTCCACCTCCCGGCGATCTCGATTGGCTGCTGGCACAACTTTGGGGACCCCGGCACCGATGCGGCACGCCACACCGACGAAGCCTCGCTCCATGAGAACGCACGGCAGATGCTCTTTGCCAGCTTCGATAATGGCATCACCCACTTCGATCTCGCCAATAACTACGGCCCCTCCCCAGGTGCTGCGGAGACGCGGGTCGGGCGGATTCTCAAGGACGACTTCGCCGGCTACCGGGATGAGCTGATTATCTCGACCAAGGCAGGCTACCGGATGTGGCCCGGCCCCTACGGCGAGTGGGGGAGCCGCAAGTACCTGCTCGCGAGCCTGGATGCCAGCCTCAAGCGCCTTCAGCTAGACTACGTCGATATCTTCTACTCCCACCGCCCCGACCCCAACACGCCCTTGGAGGAGACCATGGGCGCACTCGACTCCGCTGTGCGCTCGGGGAAGGCACTCTATGCCGCGATCTCCAGCTACTCTGCGGAGCAGACCAAGCTGGCCTTGGCGGTCTGTGAGGCCAATGGGTTCATCAAGCCCATCCTGCACCAGCCGAGCTACTCCCTGCTCAACCGCTGGATTGAGAACGGCCTGACCGATGTCTGCGGGGATCGCGGCATCGGCCTGATCGCCTTCTGCCCGCTCGCACAGGGGCTCCTGACCAACAAGTACCTCACCGGCACGATCCCCGACGACTCCCGCGCCAAGCAGCCCTCGGGCTTCTTGCAAGAGTCGGCAGTCACCCCGGAGACGGTCGCCAAGCTCAACCGCCTCAATGCGATTGCCGCCGACCGGGGCCAGAGCCTGGCACAGATGTCGCTCTCCTGGGTGCTCCGTGACTCCCGGATGACATCGGCACTGATCGGGGCAAGCCGCCCGGAGCAGATTGTGGAGAATGTCAAAGCCGCGGAAAAGACGAAGTTCGCTGCCGATGAGATCGCAGCGATTGAAGAGGCACTGAAGTAGAAAAAAAACTCCGGGGGAGGCCAGCCTCCCCCGGAGTTTTTTGTTTTTTAGCGCCCTGCGGGTGGCTGACCCGCCTGTGGCGGTGCCCCACCGGGACCGCCGCCCTTCTGCATCATCTCACGAATCTTGGCCTGGGCCTCTGGGGGCGGTGGCCCGCCCTTGAAGTCCTTGACCTCCTGCGGGGTCTTGGGAGCATCCGCGCCCTTATCCCCACAACCCGCGAGGAGCGCCATGCCCATGAGGGCTAGTGCTGCAATCACAAAAAGGTTCTTTGGCATCTTAGTTTCGCTGTGCATTCCACATGTTATCGAGAGGGCGGTTTACCGGGTCCGGGTTGGTGGTGTAGGGCACCATGGACTTAGCATGGCCGTCCGCAAAGACAAAGTTGCTGCGCTCGTTGTGCTTGAAGCTCACGGCACCATTGCGCCCATTGGGGTAGGCAGCGGTCAGGGAGCGGGTACCATCGGGCATCTGGCCAGGGCCAACCCAGTCCCACCAGTTCACTCCGGTGATCGTGTGGCCCGGTCCCCAGCCCGAGAGATTTCCGGTCCCACCATTGCGTCGCACCTCACGGTTGTGCTTCTCTGCCAGGAGGATCGTGTCGGCGGGTCGGTTCATGATCGCCATGCCACGACCAGCAGCCCCGCTCCCCATCCAGGCCTGAGAGACACCGATCAGGCCAAAGACCTGCCAGGTAGAGCCATTCCACTGCTGGAAGCCATTGGTGGCGTAGGAGATCGGGACGCCTGCCCAGCCCACGGTCCAGTCCACCTGGGTAAGATCGCCGTCGTCGGGGCAGCGGAAGATCCCCAGGCTCTTGACATAGGGCTGAACGGCGGTCGGCCAGCCATTGTTCCAGTCCTCCTGGACACCCAGGGGGAAGGTCTCGTCGTAGTCCTGGACATACATCATGAACGACGTTCCCAGCTGCTTCATGTTAGAGAGGCAGGAGATGGCGCGCGCCTTCTCACGTGCCTGGGCAAAGACCGGGAAGAGGATCGCTGCAAGGATGGCAATGATTGCAATAACAACGAGAAGTTCAATGAGCGTAAACGCGCTCCGTTTAGTGTCTTTCTGTGACATTTTCGTACCTTTCAAGGTAAATAAAGTTACCGTCGCCCCTCCAAAGAGGGCGGACCGGTCGTACCACGCACCACGAGCTCTACCGGAAGGGTCCGGCGGCACTCGTCAGCAGGCGCGCCCTGAATCAAGCGATCCACAAACGCCGCCGCCAGCTCTCCTACCTGAAGACCGGGCTGTCGCACTGTCGTCAGGCCTACTCCTGTGCTGGCAATAGGAGCATCGTCAAAACCAACCAGCGAGAGTTGCTGAGGCACGGAGACCTGCTGCGTCTCCAGAAACTCCAGCCACTTCATCGCAAAACCATCGTTGCCCACGATCAGCGCTGTGGGCGGCTCGTCGAGCGCACACCAGCTCTCCCAAGTGGGAAGCAGAGGCGCATGGTAGTCTGCGGGGGTCACACAGAGCTCAACACGCGTGCTGGCACCAAGTTCCCGGCAGGCCTCTTTATAGCCCGCGCAGCGCTCCCGAAAGTCGGCAGAGCTCAGGGGAGAGTAGTAGGCAATCCGCTTGTGTCCCCGCGCCACCAGATGTGCCACTGCCTGCCGCATCCCAGAGCCATTGTCCACCTTCACATAGCCCATTCCCTGCGGCACCTCGGCCTGATAGAGAGCGACCGTCGGCAGCCCTGCACTTGCGAGGCTGCCCAAGGTCGCTTCATCGAGCTCATGGGGCACCAGGATCGCGCCATCGACCCGCCCATCGAGGAGAATGGTTGTCAGCTCCCGCCCGGGACAGCGGGCGTAGAGCAGCATATCGGTCTGAACTGCGGCAAGGCCATGGGAGACCCCGGTGAGCAGGGCTAGATCGACACTGAGAATTCCTGTCTCCCGCACCGGCCAGGTCAGCAGGCCCACGGTCCCGGTCCGCCCACGCTGAAGCGAGCGAATCAAGGCATTGGGGGCAAACCGCAGCTCCTCCGCAGCACGCAGCACCGCCGAGCGTGTCTCCGTGGAGATCCGTCCTTGGTTGTTGAGCGCTTTGGAAGCAGTCCCGACCGAGACCCCCGCCTGCGCCGCCACGTCCCGAATTGTAGGTAGCCGCCGTGCCATTAAAAAACTTTGTTTCCTCAAAGAAATCGAACCCGACAACGGGTGAAAAACTATGTTTCGCAGATTCTATCGCAGGCAATTCCCACTTGTCAAGTGTTGTGCCCCTGCACTCAGGTGTCCTATGCTATACTGATCGCTAAGATGCCCCCTTTGTTCCGTATCGGCCATGGCTACGACATTCATCCCTTCGCTCCGGGACGACCGCTCTGGCTGGGGGGCGTGCACTTCCCCGACTCCCCCCTCGGGCTCGCGGGTCACTCCGATGCCGATGTCCTGCTCCACGCCCTCTGCGATGCGCTACTGGGAGCCGCGGGCCTAGGCGATATCGGCACGTACTTCCCCCCGTCGGAGCTGCGCCACAAAGACCGCCCCAGTATCGAGTTTGTCACCGAGGTGCGTGCGCTTTTGGCCGAGCGGGGCTGGAGAGTGGGCAATGTCGATATCACGGTAATCGCCGAGACCCCCAAGATCGGGCCGCGCGCCGACCAGATGAAGGCTGTGATCGCAGCCGCTCTGGAGGTCTCGGTCGATGCGGTCGGGATCAAGGCGACCACCAACGAGGGCCTGGGCTTTGTGGGCCGCCGCGAGGGGATCTGCGCCCACGCGGTCGCCCTGCTGTGTGCAGAGTCTCACTAAGTTACCAGGAGGATTTTTCGCCTTCTTAACCGAAACTTATTCGTGGAGGTTATTCACTATGCAAGTTCAGGTACGCGGCAAAGGAGTCGTCATTACTGATGCTCTGCGGGCCTACGCAGACAAGAAAGTCAACAAGCTCTCCAAGCACTTCGCAGCGCTCCATGCGGCGACGGTCACCCAGAGTATCTCGGGGAAAGAGCACCGTGTGGAGGTCCAGCTCGAAGGCGATGGAATCCTACTCCGGGGAGAAGATCGCGCCGAGGACATGTATGTCGCGATCGATCGTGTGGTAGACAAGCTCGAGCGCCGCATGTCCAAGTACAAGGAGCGTCACAAGTGGCACCACCGCGGCGCCCACCACGACCACGACTCTCCCCGTCGCATGGCTGTGGGCGACGACACCGACGAGCCTGAGGACACCGACGAAGGTAAAGTTCTGCGACGCAAGCGATTTGCGATTAAACCTCTCACAGAGCTTGAGGCGGTCGCCCAGATGGAGCTCCTCTCCCACGATTTCTTTGTCTTTGAGAACGCGGACACAAATCAAGTAAGCGTCCTCTATAGACGAGCCGATGGAAATTACGGTATCCTAGAGCCCGAACGATAACAAAACGAAGCGGCCCCGGAAGACTCTCCGGGGCCGTTTTTCGGGGAGCTTGATTGTGAAAGTTGGAATTTTGACGGGCGGGGGCGACTGTCCCGGCCTGAACCCGGCGATCCGGGGCGTGGTCTACCGTGGCATGGACTTCGGTTTCGAGTTTGTCGGGATCGAAGAGGGCTGGCGCGGGCTAGTCAAGGGAATCTACCGCCCCTTGGGCCTCAGCGATGTCGAGGAGATTATCTACCAGGGCGGCACCATGCTCGGCTCGTCGCGCACCAACCCCTTCAAAAAGGGCGGTGAGAAGGACCTGGAAGCGGTCCTAAGCAATATCAAAGAGGCCAAGTTCGATGCCATCGTCGCCCTGGGGGGTGAGGACACGCTCGGGGTTGCCGCGAAGCTCTACTCCCAGTACGGGGTCCCAACAGTCGGCGTGCCCAAGACCATGGACAACGACCTCTCCGGCACGGACTTCACCTTCGGGTTCGACACCGCCGCTGCCGTGGGCCTCGATGCCATCGACCGCCTGCGCGACACCGCGCGCTCGCACCGCCGTGTGATGGTGCTCGAGGTGATGGGCCGCCACGCAGGCTGGGTGGCCTGGTATGTCGGTGTGGCCGGTGGCGCAGACTGGGTGACCCTTCCTGAGGAGCCGCTCGATGTCGATGCGATGGTAGCCCACCTCAACGCGGTCCGCGCTCGTGGCAAGAAGTACGGCCTCGTGGTCTGCTCCGAGGGCACCGAGCTCCCTGCGCTCTCCGGCGAGGAGAAGGCGGTCGATGACTTCGGCCATGTCAAGCTTTCGGACCGCAGTGTGGGTGAGTTTGTCGCCAGCACGATCACCGAGAAGACCGGCTGGGAGAGCCGCCACGCCGTGGTCGGCCATGTCCACCGCGGAGGTGCCCCCACCCTCTTCGACCGTGTGCTGGGCATGCGTGTCGGGATCAAGGCCGCCGAGCTGGTGCGCGACAAGCAGTTCGGCCAGATGGCCGCACTGGTCGGCACCGAGGTCAAGGGAGTCGATATTGTCGGCGCCACCTCCGTGCTCAAGGTTGTCCCGCCGCAGCTTGTCGAGCTGATGAAGACGACCTTTAAGTAGTTCGTTTAGATCGTCCCCGTTTGTATCGCCCCCGTTGGAGGGTTAATCGCCCCCGTTGGAGGGGGGCGTCTCGCTGTCGTCGCAGGCTCCGACACGAAGGGCTTCGCCCATGGGCGCGAAGCGCCCTTTGTGTCCGAGGCACGAGGACAGCAAGACGCCCCCTTCCATGGGGGCGAGACGCCCCCGTTCATGGGAGCGATACAAAGGGGAGCGAGAGAATTCCATGCGCCTCTCAGCCGTCCCGTCCCTCGCCCTCCTTGCCTTCCTGAGCCTAGCCATGCCTGAAGCCCACGCCCAAGCCCCCACGGTTCCCGCTCCCTTTGAGCTCACCCGCGTCCTGGATATCGAGAAGCGACGCGCGGTCACGGTCGCGGTCGCGCCCTCCGATGTGAGCCTGAGCTGCGAGGTGCTTGTTGTCGGGGGGGGACTGGGTGGAGTCGCGGCCGCGGAGGCCGCCGCCAAGCGGGGCTTCTCGGTGGTGCTGGTCGAGCCCACCCGGATGCTGGGCGGGCAGCTCACCAGCCAGCTCGTGCCCGTCCCCGATGAGAACAGCCATGTCGAGAAAGAGCCCGGCCCCTCCACCAAGACCTACCGCGCCCTCCGCCAGGCTGTCCGCGACTACTACAACGCCCAGCCCGGTGTCAAGCGCGGCGCGGGCAAGAACATCGGCGACTGCTGGGTCAGCCGCGTCTCCGGCCTGCCCACGGTCTGGGAGAAGGCGATCCGAGACCGCCTCGCCCCCTACGAAAAATCCGGCACGATCCGCCGCATTCTCATGCGCCACCAGCTCCGCTCCGTGACACGCTACTCCGGGCAGGAGCGCATCAACTACGCCGATCTCGCCGATCTGGAGACGGGCAAGATCACCCGTGTCGGCTGCCAGTTCCTGCTCGATGCCACCGAGGACGGTGCCGCGCTCGCGCTGGCGGGCTCCCCGTTTCGCCTGGGCCAGGAATCTCTCGCCGAGTTTGGAGAGTCGCTCGCGCCCGAGACCGCCAACCCGAGCTGGGTGCAGAGCTTCACCTACTGCTTCTTGATGGACTGGCAAGCCGCCCCCGGCCCGATCCTCGAAAAACCCGCCGAGTACGACTACTTCAAGTCCTTGGGCGAGTACACCCTCGACTACATCTACCGCGACAAGGCCGAGCCCTACTCGGTGCGCTATAAAGTCCTGGGACGAGTCGAGGCAAACGGCCGCGGCTACTTGCCCTTCTGGACCTACCGCCGCCTGATCGCCGCATCGAGCTTCATGGGCAAGACCTCACCGGTCGGGGACCTCGCGCTTATCAACTGGCGCGGCAACGACTTCCACGAGGAGAGCTATCTCGACAAGCCCGTGGACGAGCAAGTGCGGATTTTAGAGCGTGGCCTAAACTTTGCCAAGGGCTTTGCCTACTGGCTCCAGACCGAGTGCCCCCGTGACGAAGACCCCACCAAGCTCGGCTACCCAGAAATGCAGGTGCCCGCCGACGGCTGGGCGATCCACCCCTATATCCGCGAGTCGCGCCGCCTGCAAGCCCGCACGACTCTCACCCAGAACCACCTGCGCTCCCCCGATCCCGCCGCCAAGTGGGGCACGGTCTTCCCCGACACGGTCGGCTGCGCGCTCTACGCCATGGACATCCACCCCAGCAAGGGCGAGCCCCCCTTGCTCTCCGTCGCGCTCCCCTACCATCTCCCGCTCGGAGCGTTTCTCCCGGCATCGGGGCCGACCAATATCCTCCCCGCCGCCAAGAACTTCGGTGCTAGCCGCCTCGCCCTCGCATCGGCGCGGATGCACCCCACGGAGTTCCTCGCCGGAGAGATCGCCGGCTCCCTGGCCGCCTTCTGTCTGGAGAAAAACCTGCGCGACCCCAGCGCCGTCCACGACTCCCCCGCACTCCTCGCCGAGTTCCAAGCCCGCCTCAAGGCCCAGGGGGTGATGCTCCGCTGGGACGAAATCCTGGCCCCGTGAATGAGCACCTTCCCCCTCCTTACAGACTCATTCGGGACCGGACACCACGGTGACTATCTCAGAGATCTCGCGGATCGCGTTGGGATCGTTGTCGAGTGTTTTCTCTTTGCAACACCTCCCAACACGAGAGAGGACGAGACCGTACACAAGCAAGTTGCCCTTCAAGGCATGGAGGAACGTTTCAAGCGAAACGAGGAGTATTTCACCAACCTGAGGCACAAAATATTCACTGACCCAGGCAGTTTTCCATACCCAATTGATCCGAACATACTCGGTCCAGACAGTCGTTATTCCATCAAATACAATAACAAGGGAACATCAGAGCTTGTCAGCATAGACGACTTTATCCGCGAATACACCTATGCGTTTCTGGAACCTCCCTACAGCATTCGTTGCCAGAGTGCTGAGGAAGCAAATACGATTTGTTCACAAACATTGACACGGTTGTTCAGTGACCTCTCCGAGTTTACCATTCGGAAATGGTCTACTGACTGGTCCAACTACTTCGATTCCGGCAACGAGTGGTGGGGCGCATTTCTCTGGACACTAGTTTCTAATGATGGTAATGGATGGTGGGTTGGAGCCTCTGCCACGGATTAATGACATCGTGACGAGTCGCAGAGCTTTACACACTCAACCAGGATATTGCCCTTCAGCTCCAGAAATAACCCTCCATGACAGTTGATCTACGAAGCGATACGGTAACCCGCCCCACCCCGGCGATGCGCGAGGCGATGCTCCGTGCCGAGGTCGGGGACGATGTATGGGGCGACGATCCTACCGTCTTGGAGCTACAAGACGCGCTGGCGCTCTCCGCGGGAAAAGAAGCCGGGCTGTTTCTGCCGACCGGAACCCAGAGCAACCTCGCGGCCCTGATGGCGCACTGTGAGCGCGGCGATGAGTACCTTGTCGGGCAGCTCGCCCATACCTACAAGTACGAGGGCGGTGGCGCGGCGGTGCTGGGCTCGATTGTCCCCCAGCCGATTGAGAATGAGCCCGATGGCTCGCTCCCGCTGGAGAAGCTCGCTGCGGCGATCAAGCACTATGGGCCAGGTCTGGGCGCGCACTTCGCCCGCACAAGGCTCCTGGCGCTGGAGAACACCTTCAACGGCCAAGTGCTCCCCCGTGGCTACCTGCAAGCGGCGACCGAGCTGGCGCACCACCGCGGACTGGCGACGCACCTCGACGGCGCACGGGTCTTCAATGCCGTGGTCGCGCAGGGCAGCACGCTCGCGGAGGCTTGTGAGGGCTTTGACTCGGTCTCGATCTGCCTCTCCAAGGGGCTCGGTGCCCCCGTGGGCTCGGTGCTGGTGGGCTCCAAGCCGCTGATTGAAAAAGCCTACCGCTGGCGGAAAGTGCTGGGCGGCGGGATGCGCCAGTCGGGGTTTCTCGCCGCTGCCGGGCTCTATGCGCTGGAGCACCATATAGAGCGCCTCGCCGACGACCACACCAACGCGGCGCGGCTCGCGGCGGGGCTCGCCGACACTCCCCACGTGACCGTGCTGGGCCACGCCACCAACATGGTCTTCGCCCGCTTCCCCGACGAGCACTGCGCCCCCCTCCAAGCTTTCCTCAATGAGCGCGGCCTGCTGGCGCTCATCACCCCCGAGTCCCGCTTTGTCACCCACCTCGATGTCGATGCCGAGGGAATCGCACGCTTTATCAACGCTATCAAGGACTATTTTGCATGAAAAACTCGCTCGCTCTCGTGCTGGTACTCGCCGCAGCCAGCCAAGCCCACGCCGAGATTGGCTACAGGGTCCAGCCCCAGCCCGACACCAGCCAGCTCGCCATCACCGTGACCATTCCCACGCGCGCCGCCGAGACTCTGGTGCAGATGCCGAACTGGTCGCCGGGGCACTACATGCTCCAGAACAACGGCGCACGGGTCAAGGATCTTGTCGCAACAGATAGAGACAACAAGCCCCTTGAGGTGACAGCGGTCGATGACCATACCTGGAAGATCCCAAGCGCAGGGACAAAGCAAGTGACGCTCCGTTACTCCGCGCCGCTGGAGTTTCAAAACGGCATCGGGCACTACAGCGGACCCACAACCTACCTCTACGTGGTCGGGCGCACCCAAGAGCGCTGTAAGCTGACCCTGGAGACGCCCAAGGACTGGAAGGTGGCTGTCGGGCTGGACGGCAACGGCCCCAGCTACAAAACTGACTCCTACGATACCCTCGCCGATAACCCCGTGACCCTGGGGAGCTACTACGAGGAGACCTACAAGGTCGCGGGTAAGCAGCACATCATCGCCCTACGCGGTGCCGCGGCAGACAAGATCGACAAGAAGCTCCTGCGCGAGACCTGTGAGACAGTCTCCAAGATCGAGACGGAGTTCATGGGCGGCGCTCCCTACGGAAAGTATGTCTGGCACTTCACGGTCCGAAGCGCGGGCATGGGGGGCTCGGGGCTGGAGCACCTGAGCAGCACGGAGATCAGCCTCGGCTCGGGGTTCTCCCGGCGCACGGCGAGCCTGCTAGCTCATGAGTTCTTCCACCTCTGGAATGTCAAGCGCGTCCGCAGCCAGGTGCTCGGCCCCTTCGACTACACCCAGCTCCCCAAGACCGGGGCCCTCTGGTGGCTGGAGGGCACGACCGACTACTTCTCCACGATGCTCCTGGGCCGCTTTGGCTGGACACCCGAGCAAGAGCTCTACAACGAGATCGCCAGCAATGTCCGCCGCCAGCGCCGCTCCCCCGCCCGCCTCACCGTCTCCCCCAACGAGTCCAGCGCCCGTGTCGGCGAGACCAACAACGGGCGCGGCAATAGCAATGGCTTCGGGCTGAGCTACTACGACGATGGCTTCGTGGTGGGGCTCTGCCTGGACCTGGAGCTCCTGGCAAAGACCAACGGAAAGCGGAGCCTCGACGATGTCGAGTTCGCGCTCTGGAAAAAGTGCCGCAACAACCAGCCGGGCTTTGTGGAGGACGAGATTCGCAAGCAACTGATCGTCGCCGGCGGCGAGTCGTTTGGCCCGCTCTACGACAAGCTGGTCCTCTCCCCCGGCGAGCTTCCGGTCGAGCAAGCCCTCTCCTATGTCGGCCTAGAGCTTGCCGAGCGGGGCGAGATTCGCTCGGTCGCCACGCCCTCCGAGGAGCAGCTGCGCCTGCGCAAGCTCTGGCTGGCGAAGAAACGCTAGCCGTCAAATACGGCGGGGGTTACGGCGGGGGTTGAAATCCCCGCCTACGGATTAGGGAGCGTCCCGAGGACGCGGAGAAGCTACGGATCCCCGCGTCCTCGGGACGCTCTTTTCTCTGTGCCGGGGATTTCCAATCCCCGGCATAACTCCCTCTTAACATAAACCTCTTGGTTATGACCGACAATAGGGGCAATGATAAGAGAAACAAAACCAACACGAAGCGCGTTCGTGATCCTTCTGATGACAGGAGGCCTGCTGACGGGGTGCCAGCAAGTTACTGCCCCCCAAGAGAGCCTGCGGATTGTGGCAGGCAGCGAGAACAAGAGCCTAGAGCCACTCGTGCAGCGCTTTGCACGCGAGAACCAGGTCACGATCCAGCTGGAGTACAAGGGCTCGGTCGAGATCATGCGGCAGCTGGAGAGCGGCGGGGGCGACGCCGATGCGGTCTGGCCCGCGCAGTCGCTCTGGACCAGCCTGGGAGATACCCAGAGGCGCGTCAAAGACGCACAGAGCATCTACTGGTCCCCTGTGGGGCTTGCGGTGAAAGAGAGTGTGGCCCAGAGGTTGGGCTGGAACGATAAGAAGACGGTCTCGACCGAGGAAATACGTAAGGCGGCCCAGGCGGGTCGCCTTCGTTTTTTAATGACCTCCGCCACCCAGAGCAACAGCGGTGCCGCCGCCTACCTCGCCTTTCTCTCCGCCTTTGCCGGAAAGCCCCAGGTGCTGAGCGAGACGGACCTGCAAAAGCCCACGGTACAGAAAAATGTCGCCTCCCTGCTCGGCGGTGTCAATCGGTCGTCGGGGAGCTCGGGCTGGCTGACGGAGCTCTTTGTGAGCCGCTACGACGACTACGATGCGATGTTCAACTACGAGGTGATGGCGACCGAGGCCAGTGCCAAGCTCGCCGCGCAAGGCCGGGAGAGGCTCACCGTGATCTACCCCTCGGACGGGGTCGCGATCGCAGATGCTCCGCTGGGCTATGTGGAGCACGGACAGCCCGCCAGCAAGCGCCAAGCCTTCGACAAGCTCCAGCGCTGGCTCCTCTCCCCCCAGATTCAGCAAGAGCTCGCCGCGACCGGGCGCCGCACCGGCCCCATCGGCGATGCCTTTCCCTCCCAGCTCCGCCTGCCCCGCGCCGAGGTGGTGCGCCAGGCGCTCGATCTCTACCAGACCACGCTGCGTAAGCCGTCGCTGACCGTCTACTGCCTCGATGTCTCGGGGAGCATGCGCGGCGAGCGGCTGGAGCAGCTCAAGTCCGCGATGCGTGGCCTCCTCAACCAAGACCTTGCCCGCCGGAGCCTCCTCCAAGCGTCTCCCCGCGATATCACGGTCGTGATCCCCTTCAGCGGTGCCCCGCAAGCGCTCTGGGAGGTGCGTGGCAACGCGCCCGACGCCCTGGCCAGCCTCAACGCCAAGATCCAGGCGCTGGAGGCGACCGGCGGGACCGACATCTACTCCCCGACCATCCAAGCGCTTCGCTGGATCCACCAGCAGCCCGGCTACGAGGACTACTTCCCCGCCGTGATCCTGCTCACCGACGGCGAGTCGAACACGGGGGCGAGCCTGAGCGAGGTGCAGCAGCAAAAGCTCGATATCCCGGTCTTTGCGATCCGCTTTGGCGAGGCATCGCCGGGGCAGCTAGATGCGCTGACGGGAGCAACATCGGGCAAGACCTTTGAGGGACGTGGCAACCTGAGCGCGGCGTTCCGGGAAGCGAAGGGCTACAATGGCTGACCTCAAGGCGGGTGCCGCCGCAGTCCTGGTCTTTCTGATCCTGCTCCTGGCGTCCAAGCAGCCCCTGCTCGTCAGTGCCGCGCTGGCGGGCGGAGCGTATCTGGGGGTGCGCCTCCTCCTCGCGCCGAAGACACTCCCCACCGAAAAACCCTGGCTAGAGCCTCTCGCTACCCGCTGGGCGGGCCGCGACGAGGGTGAGCGTCTGCGTCAGATCGCAACCCTCGCACAACGGCTTCGCAAGGAGCCCGAGCTCACGGTCGCCGTTGCGGAGCACCTCGCCTATGTCAAGCGGGCTTGCCTGCCCTACCAAGACGGCACACCCCCCACCGGACAAGCACGAACGGAGCTCATCACCCTCCTAGAGCTGGTCGAGAGCCGCCTCCTACGCCTCGCCGAGGCCCACCGCCGTGACGATGACCGGGCGCTGGCCTCGGAGCTCGCCGCCCTCCGACAGACTCTGATCGAGTTTGTCCCCGAACGCGTAATCGAAAATAAGAACCAATGAAAAAATTTATCGGACTGATCTTATTGCTCACTGTTGTAGGGGTCGCCGCGCTCCTGACACGGACGAAGCCAAGCAGCGACACAAAAACAATCGTACTACGGGGCTCTGTTGGCGGAGAGAAGAGCGCACTTCTCGCCGATCCCGCCTTTGTTCAGCTCCTCAAAGCACGCTACGGGCTGGTACTGGAGACCGACAAGCGCGGCTCGCTCGAGATGGTCACCGACCCCAGTACCACCGGCAAGGACTTCCTGTGGCCCTCCTCGACGGTCGCTCTCGCCCTCTACAAAGACTCGGGCAAGCCGCTGGTCGCCAGTGAGAACGTCCTCAACTCCCCGCTCGTGCTCTACACCTGGGCCAAGGTCGCCGACACCCTGGAGCGCCAGCAGCTCGACTTCCCGAAGCTGATCGCCGCCGCCGAGGCAGGCAAGAGCTGGAAAGACCTCGGGCTGCCCGAGCTCTACGGAAAGGTCGTGCTCTACACCACCGACCCCGTGAAGTCGTCGTCGGGGAACCTCTACGCCGGCCTCTTACAGACCCTGCTCGGGACGAACAGCACTCCCAGAGTCAAGGCCCTGATCGCTGCGCAGGGGTTTCAGGAGAGCAGCTCGGACACGCTCTTTGCGCAGTATGTCAGCCGGGGAATCGGGGATAAGCCGATCATTGTCGGCTACGAGGCCCAGCTGATCGACTTTGCCCGCACCTCGCCCGAGAAGTACGCCGCGCAGAGAGCCCAGCTCCGCGTGCTCTACCTCAAGCCGACTGTCTGGAGCAGCCACCCAATCCTGGCGATCACCGAGAACGGCAAGAAGCTGATCGCCGCCCTCCAGGACCCGGAGATTCAGAAGCTCGCCTGGGAGCGCCACGGCTTCCGCTCCGCAACCGGTGCCCTCAACGATCCCAAAGCCTGCGGCGTGGAGGGCGTCCCCGCCACCATCGAGAGCGTCGTCCCCGTCCCCGATAGCAAGCACCTGCAGATTCTTCTCGACGCTCTGCGTTAGACGCAGGTTGAAAACCGACCGATCCTTTCTTTTTGGGGCAGGCCTGCGATAGAGTAACGAAAACCAATGATTGAGACACATGTTCACTTCAACAACGACACCCTGGAGCGCGATCTACCTGGTGTCCTGCGCCGCGCCACCGAGGCGGGGGTCACCGACTTTATCGTGGTCGGCTTCGACGAAGCCTCGTCCGCGAAAGCGGTGGCGCTGGCGGAGAAAGACACGCGCATCTGGGCGGTGGTCGGGGTGCACCCCCACGACGCCAAGAGCTGGAGCGAGGCGACTGCGGCGCGGCTACGTCGCTGGGCGACAAACCCAAGAGTGCGGGCCATTGGGGAGATTGGGCTGGATTTCTACCGCGATCTCTCGCCCCGCGACCTCCAGTACGCCGCGTTTCGTGCCCAGCTCGCCCTCGCGCGTGAGGTCCAGCTGCCCGTGGTGATCCACTGCCGGGATGCCTACGATGAGTGCCTGGCGCTTCTCGAAAACGAGGCGGCCGATATCCCCCTGATTATCCACTGCTTTGCCGGCGAGCTACGCCACGCGGAGACCTGCTGGAAGCACGGCTGGTACCTCGGGGTGGACGGGCCGGTGACCTACAAGAAAAACGACGCGCTCCGGGAGATTGTCAAGGCGACCCCCGCAGAGCTCTTGCTGCTGGAGACCGATGCGCCCTATCTCTCGCCCGAACCGTTCCGGGGTAAGTTCCCCAACGAGCCCTGCCGCCTGACCCACATCCGCGACACGATCGCGGCGCTTCGGGGTATCTCCCCCACCGACCTCGACGCGCTCACGACCGCCAACGCCCGCCGCGCCTTCTCGCTGGCGTCGTGAACGACACAAGTTCCGCGTTGCTGCTGGCCTTTGGCCACAAAGTCGCGGAGCGACATCACGGCGCGGAGCGCCAGCAGCGAAGCGGGGGCCGTGTCGTTCACGACGCCGGGGCGTCGAGGGTGAGGGTCTTCTCCCCCAGGCGCGCAAGCGGGATGTCGGCGGGGAGGCGCGTGTCGGTGTCTTTAGGAGCGAGGATCTCGGGGGTGCCTGCGGCGGTTCCGGTCTCGGTGGCGGTCTTGCCGTTGGAGCCGTGGAGACGAAGCTCCCACTTCCAGTCCGTTGCCTGCTTGGTAAAGGTCACATCGCAGAGCCAGGTCGGGCAGCCACCGTAGGTCTTCGGGTCGTTGAGCTTGTAGACTCCCGCAAGAGAAGCCTTTCCGCCCGAGACACTCGGGGTGGTCCAGTTGCGCTCCCCCAGCAGGCTCCACTGGTAGTGAAGCGTGTCGGGTGTCTCTTTGACCTTTACCGGGATCAGGCGGACGTAGCCCGCCGCGGGTGAGGAGAGGGGCTCGGTCCCTTGGCGCGTGGGCTTGGAACAGCCTGCCAGAGACAGAGCAGCGAGCAGAACAACGAGGAGGGAGACGCGGTGCATTGCTCTCATTCTACCTTGTCGGTCACGGTACAATTGTGCGATGCGTAAGCCGCCCACCACGAAACAGCAAAAGACGGCGCTTAAGAGCAAGCTCACGACCGCCCAGCAGCAGCTCCTCGCGACCCAGCAGCAGCTCGCCCTCGCCAAGCGCTCCGAGGAGGCGATCGCCACCGAGCTGACGACGGTCGAGGGCCAGCTCAAGACCACCCGGGCGCAGCTCACCGAGGTCAAGCAGCGCCTCGCCCGAACACGCAGCCAGCAAAGCCATGTCGCCGCCCTGCTGCAGACCTCGGAGGACGCGCTCACCGAGGCGCAGCGGAGCCTGGCGCAGCGCATGGCCGCCAACTATCGCCAAGGGCCGGTGCGCTATGCATCGGTGCTGCTGGGAGCGCACACCATGGGCGAGCTTGTCAGCCGCGCCCAGCTGGTCCGCTCCATTGTCAAGTACGAGTCCACTCTTATCGCCAAGATCAAGGCGGGGCGTGAGCAAGTGCTCAAGTGGAAAGGGCTGGTCGATGAAAAGGCCGCCGAGATCCACCAGCAAGAGCTCGCCCTGGGGGCACAGCAAGACCAGGAGGCCCAGCTCGTACAGAAGCGCCGTGGGGTGCTCCTAGAGGCGCAGGCAAAGCGTATCCAGATCGAGAGCGAGTACGCCCAGCTCGCCGCCGACTCCCAGGAGATCGCGCTCCGGCTCAAGACGCTTGAGGGAACCCCGCTCCCGGGCGGCCTTGCCAGCAAGCTGGTCCAGCCGGTCGCGGGCCGCATTGTCTCGCAGTTCGGGATGCGCTTTCATCCCATCCTCAAGATCAATCGCCTCCATGCAGGCGTGGACTTTGGAGCGGAGACCGGCACCCCGATTGTTGCGGCGGCGGCGGGAGTCGTGGCGTATGCGGGAACCATGCGGGGCTACGGCAATGTGGTCGTGGTTGACCATGGCGGCGGCCTCTCTACCCTCTACGCCCACTGCTCGGCCTTGCTTGTCACCGAGGGACTGAGCGTGGAGCAAGGCAAGGTGATCGCTCGTGTCGGGGCGACTGGGCTGGCGACCGGGCCACACCTGCACTTTGAGGTTCGCCGCAACGGGACTCCCATTAATCCCATTGGAGGTGGGCTCTAGCTTTTACGGTAAAACTACGTGTTTATCTACACACTCCCTAAGGGTAAAGCCTATAGATATCCATGATGTTTTTAATGAAACGCATCACTCTCCGAATCTTGCTCAGTCTAACCCTCCTTTCCACAGGGCTCTTTGGGGTTGCTCATGCCCAGACCCTTACCAATGGCGCTAAGTCCCTGAAGATCAAACTCCCTGCGCTCACGGAGGCGACGCTCACGGAGGCCACGCCCGCGCCCACCGACCCCAAAGACAGGGTCCAGTGGGGAGATAAAAAAGACCCCATCGTGGTCACTCCGCTTATGAGCCCGACCTTGACCACGAGCACCAGCACAACAACCTCGTCCGGTGCGCCAGCAACCCACCGCTCCCGCGCCCAGTCGGTCCCCGAGCCGGCAACCTTAGGACTGTTTATGCTGGGAGGCTTGGGGCTTCGCCGACGGAAAAAATAACGACATTGCGAGATGTGATATAATCGGATCAGCAAAGCCGCGCACCCGAGAGTGGGATGCGCGGCTTTTTGCGTCTGTTTAACCTATGGATCTCTACGACTTTACGATTATTGGCGGCGGACCGACGGGGCTTTTCGGGGCCTTCTACGCGGGCCTGCGGCAGATGCGCACCAAGCTGATCGACTCGATGCCACAGCTTGGGGGCCAGCTCTCGGCACTCTACCCGGAGAAGTATATCTACGATGTGGGTGGCTTCCCCAAGGTGCTGGCAAAGGACCTGGTCGCACAGTTTGCCGATCAGGCATTGCAGTACAACCCGACCCTCTGCCTGAGTGAGAAGGTCGTGGGGCTGGAGCGGGTCGGGGACGATACTGCGGCGGGGGGCTACCTGCAGCTCACCACGGATAAGGGTGCGGTCCACTACAGCAAGACGGTCTTGCTGGCGGCGGGTGTGGGAGCGTTTCTTCCCCGTAAGATGGATATCCCTGATCTGGATCGCCTTGAGGGCCTCGGGGTGCACTACTTTGTCACCGATCCGGCCTCGCTCAAGGGTAAGCGCTTGGTGATTGTCGGGGGCGGCGACTCGGCCTTTGACTGGTCCCTAGCACTCGGCCCCAGCGCGGCGTCCTGTATCCAGATCCACCGCTCCGACCGCTTCAAAGCTCACGAAGACTCCATCCAAAAAGTCCAGGATCTCGAGAGTGTCGAGCTGCGTACGTTCTATGAGCTCAAGGCCCTGCACGGGGAGGAGCACCTGGAGGCGGTGACGATCTTCGACAACCGCACGGGCGAAGAGGAGCGGGTCGAGTGTGATGAGGTCCTGCTCAACCTGGGCTTCTTGACCAACCTTGGCCCCATCAAAGAGTGGGGGCTCGCCCTGGAGAAAAACACCATCAAGGTAGACAGCACGATGCGCACCAATATTATCGGGGTCTACTCCGCGGGGGATATCTGTAGCTATGTCGGCAAGCTCAAGCTCATTGCCACGGGTGTTGGGGAGGCAGGAACCGCGGCCAACTTCGCCAAGACCTTCCTAGACCCCGCGTCCAAGGCCTTCCCCGGGCACTCGTCGGAGATGCACTAATTCCCGTAGTCCGACGAGGTGTGCAATAGTTGGCAGTGTGAAATCTCTTAATACGGAAACTTTTTCGTGTAGGATAGAATCGGTTTAGATGGCCATGCACAGCGTACTCAATAACCCAACCCGGTCGTATGCCGGTCCCTTGCCTCCCGTGCTCCGAGAGTTTATCTCCTCGGGGGAGCTGGAGCGCCTCTCCTACGAGTACGCCATCACCCGCAACCCCGAGCTTCGCGATGCGCTCATCCTCCAGCACCAGCGCCTGGTTCGCTCGATTGCGGCCCGCTTTGCCGGCGGCGACGAGCCCCTGGAGGACTTGATCCAGGTCGGGACGATCGGGCTGATCAATGCCCTCGACCGCTACGATCCGTCGCAAGGGACGCGCTTCTCCACCTACGCCACCCCGACCATCCTGGGAGAGATCCGCCGCTACTTCCGCGATAAGGCCGTGGGGATCAAGATTCCACGCTGGCTCCAGGAGCTCCAGCAGGCGATCCGCCGGGTCGCCACGGAGCTGACCCTAGCGCTCGGTCGAACCCCTACCCCACAGGAGATGGCGATCCGCCTCGATGTCTCTGAGGAGCACATCCTGCTCGCCATGGAGTCTCAGGAGGTGGGCAACCTCCTCTCCCTAGACACCTACCTCGAGACCGGCACCCCCACCGAAGGTGCCTCAATGCAGGATATTGTCGGGCAACCCGACCGGCTCCTGAACGAGTTCGAGCGCTACGGCGACCTGCGCGGGGCGCTCAATGCCCTTGGAGACCGCGAGCGTGAGGTGATCTCTCTGCGCTTCTACGACGAGCTCAGCCAAGCCAAGATCGCCCAGCGGCTCAATATCTCCCAGATGCATGTCTCACGCCTCCAGCAGCGCGCGCTGCGCCACCTCAAGGACCTGCTCTCGGAGGAACCCGTCCCTCCCACCCCACGGAGACGTCCCCGGCGACGGGTATGAGTGCTCCGGCCCTGCCCGCTCCCCCTGCGCATGTCGCCTACACGGTCACGGTAGCGGATACCCAAGAGAGACGCCTCCATGTCTCCCTGCGTGCCGAAGGGCTCACAGAAGGCACCCAGACACTCACCTTTCAGCTCCCCGCTTGGACACCGGGCTGGTATGTCCTGCGCGGCAACGAGCGCAACCTCAGCCACTTCGCCGTCCAAGGCCCCAATCAGAGCCCACTCACCGTCCAACAGCTCGATGCCCGCACCTGGCAAGTCGCCGTCAAGGGCAGTAAAGCGGTGACGTTTTCCTACGATGTCAAGGCAAGCGACACCGGCTTTGGGTTCTTTGAGCCCTACCTCGACCAGAAGCATGGCTTTGTCCCAGGACCGGCGACCCTCGCCTATGTGGTCGAGGGCAAAGAGACCCCTTGCTCGGTGCGCTACACGGTTCCTGAGGGCTGGGAGGTCGCCAGTGCCAATACCCCGGTTCCAGGCCAGCCGCACCAGTTCACTGCGCCCAACTACGATACGCTCATCGACCAGCCCGCCGAGCTAGGCACCTTCACCCGCTACCAGCAGACCATCGAGGGAGTTCCCGTCTCGGTCGTCATGGTTGGAGGGGAACCCGCGCGTTACCGCCGCTGGGCCGACGGCGTCTTTAAGATCGCTCAGGCAGGTATCAAGCTCCTCGGCGGTCCCCCCTTTGAGCGCTACAGCTTTTTCTTTCACTTTGCCAACGAGGGAGGCTTCTCCGGCGGGCTGGAGCACCTCAATTGCACGGTTCTTAGGATCGATCCCTCCAACCTAGACCGACCCGATGGCGATAACTTCGCCATTGTGGCCCATGAGTTTATCCACGCCTGGAACGTCAAGCGGATTCGTCCCGCAGCCCTGGGCCCCTTTGACTACACGCGCCCCGTGCGGGTCAAAGACCTCTGGTTTGCCGAGGGGGTCACGGACTACTTCGCGCCACGGGTGGTCGTGGAGGCGGGGCTTGCGACCCAGCGCTTCTGGCTGGGCTACCAGGCCGAGCAGCTCACCCAGCTCATGTGCAACCCGGCGCGCCACCAGGTGACCTTGGAGGAGACCTCGCTCAAGGTCTGGGAGAGCGAGAACGAGTCCGAGGGCTACGGGGGGCTCTCCTACTACAACAAGGG
Organism: Armatimonas rosea; assembly: GCF_014202505.1. Classification (NCBI taxonomy): domain Bacteria; kingdom Bacillati; phylum Armatimonadota; class Armatimonadia; order Armatimonadales; family Armatimonadaceae; genus Armatimonas; species Armatimonas rosea. The sequence continues at coordinate 1,230,690 of NZ_JACHGW010000002.1, read as the reverse complement.
CCTGGTGGTGGGACTGCTGCTCGATACCGAGCTGCGCCGCAGGACAGAGAACCGTGTGGGGCTGGAGGATGTCCTCAAGGCGCTCCTCGCCCAGTGCCAGAAGACCGGTCGGGGCTACAGCGACGGTGAGATCGAGCGCACGGCCGCGCGGCTCGCCGGGGCAGACCTCTCTGCGTTCTTCAACCGTGCCCTGCGCTCCACGGAGGAGCTCCCCATCAAGGAGACTCTGGAGGCGGGCGGAATCTTTGTGGATGAGTCCGTGACAGAGACCGCGACCCTGGGGCTCACCTGGGAGGCAGCCGCGGCAGGTCAGATTCGTCTCAAGTCCGTGGTGCCGCAGGGACCGGCGGCGCAGGCGGGGCTCCGTGCAGGGGATCTCTTGCTGGGCCTCGACGATCTCCAAGGGGGTCTCCTCGCGCAGCGGGTCCCCGGCGACTCCCTCACGCTACGCTACCAGCGAGGCGGCGAGCAGTACACCGTCAATGTGGTGCTAGGGAAGGAGGAGTCGCGCTCGTACCGACTGCGCCCTCTGCCACGCCCAAAACCACAGCAGGCCGCTCTCCTTGCTCGGATAAGCGGCCTGCGGCCTTAGTGGCTTGTGAGAGGGCTACTTGGTGATCGAGGTGATCTCGTAGCGGATGATCCCATCCGGGGTCTTCACCTCAACGGTGTCCCCGACCCGCTTTCGAAGCAGCGCCTTCCCAATCGGAGACTCGTCGGAGAGCAGGTCGTTGTCCGGGTCGGCCTCAAACGACGAGACCAGGGTGACGGTCCAGTCATCGCCGAAGTCCTTGTCCTGGATCGTGACAATCCCCCCTAGCCCGACATAGTCCGTGGGAATGTCTTCGTAGCGCAGCGCCCGTGCCCGCACCAGGATACTCTTGAGGTCGATGATTCGCCCCTCAACAAATGCCTGGGCATTCTTGGCCGCCTCGTACTCCGCATTCTCGGTGAGCTCTCCATAGTCCTTAGCGTCCCGGATACGCGCTGCGACCTCGTGCCGCTCTACGGTAACCAGACGATCCAGCTCTTCTTCGATACGCTGTCGCCCCTGTGCCGTCAGGACGATCTCTTCTTCTTGTATTTGTGTAGTTTCCATCACCAGCATCTTGCGTGCCCCCTTGGGTTCCCCCAGAATAGTAGGTGGCGACTCCCTGCTAAATTCTTCCCTAATAGTACGAAGTCTCTTTAAGAAAGTTCCCTCGAATTGCTACTAGGGTGAGATTTTTTTTCCGTGTCGTGATATAATCGGCAGGCCAGCCAACCAGCTGGAGTTTCAGGCCTCGTAGCTCAGCGGATAGAGCATCGGTCTTCGGAACCGAGTGTCGGGCGTTCGAGTCGCTCCGAGGCCATTTTCTCCTTCTCTCCCTCTTGTCCCCCCTCAGACAGTCCTAGCCAGGAAAAGTTACAGAATTCCGAGTGTTTATTTTTGTTTATTTTCCCACTCCCCAGCACCGTGCGCCGGCCTAGGATCGCGGCCCGATGTACTCTGAGGCAACGACGATATCATCGAACCAGACCGCGTTGGTGGGCTTGAGGCGGCTCTTGTTACGGCGTAGCGCCTCCTCCGTGACATAGTGCTCCAGCCAGAAGTAGTTGAGGAGCAGGTCCTTGCTCGTCCGCCAGCGAAAGCCTTCAAAGGGCTCACCGCCGGTCTCGGGGAGGGTGAAGCCAAGGCCGGTCCAGGGACCACGCCGGACACCGGGGGCGACATGCATCGCAAGCTTACCGTCGAGCCAGAGCGCCAGCGCACCGTCGGACTTTTCCGGGCGAGAGTTGAGCTTTATCATGAACTCGACACACTGCCAGCGCCCACGGGGGACCAGGAGCGGCTTGGTCTCGGGCGCGATCGCTGCCCCCCAGAACTTGCCATCGCCGCTCTTTTTCATCTCGTGCCAGTAGGTATAGAAGTTCCACGCACCGGGTGCGGCGAAGCGGCCACTATCCCCATAGGGCTCGATCCCCACCGCCACGCGGTCGTCGCCTTGGGGCCGGCTCCCCGCCTGGGGGTTGGGCCAGCGCGTGCCGGGGTTGTGGCCCCCCATCCAGACAAAGTGATGGATATAGTCCGCATCGGGCTCGAAGCGGACATAGAAGCGCGCAAAGAGAGTCTCAGCGGCCTGAGGCAGGAGCGTGAAGAGATGTCCTCCACTGTCCTGCCCCAGGGTCGCCGTGATCTTGAGGACACGCCTCCTGGTGCCGGGATCGGTCTCCAGCACCAGGGGCTTGCCGCCCTTGTTGGAGATATCCGACCAGGTCTTACCCAGCGACGCCAGGGTTGCGTTTTCGAAGTCCTCCGCGAGCACCACCGAGGGATGGCGGGCAATCCCGCGGTCGCCGGGAAAGGCAGCCGCGAGGCCGGGTCCCTCGGGGAGTGTTGCGGATTTCCGCACGGCTACGGGTTGTCCCAGCTCCCGCCAGCGAGGAAGCCACCGTCGATCGCGATCAGCTGCCCGGTGATATAGGCCGAGGCGGGCGAGGCGAGGAGCAGGGCGGTCCCGATCAGATCGGCGGGGGTTCCGGGGCGGTGCGCGGGGATGCGGCTCAGGAGCCAGTTGACCTTCTTGGTGTCTGAGAACATCCCGGCCTCGGTGAGGGGCGTGACAATAAAGCCGGGGCAGAGGCAGTTGACCTGGATATTGTCCTTGGCCCACTCCACCGCCAGGGTCTTGGAGAGCTGCCCGATCGCGGACTTGGTCATGCCATAGACCGCCACATTTCCCAGGCCGATATAGCTGGTCATCGAGCCGATCTGGATGATCTTGCCACCACCGCTCTTCTTCAGCAGCGGGTGGGCCGCCTGGGAGAGGAAGAAGACCCCGTCCAGGTTCACGGAGAGGATCGTCCGGTAGTCGTCCTCGGTGAAGTCCGTGACCGGCTTGCGGCGGTTGATCCCGGCGTTGTTGACCAGGATGTCCAGCCGCCCCAGCTCGCTCTCGATCTGCGCGATCAGGCTCAGGCAGGCCTCGCGGGTGGAGAGGTCGGCGGGCATGATCACGGTCTTGTCGGGGAGCCCGATCTCCTCCGCCAGCGCCTCCAGCTTCTCGCGGCGGGTTCCGTTGAGGACCACGGTCGCTCCTGCCTCGGCGTACGCCCGCGCAATCGCCGAGCCAATGCCACCACTCGCGCCCGTCACCAGCGCGACCTTACCTTCTAAACCAAACAACGATTCTAAAATTGCCATATTTCTCCCCCGCGTCCCCCACCCGGCGTAGGGGCAGCGAGGCTTTCCTTTCGTTTCCCCACGTGTGGGGGCTAGGGGGCCGGGGTTGTTAGTACATTCAGCTCCGCGATCGCGGACCAGTTGTGGCCACCCACTTCCGAGAGCGCAACCACACGAACGAACTGCGCACGGGTCGGGGTGGCGAAGAGGACACGCTGGGCCTTGGTGGTGCTAGGGAAGCTCCCCGAGGCAGCCACGGTCCAGCTCCGCCCATCGCGGCTCACCTCGACTCGGTAGCGGGCGATGCGGCCATTGGCCTGTCCCTGGCGCGGCAGATACTCAATGCCCGTGAGTGCCTGCTCGCTCCCCAGGTTGACCGTCAGCGTGTGCGGCGGGGCGGGCTCGCGCTGGCTCCACTCGGTGTGCCAGAAGGTCTCTGGGTCACCGTCGAAGGCATTGCCTACCTCACCCTCACCCGGCTCGACACTATCGGCGCTCACACGCCAGCCGGTGCGGCTGAGGCGGGCGACGGGCACGATCTCGGGGAAGCTCAGGGTCACCGGCTCGCTGGCGGGAAGACCGACCAGCGTCGCACGCACGGTGATCGTGGTCGCGCCCGGCGAGAAGATCGGGCCGGTATAGGTCTGCTCGGGGGCACCGTTGAGGCTGTAGCGGACGACCGCATCGGGCTGCTTGTGGCTTAGCACGAGCTTGCCGTCCTCCCCACGGGTCACCAGCGGCGTGGCGGTCAGCGGGAGGCGGCGGCGGGCGACACTGGCGAGGTCCCCGAGCTTGGGAGTGAAGGGCCGCAGGGAGAAGCGTAGCTGGGCGGTGTTGTCGAGCTTGCAGAGGTACTTGCCCAGCGGGCCGGGGCCGCACGATGCGCCCCCCAGGCCCATCTGGAGCCAGTCCACACAGAAGTTGACCTCGTTGCGCGGCACCAGCTTGTTGTACTTCTTCTCCTCGCCCTGACGGTGGCGGGCGTTGTCGAGGTCTTCGGGGAGGAAGTTGCTCGCCGACATCGCCAGGGGCTCGTCCTCGGCGACAATCAGTAGACCGGTGTTGTCCTTGTCCAGGAGCGCGGACCAGCGGCAGTCCTCTTTATTGCCGTTCTCCTGCGGGCGGACATAGGGGACATACTGGTCCTTCACCGACTTGCTCCAGAGGCCGATATCCATCGCGCTCTTGCGGTCCGGGTAGGACTCGCTGGGGCCACGCCCCAGCCAGGTCATGTTGGCGTAGTTGGCCGGTGCCGAGAAGCGTGCGCCTAGGCGGGGCAGCGACGGCAGATTCCCAATCGGATCGAGCTTCCAGTCCACCAAGACCGTGCCATCGCGCAGGAGGGTGTAGAGCGCGGAGAGCGCAAGCCCATTGCCCTTAAAGCCCAGCCACTTGGACTTCACGGTGACGGTCATCGTGCCGCTATCGGCGGAGCTCTTGTAGGAGAACGACTCCACGGTGGGGGTCAGGTTCGAGAGCCCGGACTCAAAGAAGTCCCTGCGCAGCCAGCTATCGTTGTCGGTGAGGGCCCGGTAGACATTGAGGGTCAGGCCTCGCCCGGAGAGCACGAGCTTCTTGTTCTGGGTCAGCCTCTCCAGGATCCCCGTGTCGCGGTTGAAGACAAACTCAAAGTTGGCCCCGTTGCGCGTGAAGGCGATCCTGCCGGGGCCGTACTTCTGGAGGTTGATCACCCACTGCCCGCTCGGGTCCAGCGGAGCCAGCGAGACAAATGGCGCGGGTGGTGCCTGCCAGGGAAGGCGCAGCTGCTCCCAGGCGATCTCGTGGTCCTCCTCTGCCCAGTCGGTGCGGGCGCTGAGGCGGAACGAGACCGTCACAAAGTACTCCGCTCCGGGCTTGAGGCTCGGCTTCTTCAGCGGCAGGGTCACGCTCACGGTCTCGCCCGGCGCACAGTTTAGCGGCGCAAGGTCCCCCCCCGAGATCGACTTGCCATCTTGCGTCACCACGAAGTGCGGGACATACTCTTTGAGGTTGGTGAAGCTAAACTTATTGGTCACCTGAATCCGCCCCGCCGCAAGGTCCTCCGCGGTGATGGCGATATTCTGGTAGCACTTCTTGGCCTCGTAGAGCTTGGGAGTCGGGGTGCGGTCCGGCGGGACAAGGCCATTGCAGCAGAAGTTGCCGTCGTTGGGCTTGTCGTCGAAGTCGCCGCCGTAGGCATAGTAGGTCTCGCCACCGGGCGCGCGCTTGGTCAGCCCCTGGTCCACCCAGTCCCAGATACAGCCCCCCATGTTGCGCGGGGAGCTCTCAAAGGCAGCGACATACTCCGCGAGGTTGCCCACGGCATTGCCCATCGCATGAGCGTACTCACAGACAAAGAACGGCTTGTCGGACTTGCGCTTGCCCTCGGCGACAATGTAGTCCACTGTTGGGTACATGACACTATCGACATCGGTGACCGAGTTATCGCGCTCGTAGTGCACGGGGCGCGACGGGTCCAGTGCGTGGACAAGCTTCGATGTCGCGGCAAAGTTCACACCGGGGCCGGCCTCGTTGCCCAGGGACCACATGACGATACTCGGGTGGTTTTTATGGGTCTGGAGCATGCGCTCGGTGCGGTCGAGGTGCGCCTTCTGCCAGGCCACATCGTGCCCGAGGCTCTCCTTGCCGTAGCCCATCCCATGGCTCTCGATATTGGCCTCGTCGATCACATAGAGCCCATAGCGGTCACACAGATCGTACCAGCGGGGATCGTTGGGGTAGTGGGCGCAACGCACAGTGTTGATATTGAAGCGCTTCATCAGGCGGATGTCCTGGATCATGCGCGCCAGCGGCACGGTTCTCCCCGAGTCTGGGTCGTGCTCATGGCGGTTGACGCCCTTGATCTTCACCGGTCGGCCATTGATCGTAAAGACCCCCGACCTCCACTCGATCTTCCGAAAGCCCACGCGGGTCGCGGTCGCCTCTTGCACCGCGCCGTTTTCGTCTTTGAGCGCCAGCACGACCGTGTAGAGATTGGGAGTCTCGGCGGTCCACTTCGCGGGGTTCTCCACCTTGAGACGCACCTCGGCGCTACGCTCCTGGCCACGGGGGAAGCTATCGAGGAGCGCCTCGGTCAGCCCGATTCGCTTCCCGCCGCTATCGTAGAGGCTCATCTCCAGCTTGCGGCTCCCTGAGCGCTCCGCGGAGAGGTTGCGCACCCAGACCCGGGTCTTGAGGGTAGCGTCTTCGTACTTTGCGTCGAGCTCCGGCTTGCAGAAAAAGTCGCGAATCTGCACCTTGGGGGTCGAGTGCAGCCAGACATCCCGAAAGATCCCCGAGTAGCGGAACATGTCCTGGTCTTCCAGGTAGCTGCCATCGCACCAGCGGTAGACCTCCACCGCGAGCAGGTTCTTCCCGGGCTTGAGGTACTTGGTGACATCAAACTCCGCCGGGTCCTTGCTATCCTTGGAGAACCCGACTTTTTTCCCGTTCACCCACAGATAGAACGCGCTGTAGACCCCTCCAAAGCGAAGGTAGACCTCGCGGCCGTCCCAGGTCTCGGGCACGGTGAACTCGGTCCGGTAGGAGCCAACCGGGTTGTAGTTGTGCGCGATGTAGGGCGGGTTCTTGACAAAGGGGTAGGTGATATTGGTGTAGATCGGGATGCCAAAGCCCTTGAGCTCCCAGCACGACGGCACCGCGATCGTCCCCCAGCTCTTGTCGTCGAAGTCCGGCTGAAAAAAGTTCTTCGGGCGGTCGTCGGGCTTTCCGACCCAGTGGAACTTCCAGTTTCCATTGAGGAGCTTGGCGTAGGCTCCTGGTGCCTCCCGGGTGACGCCTCCGGCGGCCTTCACGCTGTCGAAGCTTGCCATCTCCGCGCGGGGAGCCTCTTTGTTGATCCCCACCACGGCGGGGTTCTCCCAGTCCAGGGTCTGGGCGTGGGCTTGACCCACCAGAAGCAGCGCCAGGAGCGCCAAGACGGAACGCATCATGGAGTCATTGTAGCATGTCCCACTGCCCGCTCTGCCTTGCCCACACCCAGCCCATCCGCGACCCGGTTGATGTAGTTGAACCACGATGCAATCAGATTCACCTGTAGGATTCCGGTATCGTCGAGCCCCACGTCCCGGAGCGCGTCGAGGTCCTCCGCGACCATCTTATAGGCATGGCGGGTGAGCTTCTCGACATAGGTCAGGATGGCGAGCTCGCGCGCGGAGAGGCCGGGGGCGGTGCGCCAGTCACGCTTGATCGCCTCTGAGAGTGCGCTATCTAGGGTCTCGACACGCAGAAACTCTGCGTGAGACTCCACTCAGTAGAAGCACGCATTCAGCGACGAGACAGTCGCCGCGATCAGCTCGTGCTCCCGGCGCGAGAGGGGAAGCGCCGGGTTCATCAGGACCCCAAAGGTGGAGAAAGCGTGCTTCAGCGCCTCCGGGATGAGGGAGTGCGACGCCACGATGCTCTCGTCGAGGACCGCTTGTGGGAGCCGGGTCGCGCTCTCGGGGCTCCCGGCGTAGGCGGCGGGATAGAGCGGGCGCTGGGCCATCATCGCCTCGCGCACCTCGTCGGACTCCTGGGGGGAGACTGTCTTAATCCACGGCATGGCTACTTCACATCGAGCTTTACGGCCTCGATCTTCTCGGGGATGAAGGAGCGGTCGAGGAAGTCGGTGAGAGGGAGCGGGGCCTTGAGGATCTTGGCCTTGACCGCCATCTCGACAATTTTTTGCATCTCCGGGTCGCTGGGGGTGAGCTGGCGGTAGCTCACGCGACCGGGGTCGTTGAGGACAAACTTGATGATCTGCTCCTTCTGCTTAAACTTGGGCGCGGCCACCTTCGCGGCCTCGTCGCGGTGAGTCTCGGCCCACTCCCCGGACTGAGCGATTCCGCGGACAAGGTCTTTCACCACCTCCGGCTTCTCTTTCGCGAGGTCGTCGCGGACCACGAGGACACAAGAGATGAACTGGGGCCAGATGTCCTTGGCATGGTAGAGGACGCGTCCCGTGCCATCGAGCTCGGCCTTGGCGGCGTGGGGCTCGCCCACAAAGTACGAGTCGATGGACTTCTGGGCCAGCGCGGTGGGCATGTCCGGCGGGGGCATCTCCACAAACTTCAGGTCGTCCTCTTTGAGCCCCTGGTCCTCCATGAGCTTGCGGAGCACCAGGTACTGGTTGGAGAACTTGCTAGGGATCGCCATGGTCTTGCCCTTGAGATCGGCCAGGGACTTAGCGGGATCGTCCTTGCGCACCATGACGGTCGAGCCATCGCGGTGCCCAAGATAGACAATCTTGCAGGGAACCCCATCCTCACGGAGCTTCATGGCCATGGGCGCGATCATAAAAGTCGCCTTGAGCGCCCCCGTGCGGAGGGCATCGGAGACCGTCGGCCAGTCCGTAAAGCGCCGGGACTCGAACGTCGTTCCCGTCGTGGTGGTGTGCGAGGCGAAGTCGGTCACGGGGCAGGTCAGGTGGCAGGTCACGGGCAAGAAGCCTACCTCAAGCGTCTCCCGCCCCGGTGCTCCCCCACCCTGGGGAGCCTTCGGGGTGCAGCCGGAGAGGAGGAGTGCGCTGGTCAGTCCAAGAAATTGAGAGCGAGTCATGGCTAAAATTGTATCCGCTCGCCCTTCTTAAATGCCGGTTTCAACGCTCTAGGGCAGGGAAGATGCATCTCTGGTATAATGAAGGCCGTCTAAAATCCGTGGATAACTTATTAAAGCTGCTCCTGGCCCTCCTGCTTGTCTTTTTAACCGCTTTTTTTGTGGCGGCAGAGCTGGCGCTGGTCAAGGTTCGCACGACCCGCCTGGACGAGCTGGCGGCTCGTAAAGTGTTTGGCGCCGAGCGTGCGCTTGAGGCCTCGCGCCATGTCTCCCACTACCTGCACGCCACCAAGTTTGGGGTGATGGTCTGTGCGCTGGTGCTGGGCAAGGTCGGGGACGAAGCGATCCATGGGCTGCTCCAGCCCATACTCCACTCTCTTCCGGTCTGGGTTGCGTCTTTGATCGTCATTTTGTTGGTCACCCTGATCGAGTTCGTGCTGGGCGAGCTGGTGCCCACCACGATGGCCATCAAAGACGCCGAGAAGATCCTGCTCAAGACCATTGTCCCACTCGACCTTTTCTACCGTATCTGCCGGCTCCCCCTCGCCGCCATGGGCAAGCTGTCGTCGCTGATCCTGCGCCCCTTTGGCTACAAGAGCGGCCACGAAGACGACGAGACGCACTCGGAGGCGGAGATTCGGCTGATTGTCGAGCAGAGCGGCGAGGGCGGTGAGCTCGGTGAGGAAGAAGTGGGGCTACTCCACCGGGTACTGGACTTCGCGCACCGACAGGCCAAGGAGATCATGGTCCCGCGCCCCGATATCGTCTTCCTCTCTACGGACCGGACGCTCAATGAGAACCGCAAGGTCGCCGAGAACTCGGGCTACACGCGCTTCCCGCTCTGTGAGGAGGGCTCCACCGACGATATCATCGGGATGATCCATATCCGGGACCTGCTACGCTTCCAGAGCGGAGACCTACTGAGTATCGTCATCGACCTGCCCCGTGTGCCGGAGACCAAGCCGATCGACCAGCTCCTGCGCGAGCTCCAGCGCCAGCGCCAGCACATGGCGGTCGTGGTGGACGAGTTTGGCGGTACAGCGGGCATTGTCACCCTGGAAGATATCCTCGAAGAGATTGTCGGGGACATCATGGACGAGCGTGACCCGACCCGCCCGGAGATCGAGACCACGGCAGATGGCACCTACCAAGTGGATGGGCGCATGCCGCTGGAGAAGCTGGAGCGCCTGCTGGAGCTCACCGGCCCAGAGCAGGAGCCCGAGGTGGAGACCGTGGGTGGCTGGGTGCTCACCCAGACCAATGGCAACCCACGGGTGGGCGATCAGGTGGCCTACGGCGAGGCACAGCTCACGGTGATGGAGACCACGGGGCGGCGCGTGCGCAAGGTCCGGGTTGTCTATAGCCCGGCAGAATAATCTCCCCAGCCCGACAAATAACAGGTAGAATGATCCTGTTATGGCCGCTGCGACTCAGCCACAGCCGACTCTTGAAGCTCCCCCGCCTCACGAGGCACCCGACCTTGCCCCCCAGGAGCGCCAGCCCACCAACGCACGCTGGCTCGGCCTGCTCGCTCTGACCGCAGTCGCGGTGGTGGTGGGGACCGCCCTGACCCTACGAGGGAGCGACCAGATTCGCCAAGAGCAGCGGGAGCTTCGCTTCCAGAGCCAGATCAGCGAGATCGCCACGCAGCTCAGCCTCGCCGAGACCAGCCAGGCCGCCTTTATCGGGACCGGCCACCTTAACTATGCCAACACCTTTCGGCGCGTTCATGCACAGCTCACGCAGAACCTCCAGGACCTACGCGCTCCCCAGAGCCTCAACGCGGTGCAACAGCAACGCATCACGGAGCTTCCCACAAAGGTCCTCCCCTACTTAGCCAAGCTGGAGAGTACGGTCCAGCTGCGCGAATCGGGCGCGGTCACCCAGGCCCTGACCAATCTGGAGAAGCTAGACACGCCGGGCCGGGCCATCCAAGACAACATCGCGCTTGTCCAGCGGGATAGCCTGCGTGAGGGGAAGTTCCGCGATACCACCTTTGAGTACGAGAGTGGCCGCCTCCAAGCCGAGGCGATTGTCCGTGCCGCACTCTTCACGCTCGCGTTGCTGGGGGCCTATCTCTTGCTCCGGGCCGAGCGGCGCTTCTCGGTGCAGCGGCTTCGCACCCTCCAGCGCGAGAACGAGCGCCTGCGTGAGCTCTCCGAAGAAGACGGCCTCACGAAGCTAAGTAACCGGCGCGCCTTTGACAAGCGCATGGACGAAGAGTGGCAGCGTGCCCACCGCTATAAGATCCCTCTCTCTCTGGTGATCTTGGATGTTGACCACTTCAAGGGCTACAACGATACCTTTGGGCACCCCGCCGGCGACGTGATCCTCCGCCAGATGGCCAACGCCCTCGCGCAGACCGCGCGCCTCTCGGACACCGTGGCACGCTACGGTGGTGAGGAGTTTGCGCTCATCCTCCCCCACACCGATGCAGCCGAGGCGATGATCGTCGGCAACCGCCTGCGGGCTCTGATCCTGCGCTCCGAGTGGCCCCACCGTGCTATCACCGCCAGTATCGGCGTGGCGACCCTCACCCCCGAGATGACCGCCCCGAGCCTCCTGGTCGATGCCGCAGACCATGCCCTCTACTTTGCCAAGGAGCATGGCCGCAACCAGGTGGTGCACCACAGCACCCTGGAGCCTTAAGCATGGAGCTAATCGGCAAGCTCACCTCCTGGGACGATGCCCGCGGGTTTGGCTTTATCGTCCCCTTTCCCGCCCTAAAAGGCAACCCCAAGGTCTTTGTGCATATCTCCGCCTTTCCCCAGGGCCGCCGGCCCGTCGGCGATGAGATGCTCCGGGCGACCGTCGAGACCGACGAACAGGGGCGACTGCGGGCGAAGCGGGTCACGTTTATGGCTACCGAAGCAGAGCCGAGTGTCTTCCGCTGGACACCGCAGACCGCTACCGCCCTGGGGTTTAGCCTGCTCTTTCTTGCTCTGCTGTCGCTCGCCTGCAACACCTATCGCCTGCCCCTAGCGATCCCCGGAGTCTATGGGGTGCTGAGCCTGGTGCTCTTTGGGCAGTACCACCACGATAAAAAAGCCGCGCAAGCAAGCCGCTGGCGCGTCCCCGAGCAGCAGCTTCACCTCCTCAGTGCCCTAGGAGGCTGGCCGGGCGCGCTGGTCGCCCAGCAGGGGCTCCGCCACAAGACCCGCAAGAGCACGTTCCAAGTGAGCTTCGGGCTCTCCATTGCTCTCAACCTGCTGCTCCTTGGCCTGTTTAGCGCTTTCTTTTTGTCCCTGTCCCCACGACAGCAGCTGAACTTTTACCAGCAGGTGCGCTCCCTCCGCTAAGGCCCTACGCAGAGGCCGCTTGCCAGAGCGCCACGAGACGCTCGACCACGCGCACGGCCCCGGGGGCGGGGAGGCGGGTGACACTGCCTTTGGGAGGCACTTGCTCCAGCGGCCACGCCGCGCTCAGAAACGCCTCACTCTCCAAGCGCAGGCCACCGTCCCAGGCGAGCAGTGCCGCGTCCAGTGCCGCAAACTCCGCAAAGCCGGATCGGGGGCCGTAGAGCAGCGGGGTCCCGGCGGCCATGCACTCCCCCACAAGGCCGTAGCCCGCCTTGGAGATCACGCAGTCCACGGAGGCCACGAGGTCCTCGTGGGGGAGCGCCTCGCGCGAGAGCACGACCAGGTTTCGCGGCCAGGGCTCGGGCGGGGGCGTGAGGGTGTAGAAGGTCCAGTCCGTGGAGCGCTCCAGGCTCGCCCAGGGAAAGGGCATCCCCCAGCTCCCGGCGTAGATCAGAGCGGAGCGCCCCGCCCCAAGAACCTGCAGCTTCCCCACCCGCGCCACCAACCCGACCGACTCGCGGCGGGGGAAGTAGGGCATGGGAAGGGCAAGCCCAGTCTCCAGCATCAGGGTTGCTTGGGCGTACTCGGCCTCTAGCTGCGCCACAATCGCCGCAAAGCCGGGGTACTCGGCGTAGATATCGGCCCAAGTGAAGTTCGCCACGCACACCGACGGCAGCCCCAGAGTCAGTGGGAACGACGCCACATCGGTGAGGACTAGCCGTGCGCCGATAGACTCAAGCCACGCACGCTCGTCGTTGCGGCGGGCCTCGTTGCGGCGCTGCCTCTCGCTCCAGGCGGCTTTTGTCGCGGCGATGTCCACCGTCATGGAGTCGGTCTGGAGACAGCCGACATCGAAGCTCTCCGGGATCAGAGTAAAGGGGCGCTTGACCTCCGCATTCCAGAACCACTCGGGGGCGGCGGTCTTGATGTAGAGCGGAATCTCCGGCGGCAGGTCCCTCAGGATCGTCACCTCCCGCGCCGAGTGCCCCAGCCCGTGCCCCGAAACATACGCCACAATCGCCATGCCCACAAGATACCCGGATTGCGACGCCTGTGCCTTTTTGGGTAGGCTAGAAGCAACCATGACCACGGAAGAGATCGCTCAGCAGATTATCTTGGCCAGTAGTCGAGATGCCAAGACCTCTGTGCCTGCGCGACACCGTCTGGAAGCCTTGGGCGGGGAGGCAATCGAGCCCTTGCTAGTCAACCTCGCACACCCCCACGTCGTGGTCCGTAAGAAGGCTCTTCAGCTCCTCAGGGCCTACGAGCTTGCCCTGCCCACGACGGATCTCACCATACTTCCCTATAGCAGCCTCGCGGAGCAGCAGCGCCAGCTCGACATGCTCCCCACCGAGCCAAGTGCGCTAGTCTTGCGCCTGGGAACGCATGATGCCATCCTGCGCCACGCCATCGCGCAGCGCTTGGTCGTGCAAGGCGAGGCCGCGAAGGCCGCACTATTGGCCGCTCTTACCCTGAAGCGCTCCTTTGTCGCCCGCCGCGCCGCCGCCGTACTTGCCTACCAAGGTGTGGGGGACGCTGTCGCGCCGATCTTCCACCTCTGGCAAGAGACCGCCTCGTATGAAGAACAGCTCCGTGATTCCCTCCTCGGTGCACTTGCCGTCTTACTCAAGGGTACTCCCGAGGTCCCCCTGACGCTCCTGATCGAGATTCTGGCGGCCCCCGGGGCATTTGTTTCCGGTGACAACCCCTATGGCGTCAAGGTGGGGGCCGCGAAGTGTGTCGTCCGCCAGGCGGAGAAGTACCGGACACCGGAGTACCGGCTCGCCCTTCCCTACCTAAAATCCACCTACACCGACCTGAGTGGCTACCATGCCGCACTGGAAAGGGTGCTCAAGGCCGTCCCTAACGCCACCCTGCCCATCCCCGCCGAGCCCTCCCTGTCCCCCCACAATCTCCCCATCCCGACGGAGGAACGCTAGGTGTTCCAGGGTCAGCAAGAAGTCCCCGGTCAGCGCCACTTCTTCGAGCGCCTTAAGTCCGTGGAGCGCGACTCCGAAGCCATCACACTCGCGGAGCCCTTTCCCACCGAGACACTCGTTCCCCAGCTTGTCCGACAGGCAATCGAGGAGCTTGCACCAGGTCGGCGTTTCTACAAGCAGCCCAAGCTATTGGCCCTTGGCTGGATCGTGCTCGGACTCGTCACCCTAGTCTTAGCCGTCCATGAGAATCAACCAAGGGATTTTTTCTTTAGCGTGCTCACAGGTAGCTTCTTCTTCTTCTTTAGTATTATGAGCTTCTTCGCTGGGGTCACTCCGACCAAGCGGACGCGGCTCGTGGCGGCGATCTTGAACCAGCGGCTCTGGGGCCGGCGGGAGACGCGCTACTGTGTGGAGGTGATTCGTCTGCTTGGCACAATCGGCACGACCTACGGCGACACGCCCCCGCTACGGCGCTGGCTCTTTGCGACTCTGCCCTACCTCACCGAGAGCGAGGCGCAAGCACTCCCCGAGGAGGTGCGTGTGGTGCTACGGCGCTGGCTGACCGCCTTTAGCACCACGGATGCGGAGCGCGTGGTGCTCTTACTGGTGCTGGCCTCGGCCAACGACGAGAAGGGCCGCGAGCTGGCACGGCGCTATAAAAACGCGAACAGCGAGGCCGTGCGAGAGGCGACCAAGGAGTTTAAGGCGTAGGCTACTTCTCGATCTCGATCGTGTCCCAGCGCTTGCCGTCGAGGCTGCGCACGACCACGCTCTTGAGGCCCTCTAGCCGCTCCCAACGCCGAGAGAGGAGCATCGACTTGGCAGGCTTTTGCTTGCCAGGCTTGATATCAATCGCCGCGAGGGCCGACTCAGGATTCGGAAACGCCGTGCGAAAGGTCACGGTCGCCATTGTCGCCTTGCCCCCCGCAAAGCGCACGTACCAGCCCGAGCGCTTGGTGCCGTACTCCCGAAACGCCCCGCCCTCCCCGATACTCAGCGGCTTTCCAATCGCGGCATCCACCTGGCTACTCGTCTTCCCCATCACCTGGTGGATCGAGAAGTCCTTTCCCAGCACGGGCAGCGCGATCAAAGCCAACACTAGCATTGCAAGCGTCTTCTTCATGCCCACGATTGTACACGAAGAAGAGAGTAGGTACACTCAACGGTAACGATGAATGTTGTCTTGATCTGTGTGGACCAGTGGCGTGGCGATGCGCTGGGCTGCGAGGGGCACCCGATTGCGATGACCCCGCACCTCGATCAGCTTGCCGCCGAAGGAACACGCTTTGCCCGCGCCTACGCCGCCACCCCGAGCTGTATCCCCGCACGCGCCAGCCTCTACACGGGCCTCTCCCAGACCAGCACGCGCAAGGTGGGCTACCGCGACGGTGTCCCGTTTGATTTTCCGGTGACCATCGCCTCGGAGTTTACCAAGGGCGGCTACCAGACCCAGGCGATCGGCAAGCTCCATGTCTTCCCCGAGCGCAGCCAGATCGGTTTTCAGAACGTCCTCCTCCACGACGGCTACCTCCACTTTGCCCGTAAGAAGCCGCGCGATATCGGCCTGGTCGATGACTACCTTCCCTGGCTCCGGGAGAAGACCGGCGACCCGAAGGCGGACTACTTCGACAACGGCGTGAACTGCAACTCGCAGGTGGCGCGGCCCTGGGACAAGGACGAAGCCCTACACCCCTCGACCTGGATCGTCAGCGAGGCGCAAGAGTTTCTGCGCCGCCGCGACACGCGCAAGCCGTTCTTTCTCTACCTGGGCTTCCACCGCCCCCACCCGCCCTACGATCCCCCGCAGTGGGCCTTCGACCAGTATCTCCACGACCCCATGCCCGCACCGCCGGTTGGGGAGTGGGCCGCAGACGTGCTGGGGCCGCTCGACGATAGCTGGCGCGCCGATCCGAGTGTCGCCCAGCTCTCACCGCGGGCGCTCCAGCGGGCGCGGGCGGGCTACTTTGGGCATATCTCCCACATCGACCTCCTGCTCAACCGCTTTCTAGAGACCCTCGCCGAGTACGGGCTCCGCCAAAACACCATTATCTGCTTTGTCTCCGACCACGGCGAGCTCCTGGGCGACCACCATGCCTTTCGCAAGGTCCTCCCCTACGAAGGCAGTGCACGCGTTCCCTTCTTGCTCCAAGGCCCCGGCATCCCAAGCCGCACCGTGATCACCGACGCGGTCGCGGAGTTGCGCGATGTCATGCCGACTCTCCTCGATGCCGCCGGGCTCGCCGTCCCCGCTGGCCTCGATGGCAAGAGCCTGCTGCCCGTGGCACGCGGCGAACAAGCATGGGTGCGGGAGTACCTCCATGGCGAGCATGTCTGCTTCGGCCAGAGTGTCCACTACCTCACCGACGGGCGGGAGAAGTATATCTGGTGGTCGGGGACGGGCCGGGAGCAGCGCTTCGACCTGGTCCAAGACCCCCACGAGCTGCACGATCTTGGCCCTGATCTCACCTGGCGCGAGCGGCTGATCGCCACCCTCACCGGGCGCCCCGAGGGCTTTGTGGAGAAGGGAGCACTAGTCGCAGGCCAGGGAGTTAGTGCTCTTCTGCCCTGAAGAGAGAAGAGGGAAAAACCATAATTGAGGCTATCTATGGCCAAGGAACCTCTCTGCCTAAGTACAGCGGAGCTTATCGAGCATCATCCCCATGCGGCAGGAATACTCCTCGACAAACTAAGCACCGCGGTGTACCTCCGTGACAGCGAGACGGGTTCCCTCTACGGAAATCAAAGCTACCACCAGCTCCTGGAGCAGGCCGAGCTCGCGCGGGAGTGCTCCAGCGAGGAGCAGGATCAGCTGAGTGCCCTGATCGATGCACGGGCGCTCGCCGAGGGACGTCCCCTCCTAGATCAAGAGGAGCTCTGGGCCAGTCCACAGGGAAAGCAGTCGCTCCTTGTCTCACGCTTCCCCCAGAATAGGCTCCTTCTCGGGTATATCCAGCACCTAGACACCTCCACACAAGAGCGGCAGTTCCTACAGCGCGCGATCGAAGACGCCCGCTGCCTGCTCTGGCAAGCGACCGTGCGGGAGTGGCCCTGGGACGAAACCATCGCCCCTGATGCCATCCGACTCAGCCCGGAAAAGGACACTGTCCTACACTGGAGCCTGCGGGTGATCGCACCGGATGCCGTTCGACGCTGGCTCCCGCTTCCCAACAACCAAAACGAGGCGTTTCAGGACACGCTCTACTTTGCCCGCAGTGAGAGCGAGCGGCGACGTGGCGATCAGCTTGCCATGGAGGCAATCCGTGATAACCTCTCCCACTACTCCCAGGAGTTCTCTCTCTCCCTCCCCGACAAGACGGTCGTCTGGCTGAGCGAGACCGTGACGGTCGAGCGCCTCACCGACGATACCTGGCACTTGGTGGGGATCGCCACAGACATCACCCAGCGCAAGGAGAGCGAGCTTCAGCTGGCACACCAGGCAAACCACGATCCCCTCACCGGGCTCGCCAACCGCCGCCACCTCCTGGACACGATCGCGCAGCTCACCCCCCATAAAGAGTGTCAGGCAGCGCTACTGTTTCTCGACCTGGACAACTTCAAGCACATCAACGATAGCCTCGGTCATGTCTTTGGGGACTCGGTCTTGGTCGCGCTCGCGGAGCGCCTTCAGGAGGTCGTCCCTGAGAGCGGGCTCCTCGCGCGGCTCGGAGGCGATGAGTTCACCGTGCTCCTGCCCGAGATCTGCGATACCGACCAGGTCGATCTGCTGGCACGACGCCTGCTGACATCGCTGGAGGCCCCGCTGGCTGTGGGCGAGCGGATGTTAACCCTCTCGGGGAGTATCGGGGTGGCTCTCACCGACCTGCCAGACGCAGAGGAGCTTCTCCGCAAGGCCGATACCGCGATGTACCACGCCAAGAACACAGGGAAGGGACGCTGGGCGCAGTTCGATACCAGCATGGACGAGCGCGTGATGCGTCGCTTTGAGATCGAGAGCGCGCTCCGCCGTGCGATCCAGAACCAGGAGATCAGCCTCAGCTTCCAGCCCATTGTCTCCCTGCGCACCGGAGAGCTCCACTCGTTTGAGGCCCTCGCACGCTGGCAGCTTCCCAGCGGGAGCTTTATCCCGCCCAGTAGCTTTATCCCTCTGGCAGAGGAGACCGGCTTGATCATTCCGCTCGGGGCGATGATCCTCCAGCAGGCGTGTGAGCAGGGGCGCAAGCTCCGGGATGCCTTTCCCATGATACCCATTCGGATGAACGTCAATATCTCCGAGAAGCAGTTCCAGCTCCCCTATTTTGTCGACCAGGTGACCCGCGTTCTGCGGGAGACAGGCTTCCCCGCCCCCGCCCTCTGCCTAGAGCTCACGGAGAGTGTCCTTCTGGGCGACTCCGAAGGCTGTGCGAAAAAGATCCGCGCTCTGGAGAAGCTGGGCATCCAGCTCACCCTCGACGACTTCGGCACGGGGTACTCCTCGCTTTCGTACCTGAGCCAGCTCCCCGTCCAAGGGCTCAAGATCGATGCCCACTTTATCCAGGGGCTCACCAGTAGCAGCCGAGAGAAAGTGGCGCAGAATGTCGCCATTATCCGCGCGATCCTGGGGCTTGCCTATACCTTTGAGCTCTCGGTCACGGCGGAGGGGATTGAGGACGAAGAGCAGCGCCGCCGCGTGGAGAGCCTGGGGGTGACCTTTGGACAAGGCTACTTATTCGCGCGCCCTCTCTCCTACACCGATGTCGAGGCCTACCTGGAAGAGCACGCCCTTCCCTCCGTCGCTCAGGCGGCGTAGTCCCCCCACCTAGTGCGCACCGCTCCCTCCGTCGAGCTCAGTCGCCAGGTGCCGCAGGTACTGCAGGAGCTCTCGGTCTCGCGCGTGCGCCAGGCTGTAGTAGATAAAGCTTCCCCGGCGCTCGGACGTTAGGATATCGCTCTCCCGTAGCAGACGAAGCTGCTGGCTGACGATGGCCTGCTGCGCTCCGTCGGTGGCCCGGATGATCTCCGAGACGTGGCGGGGACGCTTGGAGCTCGCGAGATAGTCGATGATACGAACCCGCAGTGGGTGGGCATAGACCCGCAGAAAGGTTGCCAGGGTCTCCAGAGTCGGCATGTCCAGGAGTGTTTTCGGGGAGGTTGTCTTGTTCATGCAGAGCGTATCCCGTTCCTATAAACACGGACTGCTGGCGAGGCTTCCTGCTGGCTGACCTCACGGATGCGGGCGGTCCAGTCCGCTTCCCGGTTGGTGACGACGATCCCACGAACCCTTCTCTGCCGCGCAAGCGCTACCCGCCGTGGCTCGTCGTCGAGGAGGAGGTCCTGCCCCTGCCACGGCGGCCACGGAGCCTCGGGGGGTTGGCACTGGCCGGCAATGACATGGGTCACCGGCAAGCCGACCAGCCAGCACCACAGCAGCAGTCGCCACGCAGAGACCGGCAGGCGGGTGTAGAGGGTGAGGGTATGGCCGCTCTGAGCCAGCTCGCGCAGGAGCGTACGTGCCCCCTGTCGCAGGGAAAAATCAAAGAGCCAGCGGCCCAGCACGCCGCGGGGCTCGCAGGCAAACTCCCCACACTCCGGGGTGAGGGTTCCTTCAAAATCAATCGCAATCTTCATGGATCAAGCTCCCTTCGTTGTCGCCCCTATAACGGCTGAAGCCCCCCGAATCTGATAAAAATCAGCCTATTTTTTTACAAGGCGCTCTCCTGAACAACGTCGCAGTTGTTTGCGTCGTTAGCGGCATGAGAGAGCGACAAAAAGAGTGGACGATCAAGGGAGTGAAGCGCACCGCGGTCGTGGTGCTTCCCCCCAAGACCGAGGGGGCACCGATTGTCTTTGGGTTTCATGGACATGGTGGCAACGGTGGGTACTGCGCCCAGCGCTGGAACCTCCAGGCACTCTGGCCCGAGGCGATCTTTGTCTACCCCAACGGTCTCCCCACCAAGACACCGCGCGACCCCGACGGCGGCAAGCCGGGCTGGATGATGTTCGGTGGTGGTCTGATCGCCAATCGGGACCTGGAGCTCTTCGACGCGATGCTAGAGACAGCCAAGCGCGAGTGGCGTGTCGATGAGAAGCGTCTCTACTGCACGGGGCACTCCAACGGCGGCGGCTTTACCTACTACCTCTGGGGCCAGAGGCCCGAGCTCTTCGCCGCTCTAGGCGTGGTCGCGGGCGCGGGTGAGCGGCTCGTGCGGAGCGCAAAACCCTGCCCCCTGATGCATATCGGGGGCAAGAACGACCCGATTGTCACGTGGGAGAGCCAGCAAGCCGCCATCGATGCCGCCAAGCGCATCAACGGAGAGAGAGCGCCGGTCGAGGTGGTTCTCCACGACGACGGCCATGCCTATCCCCCGATCGCGCCCGAGAAGCTCATCAGTTTCTTCAAGAAACAGCGCCGGGCCTGATACCGATTTAAGATTCTTGCCTCACGAGCCAATACTATAAAAAAGTAGTATGGCCCAGACGACACCTCATCCCCCCGCAGCTGGTGACGAGCACCTTACCCGTGTCTTGAGCACGTCCCACTGCCTACTCTGGGAGGCGACGGTCACCGAGATCAAGGTTG
The DNA here is from genome assembly GCF_014202505.1 of Armatimonas rosea. Lineage (NCBI taxonomy): Bacteria > Bacillati > Armatimonadota > Armatimonadia > Armatimonadales > Armatimonadaceae > Armatimonas > Armatimonas rosea. Next base: position 1,210,236 of record NZ_JACHGW010000002.1, on the reverse strand, counting down.
CCTCCTCCGATTTGGTGCCCTCGCAGTACTTCGATACGGAAGAGAAAACCATCCTAGACTGGGACTTGACCGTGCATCTCCCAGAGGCGGTCCACCGCTGGCTCCCTCTGGCCTGGCCTGAGGGAACGAGCTTCGAGGAGGCGTTTTGTAATGCTCGTGATGAAGATGACTGGGTCAGTTGTGATGAGATCAGCAAAAAGGTGCTCCGAACGGGAGCCACAAGCTACTGTCAGAGCTATCGCCTTGTCTGTGCGGATGGTCGGCGCATCTGGATTCAGGAATCAGCCACTGTCACAGCGCTCGGGCCGGGACGCTGGCACGTCTCGGGGGTATGTACGGACATCACCGCGCTCAAAGTGGCAGAAGAGGCGCTGGACCGGGTTCTGACCACTGCCCGCTGCATCATCTGGCGCGCCTGGATCGAGCGCTGCCCCATCCCCGAGAGCGATCCCCTCGCGGTGGAGGAGGCCCGTGCCCAAGGGATGCTTGCCAGTGGAAGCTACTTCTCCTGGGATGTCCAGCTCTTTGCGGAGGAGAATGTCCGCTCCTGGCTCCGTGTCCCCGTTGCGCCTGGTATCGACTACACCGAGGCGCTCTACCGCGCAATCGAGCAGGAGGACAGGCTTGCCAGCGATCGCAGTAGTACCGAGGCACTCCTCACGGGCAAGAGCGGCTATACCCAGGAGCTCCGCCTGCGCACGCTGGACGGGAGCCTGCGCTGGCTCCAGGAAGATGTCGAGCTCAAGCGGCTTGGCCCCGATCACTGGTACGCGGTTGGGATCAACACCGATATCACCGAGCGCAAGGAGAGTGAGGCGCGGCTGAGCTTCCAGGCAAACCACGACCCGCTCACCGGCCTCGCCAACCGACGGTACCTCCTCGACGCGCTAGGGCAGCTTCAGGGGCATACCTTTGCGCTCTTATTTGTCGATGCCGATAACTTCAAGCTAATTAACGATAACTTTGGGCACCAAGTCGGCGATGCCGTGCTAATCGCCCTCACCGAGCGCCTGCGCCAGAGTGTCGCAGGGCGCGGGCTAATCGCGCGCCTTGGGGGAGATGAGTTCACCGTTCTCCTGCCCTACGCTAGCCAGCCTGAGGAGGCACTTGCACTCGCACAGCGCATCTGTGCCGAGCTCAGCACGCCTCTCGTCCTCGCTGAGAGCACGGTCCTCGTCTCCGTGAGCATTGGGATTGCCTACTCCCGCTCCGGGACCCCCCAGGATATCTTGCGCAATGCCAATACCGCGATGCACCATGCCAAGAGCCAGGGAAAGGCAAGCTACTGCGTCTTCGATCCGCACATGGACGACGAGGCACGGGAGCGCTTTGAGCTGGAGCGAGCCCTCCGTCAGGCGATCCAGACCGGCGAGATTGTCCCCCACTACCAGCCCATTCTTCACCTAGAGACGCACGAGGTAGTCGCGGTTGAAGCCCTGGCCCGCTGGCAGACCAAAGACGGCTGCTCGCTCTCTCCTGCCCGCTTTATCCCTGTCGCGGAGGAGACCGGCTTGATCCTGCCCCTCGGGGCCGCGCTCCTTCGTCAGGCCTGTAGCGACATGGCCCGGTGGCGCGCGGAGCTCCCCCAGAGCCGCCTGCACATCAATGTCAATGTCTCCGAGCGCCAGTTCCACGACCCTGAGTTTGTTCGCATGGTCACCAGCACCCTAGAGCAGACCGGCCTCCCCGCCACGGCGCTCACCCTGGAGCTCACCGAGAGCATCCTCCTCCAAGACACCGACACCTGCCTCAGCAAGCTCCAGGAGCTCGACTCTCTGGGAGTGCGCCTCGCCCTCGATGACTTCGGCACCGGGTACTCATCGCTCTCGTACCTCAGCCGCCTCCCCGTGCACGCCCTCAAGGTGGACCGGAGCTTTGTCAGCGCCCTCACCAGCACCGATCTCAAGGCGCGTGCCCAGAGTGAAGAGATTGTCCGCGCCATTATCGCCCTTGCCCGCGCCCTCCAGCTTGAGGTCACGGCGGAGGGCATTGAGCAACAAAGCCAGTACCAGCGCCTCTGTGCCTTAGGTGCAGACCACGGCCAGGGATACCTCTTTACCCCGCCGCTTCCGGCCACCGCGCTGACCCGCTTTCTGGCTCAGAAAACCGCGCTTCCCCGGCTCCGTGCCGCCTAGGCGCGATCGACCTACAAAAATGTGCTAAAATGCCCAGGATTTGGCAGTGACTTCCAACGAAACCGATTTTCCCGCAGACCTGAGAACCCTGGTTCTCTCTCCCGCAGACTACCTTGCCGGTGGCACAAAGACGCTACGTTTTCACTTGACGAATAGTGATCCGCAGACGGCGCTCTATGTCAAGCTCTCCGGCACGGCAGACTGGCTTAGCCTCGCGCCTCAGGAGACCGCACTTGCGCCGGGCGAGAAGCAGGCGATTGCGGTGACCGTGCGGGTAGACGCTGCACGCACGCAGCTCCAGGCAGGAGGCCCACCCGCCGCCCCCATCACCCTCCTGAGCCAGCGCCTCGGCGGCGCGGGCTCGTCGCCGCTACCGACCATGAGCGCCATGGTCTATGTCCGGCTCCCCGTGGCGATCTGCCCATCGTGCGAGCGCACCCTCGATGCAGACCTGAGCGATGGGGCCAGTATCCCCGCCTTCTGCCCGTTCTGTTTCGAGCGCCTGCGCCCCTGCCCGATCTGCTCCACCCCCAATACCTGGCGTGCCCAGCAGTGCATCGCGGACTCGTCGCATATTGTCCGTGGCAACGCCGACTGGCCCGTGCTGGGCGGCGACTCCGGCCACACGGGCTCTCGCGACCTCAATAGCCTGGGGCTCACCACCGTGCGCGAGGGGGCGAATGTCGCGCTCACCCGCCGCTGGTCGTACCCGTCGGTGCCGCCTAGCCGCGCCGAGAATGTCCTCTTCTGGAGCGCTCCCGCCGCCGCCTATGGGATGGTCGCCGCGGCGGCCGCAACCGCGGAGGGGGATGCCCATATCTACGCCTTCCAGAGCGACACCGGTGCCCCGCTCTGGGACCCGTACCCCCTCGCGGACCCGGTCTACCCCGAGCGCGGTGGGGTCACGATCCACGAGGGCCAGCTCTACGCGGCGACGGTCGAGGGGCTCTTGATCTGTGCCGATGCGCTCCGTGGGACCCGCCTGTGGGAGCGCACGCTGGAGGGCAAGGTCTACGGTGCGCCCGTTGCCTCCACGCCCGAAGGCCCGCTCCTGGTTCCCTTGGTCACTCCCAACGGCGGTGGCCTCGCCCAGATCGGCCTGGCGCAGGGGACGGGTGTGAGCCTCACTCCGCTTGAGGGGCCGGTGATGACCGCTCCTGCCTATGCCGATGGCCGGGTACTGGTCCACGACGACAGCGGGGTGCTGAGCTGTCTTGCCCTGGAGACGGGCCAGCTGCTCTGGCGTGCCAATGGGCTGGGACAGTTCCAGGCCGCCCCTCTGGTCTACGAAGGCAAGGTCTACTCCGCCACCAACACCGGCAAGGTCTTCGCCCACGAGCTCCAGACCGGCAAGGAGCTCTGGCAGGTCGAGGTCACCAGTGCCGTACTCGCGGGAACTCCTGCCTGCGACGGTAGCTTGCTCTACCTACCGGGCGAGGATGGGATTCATCTGGTGAGCGCTGCGCTCGGCCGCGCGGTCCGCCGCTACCCCACCCGCCGCCCCGTGCGCTCGTCGCCGGTGGTCCTGGCCGGTGCGCTTCTCTTTGGGGTCACGGATGGCGATGTCTACGGCGCTGCGCCGGGCCGAACCATGGAGCGCCTCTACGAGACCGGGACCATTGGCTCCCAGATTATCGCCGCGCCCGCGCTGGCCGACGGTGCAGTTTTTCTCACCTCCACCAACGGTGTCCTCTACAGCCTGTCGCTTGGCTAGCCGTATAATGAGCTAAAGTTTTATCATGGCAGAGAGTACCATTCTCAGTATGTTTGAGAGCCCCAGCACCGTGGAGACCCCGACACCAGGGAGCACGGTCTGGCTCGCCCGCGACCCCGTCATGCAGCGCCCGGTCTTGCTCAAGCGCCTCGCCACCACGGGAAACCGCTCCCGCCTGACCGAGGCCCTCACCCTCGACCACCCCGCGATCGCCCACACCCGGCGCTGGCTCCTCGACGACAACCAGATCTACGTGGTGCGCGATGTGGCACGCGGTAAGAACCTGCGCCAGCGCCTCTCCGCTCAGGGGGGACGTCCCGATATCGAGACGCTCCGGAGCCTCCTGCTGCCGGTCCTCGAGGGGCTGGAGTACGCCCACGGCCGCCAGCTCCCCCACGGTGGGCTCTCCTACGAGAATATCCTGGTCGCCGACGATGGCTCGGTGATGCTCACGGACTTTGGGGCGACCGATCCCGCCGCTCCCCACCACCGCGCGGTCTACAACGGAGCCCTCACGGTGGAGAACGATATCCAGGCGATGGCCAAGCTCGTTGCGGCGCTCCTGCCCACCACCGGCCCCTTCGCCACCCCAACTGTCCGTAGCCGTATCGAGGGAATCACCCTGCGCTGTGAGAGTATCGCCGCCCTGCGCGAGGTGCTCTCTAGCCTGGAGAAGCTCGCCACGGCCCCGGTCTCACGCCCCACCGCCACCGCCGTGGCAACGGTCGCCTCCCAGACTCCGGGCGGTGCCGGGGTACCTGCTCCGCTCTTTGGTGACCTGCCCCGCACGATCGCACCGGCCATCACGGAGCAGAACACTCCCACGCCCACCAAGGGAGTCGCCAAGCTGGTCTGTAGCCAGCCGGATCGCCCGCTGGTTCCCCAAGGCGGCGGGGGCCTGCTCTCCATCGAGGCCAAGAACGACGGCGATGCGACCCTGCTGATCCGCATGGTCGCCACCCAGCACGCCTGGCTCAATGTTCGCCCCACCAACCTCCCCTTGGTCCTTCCTCCCGGTGCCAGTATCAAGATCGGCTTCGTGGTCTCCGCCGCGCGCCTCGCCGGGGGAGAGTACCGCAGCGCGGTCTATCTCTCGTCGAACGCCCCGGGCCCCAACGCCGAGGACCTGCGCACGGGCTGGTGGAAGCACAGCTTCGAGGTCCGTGTGATGGTCGGCGGCGGTGGCGGGAGCTGGCGCGGCTACTAACCAAAAAAATATTTTTCGATTTTTATCAGATTCCAGGGTTCTCACCCGTTATAGGGGCGAAGCGGAGGAGAGACCTCCGCAAGTGAGAGGAAACCCTTGAAAATGTCTACGAAGAATATTGTGTGCGCCCTTGCTCTCTTGAGCCTGACCGTCTGTGGCTTTGCCCAAGAGAAGACCCCTGCCAGCCAGATGCCCGCGAAGCTGGTCCCCGCAACCGTCAAGAAGAGTGACGATGCCAAGCCTGCTGAGACCAAGAAATCCCCCAGCAAGAAGTCAGAGGCCAAGAAGACCGAAGGCAAGAAGGCTTTTGAGGGGACGGTCTCTCTGAACAAGGCCACGGCCAAGGAGCTGGAGAGCCTCCCGGGGATCGGGCCGGCCACGGCGGCACGGATCGTGGAGTACCGCACCAGCCAGGGCAAGTTCACCGAGCTCTCCCAGCTGCTGGAGGTCAAGGGAATCGGGGAGAAGAAGCTCGCCCAGCTTCGCCCCCACTTAACCCTGGACTAGCCGCGGCTTTTCTCGGTGCGCGTGGTAGGATGGGAGCGTGCTGGATCATCTGATTTCCATGCCGCTCCCGTTCACGCCGGGCGGCCTGATCTTCGACTGCGACGGAACCCTGGCGGACACGATGCCGCTCCACTACCGCGCGTGGCGTGCCACCCTAGACCGTGCAGGACACCACACTCTCTTCACCGAGGAGCAGTTCTACGCCTGGGCCGGTGCCCCGGCCTACGAGATCCTAGAGCGCCTTGCCCAGCAGCACCAAGTCACTCTGGCCCTCGCCGAGCTCACCCACGAGAAGGAGATGACCTACCAGAAGCTCATCCCCCAGCTCACCCCTATCGAGCCGGTGCTAGCCGAGCTGGAGCGGTTCTCGGGCGTGGTGCCGATGGCCGTGGTCTCGGGCGGAATGCGCTCGCTCGTGGAGGAGACCCTGGATATCCTAGGCGTTCGGGAGCGCTTTCAGATCGTGATCGGCTCCGGGGATGTCGCCAAGGGCAAGCCCGACCCCGAGGGGATGCTCCTGGCAGCCCGCACCCTAGGCGTTGCCCCCGAAGACTGCGTGGTCTACGAAGACGGCCCCGCGGGAATCGAGGCGGCGCGACGTGCGGGGATGCGTGCCGTGGACATCATGCGATTTATCGGCTAGAATCACCGGAGCAATGGCGTCACCTACCACCACTACCCCCTCTGAGAGCCGACTGGCCACGCGCCTGCTCGCGCTGGTCGTGATCCTGCTCGGGCTCGCGCTCGTAGGCTATGTCTTCTTCCAGGCCAAGGCACTCTTCGAGGCCCCGACACCGACCCTGCCCCCCGCCCCGCCTACGCCCAAGCCACTACCCGGAGCGACGCCGGCGCCGGATAACGCGGTAGGAACCCGTGCGCTTGAGGCGGGCTGGCGGCTTGCTGACCTCTTGGGCCGGCGGCTGCTCTCCTTGCTGGTCATGTGTGTCGCCGGAAGCCTCATCGCCGCCCTCGGCATCCGCTGGTGGGGTAAGCGGTAGGTAGCTACCGTCGGGGAAGGTAACCGTATCACCAGGCCGAAGCTTGCGCCCCCGCCGCGTCTCGGGCTCGTCGTTGACGAGGTACTCCCCGTCCTCCAGCTGGAACTTCGCCTCGCCACCGGTCATGGCAATCCCCAGCACCTTCAGGAGCTGCCCCAGTGTGATAAACTCCCCCCGAACCGGAAAGCCTTCGTCCACCTACAAGCCCCCCCGGTAGAGAGTCAGCGCGGCCCGCATCGACGGAAACGCAATCTCGTCTAAGTCCACCGTTTTGGGGTCCAGCCAGAGCGCGCTCTCCACTTCCTTCGGGGCGAGAGAGAACTCTTGCTCGGGCAGGGAGGCCACAAAAAACAGGTCGCAGACCGTGTAGACAATGCCACGGTACGGGTAGGTATTGGGCGCGGAGCAGAGAAACTGCACGTCGCCCACCGAGACCCCCAGCTCCTCCATGACCTCACGGCGCGCCGCCGCCTCGCCCGACTCCCCGGCGTCCACAAAGCCCCCCGGCATCGCCAGCTTGCCCTTGCCCGGGTCGCGCGCACGACGAATAAAGAGCAGCTCGCCCTTGGGATTGACAGCCAAGACAGCCACTGCGACCGTATTGTTAAAGTAGAGCCGGTAGCCACACGCAACACACTCAAAAAACCGCTCCGACGCCGCGGTTGCCGCAACCCCACATTGGGGGCAGAACCGGACGGTCTGATACGCGGGAAGAAACTCACTCATGATGCTGACCATCCTACCGTATTTTGAACCTTTTGTTGCCCCCTCGGAACCAAATGCCCGGAGACAAAAATCATGCGTCTAACAGCACTCGTCCTTTCCCTGGGTGGCCTCGTTGCCCTCACGACCCACACTCTGCGAGGAGCCACCCCCACAGCGAGCACCCACACGAGCACCCAGCCTCGCCAGCGGCTCGCTCCTGTGCAGCTCAAGGTAAGCAACGAGGACCAAGCGGCCCCCGTGCGGCTGGAGCGGGCGGATGTGCAGCTCACGGTGGCTGGCCCCCTGACCCAGGTGAGCCAGACCCTGGTGTTCCATAACCCGTCGCGGCGCACGCTGGAGGGTGAGCTGACGTTCCCGCTCCCCGACGGTGCCGCGGTCTCGGGGTTTGCGCTCGATGTTCAAGGGGAGCTCGTGGACGCGACACCCGTGGAGAAAGAGAAAGCACGCGTGGTGTTTGAAAAGGAGGTTCGCAAGGGGGTTGATCCGGGGCTCTTGGAGCAGCTGGAGGGCAATGTCTTCCGCACACGGGTCTACCCCCTGCCCGCAGGCGGGACCCGGACCATCCGCATCACCTACAGCACCGATAAGCGGACGATCCCCCTGCGCTTTGGTGCGGCAATCCCCGAGGGCAAGGTCACGGTGGATGTCCTCGGGGCCACGAGTGCCAGTGTCGTGGTGGGAAAGCGGCCCTTTACTCTGGCTCCTAGCGACAGCCGCCTGACCACGGAGGCGGTTCTTGAGAATAGCGCGGAGCAGGATATCACGGTCACCATCCCCCCGCGCACCGAGCCAACCGTTGTCACCGAGAGCTTCACACGTGCCAGCAGTACCCAGCCCGAGACCTTTTTCTATCTCACCGATACGCCCCCACAGGCCAAGATCGAGCGGGTCGCGCCACGCCGGATCGGGATTGTCTGGGACGCCAGCCTGAGCCGGCGCAAGGCAGATATCGGCAAGGAGCTTGCTCTGATCCGTGAGCACCTGCGCGACAAGTCCGTGACGGTTGAGGTCGTGGTGGTGCGGGAGCGGGCGGAGCGCCCTCGGACGTTTCGAGTTACCCGCGGCGACTCGCGGGAGCTGCTCGCCTTTCTCCAGGCCCAGCCCTTCGACGGTGGCACTGCCCTGGGTGCGCTGAACCTCCCGCGCCAGGACTACTGGCTCTGGTTCACCGATGGGTTTTCCAACCTCGGCCATGGCCTGCCCACGGTCGCGCCCAGCACGCCGGTCTACGCCGTCGCAACCTCCGATAGCGCCAACCAGAGCCTGCTGCGCTACTTCTGTACCCAGACCGGCGGTGCCCTCAGTGATGGCACCGATCCCAGCGCACTGGGCCGCCCACAGGTCACGCTCCTAGGGGTCGAGAGCAACGGTGTGGCCGATGTGCAGTGGCAAGACGGAGCGGTGACCGGGCGCGTCCTGCGCTCGGGGAGCGGTGCCAGCCTGACCCTGCTCTATGGCATCCCCGGTGGCCCCGTGCTGGAGCGTCGCCCGGTCGCGATTCCCCTCACTGCCACCAGTGCCCATGGCCTGATCGCGCGGCAGTGGGCCGCACAGCGCGCGACCCGCCTAGGGCTCCTCCCCGACGAGAACCACGAGGCGCTCCTGGCTCTGGGAACGGACTTTAACCTGGTCACGCCAGGGACATCGCTCCTGGTTCTGGAGAGCCTGGAGCAGTATGTCGAGCACAATGTCGCCCCGCCACGCACCCGCCCCGTTCTCTACGATGCCTGGCTGGGCCGTGAGAAGACAGAGAAAACCACCAAGCGCACCAAGGACGAGCAACAGCTCCAGAGCGTCCTCACCCAGTGGAAAGAGCGGACGAGCTGGTGGCGCAAGGAGTTCCCCCGAACCGCGAAGCTCGCTCAGGAGAAAAAGCAGCTCCGTGAGGACCAAGGCCTAACGGTCCGAGCCGCCGCAGTGGCCCCGCGGCCCACTACAGGGGCTCCGCCCGCAGAGAGCACGGGCCGGGCCGATGCGGCCCGCGTGTCCGAGACGCGCCGTCCCGAGCGCCGTGAGCTCCTTCTCCGTGGTGCCGCTCCCGCGAGCGCGCCATCGGCAGCCCCAGGGATGATGGGCGGTGGCTTTGGTGGCGGCAGGGGGCGCCCGGCCTTTGGTGGTGTCGTTGCCAAGGCCGCTCTCCCGGAGCCAGAGCCCGCCAAGAGCCTGGGGGTGACGATCAAGGCATGGACACCCGATACTCCCTACCTCAAGAGCCTCAAGGCCGCGGGGCCAAGCGGGGCCTACGCCGCCTACCTCAAAGAGCGCGAGGCCTACGCCAGCACGCCGGCCTTCTATCTCGACTGCGCCGAGCTCTTATTGCAGCTAGGGCGGCGCGATGAAGGCCTGCGCGTGCTATCGTCGCTGGCCGACCTCCAGCTGGAGGACGCGGCCCTGCTCCGGGTTCTGGCACACCGGCTGGCGCAGCTGGGAGAGAAACAGCTCGCGGCGAGCCTCTTTGAGAAAGTGCTCCGCCTGCGGGGCGAGGAGCCCCAGAGCTACCGTGATCTCGCGCTGGTTCTGGCCGATCTCGGGCAGATCGAGCGGGCGCTAGAGCTGCTGTATACGGTCGTCATGCGCCACTGGGACCGCTTCGAGGGGATCGAGGTCATTGCCCTCACCGAGGCCAATGCGATCCTCGCCGCGCACCCCAAGACACGCCACCGCTTCGACCCGCGCCTGATCCAGAACCTCGCCTGCGATGTACGGATCGTCATGACCTGGGACTCGGACAGCACGGACATGGACCTGCACGTCATCGAGCCCACAGGCGAAGAGTGCTTCTACAGCCATCCCCTCACGCAGGTCGGCGGCAAGCTCTCCCGCGACTTTACCAATGGCTACGGCCCCGAGGACTACATGATCCGCCGCGCCGTCCCCGGGGTTTACAAGATCCAGACCAACTACTTTGGGAGCCAAGCGCAGCGCCTCACGGGCGGGACGACTGTCCAA